>JBIIUP010000270.1:0-3694 GCA_044339885.1 Pirellulales bacterium | reverse complement strand
GGCGCGGGCTGGGAGTCGGCCTGCAAGTTCGAGAAGAAGACCGCCGAGGGCCTGGCCGCGACGCTGGGGCCGAAGTGCGTCGGCCTCGAGCACGTGCTGGCGGCCGTGAACCCACAGGCCCTCGAGGGCGTCGTCGCCTTCGGCTCGACGAGCGGCCGGCTGGGCGGCCTCGGCCAGGCCGACTACTCGCTGGCCAACGACATGCTCGCCAAGATGGTCGGCCGCCTGCGGCGGACGCGGCCCGGCGTCCGGGCCACCGTGTTCCACTGGCACGCCTGGGACGAGGTCGGCATGGCGAGCCGTCCCGAGAGCCGCTTCGTCCTGGAGCAGTTCGGCATGCGGTTCATGCCGCTGGCCGAGGGTGTCGGCCGGTTCCTGGCCGAGATCGAGGCCGGCCTGCCGGAGGCCGAGGTGCTCGTGACCGAGCACGCGTTCTGCCTCGACGCGCCGTCTGCCGCGGCGGACGGCCCGCGGGGCAGCCTCGTCACGGCGATCGAGCGGACCGGGGCCGAGACCAACGTGGTCGTCACGCTCGATCCGAGCACCGACGTGTTCCTCACGGAGCACCGCCAGCACGGTCGCCCCCTGCTGCCGGCCGTGATGGGAGCCGAGCTTTTGTCCCAGGCCGCCATCGCCGCGGGGACCTGCGACCGGGTCGAGGAACTGCGGGACTTCGTCGTCGAATGGCCGCTCGGCTTTCCGGACGACCAGGTGAAGGAGGTGCGGATCGAGGTCGCCCCCGCCGCCGGTGGCTGCGTCGCCCGGGCGTGGTCCGCCTGGCGGAGCGAAGACGCGCACCGCGTCCACTTCTCCGGAGTCGTCGCCGCCGACCCCGCCGAGCCGATCACCAGCCGGCTCGACGAGATGCCCTTCCCCTGGAACCCGATGGTCTACCAGGAGGACGGACCGATGTGGCACGGCCCGGCGTTCCGCACGCTCACGGGCCTGTTCCTCGACCGCAGCGGCGGCTGGGGCAGGCTGCAGTCGGTGGCGCCCGACGTCGTGGCGCGGCCGCGCGGCGCGGCGGGATGGACGGTGCCGGTGGCGGCCCTCGACGGGGCGATCGTCGCCTGCGCGGTCTACTCCTACATTCTCTGCGGTCGCCGCGTGGAGATCCCGGTCCGGTTCGAACGGCTGCGGATCGTGGACGCGGCCCGGCCGGGCGAGACCTGCACGGTGCGGCTGCTGTTCCGCGAGCAGGATCCCCAGCGGACCGTCTACGACTTCGTGATCTACGGTGCCGACGGTCGTGCGATCCTCGCGCTCGACGGGCTCCACCTGGCGGTCCTGTCCACCGAACGGAGCCGGCCCGCATGACCGCAACACGCGCGGCGGGGGATGGCATCGAGTGCGGTTTGGCGGTCGGCGATCGGCTGGTCGACGTGGGCTTCGCGGTCCCCGTCCCCGGCGAGTCGCTCTCCGCCGCCGCCCGACGGCTGGCCGAGCGGCTCGTCGCCCGGCGGGCCGGACTGCCCGGCGCGGCGGTCCGCGTGGCGGCATTGCTGCCGTCGGGCCGCCCCGTGGCGACCGGCCCGGACGGCATCCTGCCGGTCTCGGTGGCCATGGCGCACGAGCGGCGGTTCGTCGGCGCGGCCGTCTGCGACGCCTCCGGTGTCGGCATCGACATCGTCGACCCGGCGGCCGTTCGGGCCGGCCTCGACCACTGGCTCGACGCCGCCGAGCGCGGCTGCGCCGGCAGCGTCACGCCGGGCATGCTCTGGGCCGCGAAGGAGGCCGCCTACAAGGCCGCGCGGCTCGACGCCTCGTTCCGCCCCCTCGCGGTGTCGGTCGAGCCCGACGGTGACGAGGGCTTCACGTGGCGGCTGCAGGACGACTGGCGGGCCGCCCATGGACAGGGGCGGTTCCTCGACCGCGGGGGCCATCTCGTGGCCGTCGCCTGCTCCACCGCGACCGACGAACCGACCGCCGACGAACCAACCCGGGAGATGAATGCATGATCGACCTCAGCGGAAAGGTGGCGCTGGTCACCGGCTCGAGCCGGGGCATCGGCCGGGCCTGCGCCCTGCGGCTCGCCGCGGCGGGCGCCGACATCGTGATCAACTACGTGACGAGCGGCCGCGAGGCCGACGCCGTGGCGGCCGAGATCGCCGCCATGGGCCGACGGGTCGCCTGCATCCGCGCCGACGTCGGCCAGGAGGAGGACGTCGAGGACATGGTGGCCTTCGTCCGCGGGCAGTTCGGCGGCCTCGACATCCTCGTCCACAACGCCGCCACGGGGGGCTTCCGCCCGCTCGCCGCGACGTCGCAGCGGCACTTCGACGCGGCGATGCACACCAACGTCCTCTCGTTCGTGCACCTGCTGAAGGCGGCGGCGCCGCTCCTGGAGGCGGGGACCGGCCGCGGCAAGGTGATCGTCCTCTCCAGCCACGGCACGCACATGGCCCTGCCGATGTACGGCCTCATCGGCGGCTCGAAGGCGGCGGTCACGGCGCTGGCCCGGCACTGGGCCCTCGAGCTCGGCGACCGGGGGGTGAACGTCAACGTCGTCGAGGCGGGACTCGTGGACACCGACTCCACCCGCCGGCTGCCCGGAGCCGAGGCGATGTTCGCCGGCCGCACGAGCAAGACGATGGTCGGCGAGCGGCAGCTCGAGGCCGCCGACGTCGCCGACGCCGTGCTCTTCCTGGCCAGCCCGCTGTCGGACCTCGTGCAGGGGCAGACCCTGGTGGTCGACGGCGGCGCCGCGATCCACGTCTGATCGCAGCACCACCGCCACCGAGACTGCAAGGATCCGCAGCATGACCGACCGCTACCTCCTCCTCACCGGCGCCACGGGCCTCCTCGGCCGGTCGCTCCTCCGCGACCTGTCGGCCGCCGGCCGGCGGGTGGCCGTGCTCGTCCGCGGCTCGCGGACGGCCACGGCCGCCGACCGCGCCGACGAGATTCTCGAGGACTGGCAGGAGGTCGCCGGCGTGACCGTCGGCTGCCCGGTGGTCCTCGCGGGCGACATCACGGCGCCGGGGCTCGGCCTCGATCCGGCCGCGGCCGCCTGGGTGGCGCGGAACGTCGACGAGGTCGTCCACTCGGCCGCGAGCCTCTCCTTCCAGATGCGGGAGAGCGACGGCGAGCCGTGGAACAGCAACGTCAACGGCACGGCCAACGTGCTGGCGTTGTGCCGCGACGCCGGCATCCGCCGGCTGCACCACGTCTCGAGCGCCTACGTCTGCGGCACCCGCCGCGGGCGGATTCTCGAGACGGAGCTCGACGTCGGCCAGACCCCCGGCAACGACTACGAGCGGAGCAAGATCGAGTCGGAGAAGGCCGCCGTCGCGGCCCCCTTCCTCGACGTCTGCACGGTCCACCGGCCGAGCATCATCGTGGGCGACCTCGTCACGGGGTTCACGAACACGTTCCACGGCTTCTACAAGCCGCTGCGGATCGTGCAGCCCTTCGTGGAGGCGTTCATGCGGGCCTCGCTGGAACCGGGCTCGCTGCTGGACGTCCTCGGCATGACCGGCCGGGAGGTGAAGAACCTGGTCCCGGTCGACTGGGTGTCGGCGGTGATGGCCCGGATCATCGGCGACCGCTCGCTCCACGGCCGCACCTACCACGTCGCCTCCACCCGGCCCACGCCCGTGGGGCGGCTGTGCAGCGTGTTCGAGGGGCTCGTCGTGGAGATGGCGGCCGAGCTGGCCGCGGCCCGCGCGGCGGCCCCCGAGAAGGCCGCGGCGGG
>JBIIUP010000269.1:0-3714 GCA_044339885.1 Pirellulales bacterium | reverse complement strand
CGGCCTGGCCGCCAAGGCGATCCTCGCCGCCCGCGGCACGGCGTCGGGAGCCTACGTCCAGTTCGCCGGATTCACCGACAGCGACAACGCCCGGGCCCGGATGAACGGCTTTCGCGAGGCGATCGGCACCGGCTTCCGCGAGGCCGACCGCATGAGCGACGAGATGGACCTGGCGCGGGCCCGCGACAACGTCCGCACGGCGATCGTCAACCATCCCGACCTCGTCGCCCTGGTCGGTATCTGGGCCTACAACGCTCCGGCGATCGCCGAAGTGGTGGAGGAGCGGGGCATCCGCGACCGGATCACCATCGTGACGTTCGACGCCCAGGCCGTGGCCATCGAACGGATGGCCGCCGGCCAAATCGATGCGATGGTCGTGCAGAACCCGTTCGAGATGGGCCTCCAGACCGTTCGCCTGCTGCTGGCGATGCACGAGGGGGACGAGGGGACGATCGCGGAAATGTTCCCGAACGCAGGCCGGCCGGACGGCGACATCGTCACGACCGGCTTGCGGCTGATCGTGCCCGACGAGAATCCGCTCGTGAAGCCCGCCGACGTGCCGGGCACCGGCCATGAGATCATGCCGCTCTCGAAGTTCCGCGAGTGGCTTGCCCAGCACGGCCTGTCGAGCTCCTGACGGCTGCCGTCCCGTCACGCGTCCGCGGAAGGTGCGCATGGCCGCTCCCGATTCCCCATCCCCCGACGGCCTGCTCCGCCGTGGCGAGTGGGCGCTGTTGGCGGCCATCGCCGTCGCCGTCGTGGTCACGGCCGTCGTCGACGCCAACCACTCCTACTGGTTTCAGCCGCTCGCCAGCCTTCGGGACATCGCCCGCAGCACGGCGCTGCTCGGCATCTTCGCGCTCGGGGCGGCGGTCGTGATCATCGCCGGTGGCATCGACCTCTCGGCGGGCTCGATGATCGCCCTCTCGGCGACGGTGTGCGCGACGACGATGCTGGCGCTGGCCCCTGCCGAGATGATCGGCTTCAAGCCGGCCGGCGCCGCGGTGGTGGTCGCCGGCTGCGGCGCCAGCCTGCTGACGGGGTTCCTCGTGGGCACGCTCCACGCCTGGCTGATCACGGCGGTGCGGCTCCCCCCGTTCATCGCGACCCTGGCCACGCTCGTCGGGCTGCGGAGCCTTGCCCGGGCGATCGCCACGAGCACGACGGCGGCGCTGTTGCCGACAAAGAACAGCCAGATCAACGTCTACGACCCGATGTTCAAGCTCGTCCGTGACAACGTCTGGATCCCGGTGGCGGTCTTCGGCCTGCTGGCCTTCGTCACCTGGATCCTGCTCACACGGACGGTGCTCGGCAGGCACCTGCACGCCCTCGGAGGCAACGAGCAGGCCGCCCGGCTGGCCGGCATCCGCACCGACAACGTGAAGTGGTTCGCCTACTGCTACGCCGCGATGACGGCGGCCCTCGCCGGCCTCTTCTACGTGGCCAACGAATCGGTCGCCGCGCCGGCCAACCAGGCCCGGGGGCACGAGCTCAACGCCATCGCCGCGGCCGTCGTGGGCGGGTGCTCGCTTTCCGGCGGCGTGGGCACCGTGCCGGGCACCGTGCTGGGCACGGTCTTCCTCCGGGTCGTCATCGACGCCGTGTCGAAGGTGATCAAGACGGAGGCCGAGATCTACGAGGGGCTCATCGTGGGCGTGGTGGTGGTGCTGGCCGTCACCTTCTCCCAGGTCGGCGGGATGACACAGGGAGGCCGGCGGCTCCTCCCCGGGCCGCTCGGGCTCTGCGCCGTCCCCACGCTCGCGATCCTCGCCGGCGGCGTGGTGGCGATGACCGCCTCGCCGCGGGCCGGCACCGCCACGGCGATCGCCGCCCTCGCCCTGCTGGCGGCCCTGCGGTTCTGGGAGGGCCGACGGGCTGCGGCGGTGAGGCACGCATGATCGCCGCCGCTGCCGACCACGCGATCGTGTTCCGGGGGATCACGAGGCGGTTCCCGGGCGTGATCGCGCTCGACGACGTCTCGTTCGACGTGCGGCGGGGCGAGATTCACGCCATCTGCGGCGAGAACGGCGCCGGCAAGAGCAGCCTCATGAGGATCCTGTCGGGCGTCGATCGGCCCGACGCCGGCACGCTCCACATTCACGGCACGCCGGCGCTGTTCGCCGATACCCGGGCCGCGGAGCGCGCGGGTGTCGCGATCATCCACCAGGAACTCGCGCTCGTCGACGAGCTCTCCATCGCCGCGAACGTGTTCCTCGGCCGCGAGCGGCGCGGCCGCCTGGGCCTCGTCGACGACGCCGCGATGGAGGCGGAGACCGCCCGCCTGCTCGGCATGCTCGAGTGCCGGATTTCCCCGCGGGCCCGGGCGGGCGGCCTCCGCGTGGGCGACCAGCAGCTCGTCGAGATCGCCAAGGCCCTGGCGGTCGACGCGTCGATCGTGGTGATGGACGAGCCGACCAGCGCCCTGACGGAGACCGAGTCGTCCCGCCTGGAGCGGATCATCGAGCGGCTTCGCGACCGAGGCACGACGATTCTCTACATCTCCCACAAGATGGACGAGGTCTTCCGGCTCGCCGATCGGATCACGGTGCTCCGGGACGGCCGACACGTCCGCACCGTCGACCGGGCCGCCACGACGCCCGAGGAGGTCACCGGCTGGATGGTGGGCCGAGAGATCGCGGCCCACGACTTCCACGAGCCGCGCACCCGCGGCCGGCGGCTGCTCGACGTCCGCGGTCTCACCCTGCCCTGGCCCGGGCATCCCCGGGGCCACCGGCTCGCCGACGTCTCGCTGGAACTGCACGCCGGCGAGATCGTGGGCGTGGCGGGACTCATGGGGGCCGGACGCACGGAGTTGCTGGAGACGATCTTCGGCGTGTCGCCGCCGGCGTGGACCGGTGAGATCCGGCTCGACGGCAGGCCGGTGCGGTTCACGCATCCGCGCGAGGCCTGCGATGCCGGCATCGCGATGGTGGCCGAGGATCGCAAGCGGCTCGGGCTGTTTCCCGACCTCGACGTGGCGGGCAACGTGAGCCTCTGCGGCCTGCGGGAGGCCCTGCGCGGCGGCCTGCTGAGCAGGTCGCGGGAGGAGGCGCTCGTCGCCGGGCCGATCCGCGACGCGGGCGTGAAGACCCCCGGGCCCCACGCGGCCATCACCGGACTCTCCGGCGGCAACCAGCAGAAGTGCATCATCGGCCGCTGGCTGCTGACGAAGCCACGGGTCCTCCTCCTCGACGACCCGACCCGCGGCATCGACGTGGGGGCGAAGGCCGAGCTCTACCGGCTCATCGACGGCCTCTGCCGCCGGGGCCTCGGCGTCCTGCTCACATCGAGCGAACTGCCGGAACTGCTCGCGCTCGCCGACCGGATCGTCGTCCTCGCCGAGGGTCGCCTCACCGCCGAGTTCACCCGGGCCGAGGCCACGGAGCAGCGGATCCTCGCCGCCGCCACGGGCCATCCGCATCACGCCCCCAGATAGCGGGCCACGATCGCCCGGGCGCGGGCCTCGTCGCGGGTCCCTGAGACGATCGCGCGGCCGTCGGCGAACACGGCCAGTTCGATCCCCGGCTCGACGGCCGCCCGCACGATCCACGGATTGGCGGTGACTCCCGCCACGGCCCCCAGCCGGGCCGCCAGCGCCGCCAGGTCGACGCCTTCCACGGCCGGCATGACCTGAACGGCATCCCGGCCGCAGAGCGCGGTCGGCCGGCCGCCGAGCCGCCCCTCGAGCCAGGGAAAGTCACCGGCACGACAGGT
>JBIIUP010000268.1:0-3753 GCA_044339885.1 Pirellulales bacterium | reverse complement strand
GTGGCCGCCGAGAAACGCGTCCCAGATCCGTTCGGTGGTGAGCGTCGCCGCCATCGGCAGGTAGCCGGCCGTGAGGCCCTTGGCGAGGCAGAGGAAGTCGGGCGTCACCCCCTCCCGTTCGCAGGCGAACATCGTCCCGGTGCGGCCGAAGCCGGTCGCCACCTCGTCGAGGATGAGGAGCACGCCGTGCCGCCGGGCCAGCTCGGCCGCACCGCGGAGGAAGCCCGGCGGGTGGACGAGGATGCCCGCGGCCATCTGCACGAGCGGCTCCATGATGATCGCGGCGACGGAGTCGCCATGCTCCGCGAGAATCCGCTCGAGCGCGGCGAGCGACGCGGCAGCCGCCGGCTCGGCGGCGTGCGGGCCCGGCCCGCCCGGCGGAGGCAGCCGGATCGCCTCGAAGGTCAGCGGCGCGAACATCGCCGTGAACCGATCGACGCCCCCCACGCCGATGGCGCCGAGCGTGTCGCCGTGGTAGGCCTCGCCGATGGCGACGAATCGGGTGCGGGCCGGCCGCGGGGGATCGGCCTGCAGCCAGTACTGGAACGCCATCTTGAGCGCCGCCTCGACGGCGCTCGAGCCGTCGCCCGAGAAGAACACCTTCTCGAGCCCCGGCGGCGCGATCCCGACGAGCCGCCGCGCGAACTCGACGGTGGTGGGGTTGGAGAGGCCGAGGTTGGTCGTGTGGGCCACCTTCGCCGCCTGGCCGGCGAGCGCCGCGTCGAGCCGCGGGTGCCGGTGGCCGTGGACGTTGCACCACATGCTCGCCGAACCGTCGAGGTAGCGGTTGCCGTCGGTGTCGACGAGCCACGAGCCCTCCCCGCGCTCGATGAGCAGCGGCTCGTACTCCTGCATCTGCGTGAAGGCGTGCCACACGTGGTGGCGGTCGAAGCGGGCGAGGTCGGCGGACGTCATGCCGGGAGTGTAGCGGCGGCCGGCTGCGGCCGCCGGCGGGCCGCGGCTCACATGCCGCGGATCAGGTCGAGGCAGACCTGGCGCACCTTGCCGGGATTGACGTTGGGGTTTCGCTTCCGCGCCTGGCCGATGAGGCCGGCGGCCGCCTGCTCCTTGCCCCCCCGCACGTCCGCCACGATCTTGGGATTGGCCGCCAGCAGCTCCCTGCAGAGGGCGACGATCTCGTCGTCGCTGACCGCCGCGATGCCCATCCCCGCTACCACGTCGGCCACGGACCGGCCGCTGGCGAGCACCTCGGCGAAGATCTCCCGGCCGCGGCTGGTGTCGAAGTCGCCGTTCCGCACCCGGCCGATGATGTCGGCCACCTGCTCGGTCGTCACGGGGAAGTCGACGATCGTGCCCCCGCGATCGTTGAGCGAGCGGAGCACGTCCTGCTGCATCCAGTTGCTCGCCACCTTGCCCTCGCCCACCCGCGCCGCCAGGTCCTCGAACCAGGCCACGAGTTCGCGGCCCTGGTTGACGAGGACGTCGGCGTCGTAGGCCGGGATCTTCCACGTCGCCTCCAGCGCGCGGCGGAGGACGGCGGGCGGATCGCCCATCGCCGCCCGGGCCTCGGCCACCTCGGTTTCGGTCACGGTGACGGGCACGAGGTCGGGCTCGGGGAAGTAGCGGTAGTCGCTCGACTCCTCCTTCTGCCGCTGGGGCCGCGTCACGCCGGCCGGATCGTCCCAGCCCCGCGTCTGCTTGGGCTTCCCGCCGACCTCGGCCCCCGTGGCCTGCCACTCCTCCCACTGCCGCGCCGTCTCGTAGGCGAGCGCCCGCTCGACCGAGCGGAAGGAATTCATGTTCTTGATCTCGACGATCGGCGTCTTGGCGATCCGGTCCGGGGCGGCCCCGGATCCACCGACCGGGATGTGGAGGTTCACGTTGGCGTCGACCCGCAGGCTCCCCTCCTGCATGTTGCAGTCGCTGACGCCGAGGTAGACGAGCAGGAGCTTCAGTTCGTTGAGCCAGGCCCGGGCCTCCTGCGGGCTCCGCAGGTCG
Organism: Pirellulales bacterium; assembly: GCA_044339885.1. GTDB lineage: Bacteria > Planctomycetota > Planctomycetia > Pirellulales > UBA1268 > QWPN01. Next base: position 1,794 of record JBIIUP010000268.1, on the reverse strand, counting down.
GGCTGCGTGACGATCTCGCAGAGGGGGGTGCCGGCGCGGTTGAGGTCGATGCGGCTGTCGGCGGTGCCCGCCGCCTCGTCGTGCATGCTCTTGCCCGCGTCCTCCTCGAGGTGCACGCGGATGATCCCCACCTTCCGCGCGAACGCCCCCTTGGGGTCGGCCACCTCCAGCCAGCCGTCCGCGGAGAACGGCAGGTCGTACTGGCTGATCTGGTAGCCCTTGGGAAGGTCGGGATAAAAGTAGTTCTTGCGGTCCCACTTCGTGAACGGGGCGATCCGGCAGTTCAGGGCGAGGGCGGCCCGCACGGCGAGGTCGAAGGCCCGCCGGTTCATCACCGGCAGCGACCCGGGCAGGCCCAGGCAGGTGGGGCAGACCTGCGTGTTCGGCGGGGCGCCGAACTTCGTCGAGCATCCGCAGAAGAGCTTCGTCCGCGTCAGCAGCTGGACGTGGACCTCCAGGCCGATGACGGTCGTGAAGGGCTCGCTGGCGGAAGGGGTGGCGGTCATCTGGGGTCGTCAGGCGGGAACCGCGGGGCGCCGGAGGTGCCAGTCGGTGAGCCGCTGGAACCGGTCGGCCGCGTTGAGGAGGAGGGCGTCGGCGCGGGCCGGGCCCTGGAGCTGGAAGCCGACCGGGAGGCCGGACGCCGTGAAGCCGCAGGGGAAGGAGATGCCGCCGATGCCGGCGAGGTTCGTGCCCACGGTGTACATGTCGACGAGGTACATCGCCATCGGGTCGCCGGTCTTCTCGCCGAGCCGGAAAGCCGGCGTGGGGGAGACGGGGCCGCCGATGAGATCGACCTCCCGGAAGGCGTCGAGGTAGTCCTGACGGATGAGCCGGCGGACCCGCAGGGCCTTCGCGTAGAAGGCCTCGTAGTAACCGGCGGAGAGGGCGTAGGTGCCGAGCATGATCCGGCGCTTGACCTCCGGCCCGAAGCCCTCGGCCCGGCTGCGGCAGTACATCTCGACGAGCGGCGACTCGAACCCGCCGGCCGGCGCCCGCGGCCCGGGCTCCGCCCGGTGGCCGTAGTGCGCGCCGTCGTACCGCGCGAGGTTGCTCGACGCCTCGCAGGGCGCGATGAGGTAGTAGGTGGGGATGCCGTAGCGGGCGTGCGGCAGCCGCACCTCGCGGATGGTGGCGCCGGCCGCCTCGAACACCGCGAACGCCTCCTCCACCCCGCGGGCCACCTCGGGATCGAGGCCCGGCCCGAAGTGCTCAGTCACGCGGCCGATCCGCAGGCCCGTGAGCGGCTTCTCCAGCGCCTGCGTGTAGGCCAACGCCGGCCCCGGCAGCGACGTGGAGTCGCCCGGGTCGTGGCCGGCGATCGTCTCCATGACCAGGGCGCAGTCGGCGGCCGAGCGGGCCATCGGGCCGATCTGGTCGAGGCTCGACGCGAACGCCACGAGGCCGCGGCGGCTGACGGCGCCGTAGGTCGGCTTGAATCCGGTGATGCCGCACAGTCCCGCCGGCTGCCGGATCGAGCCGCCGGTGTCGGACCCGATGGCGACCGGGGCCATGTCGGCCGCGACGCAGGCCGCCGAGCCGCCGCTGGATCCGCCCGGCGCCCGGTCGAGAGCCCACGGATTGCGGACGGGACCGAAGGCGGAGTTCTCGTTCGAGCCCCCCATCGCGAACTCGTCCATGTTCGTCTTGCCGACGATCACGGCGTCGGCCCTGCGGAGCCGGGCCACCACCTCCGCGTCGTAGGGCGGCCGGTAGCCGGCGAGCATCTTCGACGCGCAGGTCGTAGGGAGGTCGGCCGTGCAGATCGCGTCCTTCACGGCGACGGGCAGGCCT
>JBIIUP010000267.1:0-3755 GCA_044339885.1 Pirellulales bacterium | reverse complement strand
GACGTCCGCATCCTGCCGCGGGGCAACTGGATGGACGAGACCGGTCCGCTCGTGCAGCCGGCCGTGCCCGCCTTCCTCGGGAGGCTCGACGCGGCCGGCCGGCCGACGCGGGCCGACCTGGCCCGCTGGCTCGTCACTTCCCGGGCCTCCGGGGGCTTCGGTGAGTTCACGGCCCGCGTGACGGCGAACCGGATCTGGGCCCTGTTCTTCGGCGCGGGGCTGTGCCGGAGCCTCGCCGACTTCGGCGGCCAGGGCGAGCTGCCCGATCATCCGCGGCTGCTCGACCGGCTCGCCCACGAGTTCGTCGACGGCGGCTGGAGCTTCCGCCGGCTCGTGCGGGCGATCGTCATGAGTCGCACCTACCGGCAGGCCTCCGACGCGGCGGCCGACCTGCTCGCCAGCGACCCGGACAACCGCCTGCTCGCCAGACAGGGCCGGTGGCGGCTGCCGGCCGAGCACGTCCGCGACACCGCGCTCTTCGCCAGCGGCCTGCTCGTGGAGCGGCTCGGCGGCGCGAGCGTCCATCCCTACCAGCCGGCGGGCTACTACCGACACCTCAGCTTTCCGCAGCGCGAGTACCAGCCGGACACCGACGACCGGCAGTGGCGGCGCGGGCTCTACGTGCACTGGCAGCGGATGTTCCTCCATCCGCAACTGCTCGCCTTCGACGCGCCCAACCGCGAGGAATGCACGGCCCTGCGGATGCGGTCGAACACCCCCAAGGCGGCCCTCGTCCTGCTCAACGATCCGACGTTCGTCGAGGCGGCGCGGAAGCTGGCGGAGCGGTCCCTCGCCGCGACCGTCCGCGACGACGCGGACCGGATCGCAGTCCTCTGGCGGCAGGCGGTCTCCCGCTCCCCCGACGCCCGGGAGCGGTCGCTCGTGCAGGGGCTCCTCGATCGCAGCCGGTCGGCCTACCGGGCCGATCCCGCGGCCGCCGCGGAACTGCTCGCGACCGGCATCGCCCCCCGCGATCCCGCGGTCGACACCGTCGAGCTGGCCGCCTGGACGTCCGCGGCGCGGGCCGTACTGAACCTCCACGAGACCTTCGCGAGGTACTGATCATGGAAGCCATCCACCGCCGCACGTTCCTCGCCTGCTCCGGACTCTCCCTCGGCGGCGCGGCGCTCGGCGGGCTCCTCGCCCGCGACGGCGTCGCGGCCGCCATCGCGACGGGGTCGATCCAGCCGCTCCATCACCCGCCCAAGGCGAAGGCGGTGATCTTCCTCTGCCTCGCCGGTGGCCCGAGCCATCTGGAGACGTTCGATTACAAGCCGCTCCTGGCGAAACTCGACGGTCAGGACATGCCGGAGAGCGTCACGGCCGGCCAGCCGATCGCCCAGTTGCAGGGCCAGAAGCTGACCTGCCTCGGGCCGCGGACCGGCTTCACCCGCCGCGGCCAATGCGGCGCGGAGGTGAGCGATTTCTTTCCGCGGCTGGGCGACCTGGCCGATCGCTACGCGATCATCCGCTCGATGGTCACCGAGCAGATCAACCACGACCCGGCCCACACCTTCATGAACTGCGGGACCGCTCTCTCGGGCCGGCCGAGCATGGGAGCCTGGGTCACCTACGGCCTGGGGAGCGAGGCCGACGATCTGCCGGGCTTCGTGGTGATGACGAGCAAGACGGGCCGCAGCCCGCAGCCGATCGCCGCACGGCAGTGGCACTCGGGCTTCCTGCCGGGGCAGTTCCAGGGGGTCGAGTTCTCCACGAGTGGAGCCCCGGTGCATTACGTGGCCAATCCCGCCGGCGTCTCGACCGCGGGACAGCGGGATCTCATCGACACGGTGGCGGCGCTGGAGCAGCACCGGCTGAAATCGCTCGGCGATCCGGAAATCGCCACGCGGATCCGGCAATACGAGCTGGCCTTCCGGATGCAGGCGAGCGTCCCGGAGCTCGCCGATCTCTCCACGGAAACGCCGGAGACGCTCGCCCTCTACGGGGCCGAGCCAGGCAAGGCGACGGTGGGCACCAACTGCCTGATGGCCCGCAGGCTCGTGGAGCGGGGCGTGCGGTTCGTGCACCTCTACCACAGCGACTGGGACCACCATGGCGGCATCGACAAATACATGCAGCAGATCTGCCCACCGACCGATCAGGCCGCCTCTGCGCTGCTCACCGACCTCGAACGGCGCGGCCTGCTCGACGAGACGCTCGTCGTGATCGGTGGCGAGTTCGGCCGGACGCCGATGGGCCAGGGGGACAAGGGGGAGATCGGCCGCGACCACCACATCAAGGGGTTCAGCATGGTGCTGGCCGGCGGTGGCATCAAGGGCGGCATCACGCACGGTGCCACCGACGACTTTGGGTATAACGCCATCACGGACGTGGTCCATGTCCGTGACCTCCACGCGACGATGCTGCATCTCCTGGGCATCGACCACGCCCGGTTCACGTTCCCCTACCAGGGCCTCGACTCCAAGCTCACCGGCGTGGAGCCGGCATCTCCCGTCCGGGCGATCCTGACGTAGGCCCTCCCAGCCCCAGACGCAGACCGCCGTCGATGAAAAGCCCGCCCTCCCGTTGGTTGGCAGCCGCCGTCGTTTCCGCGGTTTCGGCCCCGCTCGTCGCGGCCGCGGCCCCGCTCGACTTCAACCGCGACATCCGCCCGATCCTGTCGGAGAACTGCTTCTACTGCCACGGCCAGGACGCCAACAAGCGCGAGGCCGATCTGCGGCTCGACGACCGCGACGCGGCGGTCGCCACCGGCGCGATCGTGCCCGGCGACCCCGGCGCCAGCGTGATCCTCGAGCGGATCCACTCGACCGACCCCGACGTGCTCATGCCCCCGCCCGACTCGAACCGGCGGCTCTCGGATGCCCAGAAGGCGGCGCTCGACCGCTGGATCAAGGAGGGCGCGGCCTACGCCCCCCACTGGGCGTTCACCCCGCCGGCGAGGCCCGCGGCGCCCGCGGTGCAGCGGACCGGGTGGCCGCGGAACGAGATCGACCGCTTCGTGCTGGCGAAGCTCGAGGCGGCCGGCATGGAGCCCTCGCCGGAGGCCGACCGGCCCACGCTCATCCGCCGTCTCCACGCCGATCTCGTCGGCATCCCACCCACGCCCGACGAGGTCGACGCCTTCGTCGCCGACGCCGATCCGCACGCCTACGAGCAGCTCGTCGACCGGCTGCTGGCCAGCCCGCACTACGGCGAGCGGATGGCGCTGCCCTGGCTCGACGCGGCCCGGTACGCCGATTCCAACGGGTTCCAGCAGGACGGCGACACCTGGCAGTGGATCTGGCGCGACTGGGTCGTGAAGGCCCTCAACGACGACATGCCGTTCGACCGGTTCTCGATCGAGCAGCTGGCCGGGGACCTGCTGCCCGACGCGACGACGGAGCAGAAGATCGCCAGCGGATTCAACCGCAACCACCTGCTCAATGGCGAGGGGGGCGCGATCCCGGAGGAGCAACGGTTCAACATCCTCTTCGACCGGGTCGACACCACGAGCACCACGTGGCTCGGGCTGACCATGGCCTGCGCCCAGTGCCACGACCACAAGTACGACCCGATGACGCGCACCGACTACTACGGCTTGCTCGATGCGTTCAACCGCCTGCCGGAGACGGGCGTGCCGAAGGGATACTCCGCGCGAATCCGCCTCGCCCCGCCGCTCATCGAGCTGCCGACCGCGGAGAACGAGCGGAGGCTCGCGGAGCTGCTGGCCGAGGTTCAGCGCGTCGAGGCGGAGGCCAAGCCGGTGCTCGAGGCTCTCTATGAGTCCTGGAAGACGGGCCTCTTCGCCGACGGCC
>JBIIUP010000266.1:0-3784 GCA_044339885.1 Pirellulales bacterium | reverse complement strand
CCGTTGAAATCCGTCGCCGTCGAGAGCAGCGTCGCCCCCGCCACCGGCGGGAATGAATACCGAACGGACTCGGAAACGAACGTCCCGGCATTGGATCCGGCGGTGACCGTCTGCACATAGGAGCCCCGCAGGACGACGGACTGCGAAATCGAGGTCGTCGAAGTCCGCACCTGCGCGAGGAACTGGTTGTTGGCGGCGTCATACCCGTCCCAGCCTTCGTTTGCGGGGGCTACGCCGGCGAACTCGCGGCCGTTGATGATCACCCGCGCTGCTCCGCCCGCCAGCGTGAAAGGAGCCGTGCGGATCGGCACGTCGAGGTACAAGGTCAGCGCGGTGGTCGCTGCGTTGGTGGCTCCAGATCCGGTCGCCCGCACGATGCGATGGCTCGTCGCCGGACGACCGGGCTCGACGAGCGTGAGCACGCGGCCGACGAGGTCCGTCGGCCGGACCGAGGGCAGCGTCACGCTCGCCGTGATCACCGGCCCCAAAAGGGATAGCGACGTCGCCGTTCCGGAGAGCGTTTGCAGACCGTACTTGTCGGCAAGGAGCGACTCGAACTCGGCCGCGAGCGGAAGCGATGGAGAACCCCCCGTGCGGACCGCGTTGGTGCCGCCGGCCAGCACGTCGAGCAGCACACCGTCGAGCAAGCGGGCATACGGAATCCTCGCTTCGTCACCCCCGAACGTCAGCTTGGCGTACGCCCGGGCGGTCTCCCGAGCACGTGTCGCCGTGACGATGTAGGCGGCTCCGAGCATGAGAAAGAGCGTGAGCATGCTCAGCACGACCAGCAGCAGCACACCCCGGCGCGATGCGGACGGCCCAGTAGGCGGACAACCCTCCGGGGAGCGGGACGCGGCGATGTTCGGCGGCCAGATCATCGCGTGTAAGGACCTGCGGTTTCGGGGAAGTAGGGCCGTTCGGCAAGACCGACCGAATCAGGCAGGAACTGCACCACCCTCGGCACGGTGCCCGAGAGCAACGTGCCGGACGTCAGCGTGAGCAACGCCGAATTCGTCGCCGCGTCGTAGGCCGCTGCGACGGCCTGATGAAAACGACGGCCCGAGGGATCCCAGAACACCACTCCGGGCTTGAGTACATCCTTGAGCGTCCGGTCGCCGAGATTGCCTTGCGGGATCGTCGCTTGAAAGCCCTGGAACGTCCCGTTGATTGCCGGGAGCGACGGGTCGCGGCCGTGGAACACGATCACCGACAACAGCCCTGGATCGCCAGGTTGCGCGGGGGGCGCTAGGCAATACAGGCAGGACATCCGTCCTTCGTACGCGCGAGCGCCGTCGCTGAAGACGTTGACCAGCGGATCATCCGCAGTCGCTGCGGCATTCGTGCTCGTCGTGACGATGATGTCGTCGCGCGACTCGGTCAACAGCCGCTGACACGCCGCAGGAACGGCCGCTCCCGCGACCACGCCGGAAAACACGCCCGTGTTCCGCAGGACCGCTGCGGTCGCCGACGTCAACTGGTAGCTCGACACGGCTCCCGGGTCGACGATGATCGTCGTTCCAGGACTCTGGCGCACCGTGAGCGCTCCATCGAGCAGCACGCCGAACGTGGCGACGTCGGCGAGCGCGTTGGCGGCGAGCACGGCTGCGCGGTCGAGCACGATGGCGCGACTGGCCTGCGAGCGAGCCGCCGGAATCAGCGCCACGACGCTCGACAGGCCGATGGCCAGGATGCCGATCGAGATCAGCACCTCGAGGAGCGTGATGCCGGATCGCGCGGGTGTCGTTCTCACGATCGCCTCACCTTCCCGTCGCCAGGAGGGCCTGACGAATCAAGGCTTGCGAACCGATGACGTCGGCGGACCCTCCCACACACTCGGCGACCTTGACCATCCCGGTCAGTGGATCGATCGCTAGCCAGTGGCTCTCCGGATACTGCCAGTTCGCGCCCAGCGTGTCGTCGTCGGAAGTCAGGTTGGCGACCTCGGACTGCCCCGCCCGATCGGAGCGGCCCACGAGCAGAAACACCGGCCCGACGACGATGTTCCGCTCGACCGTGAAGGACGTGCTTGGCACCGTGACGACCGAGGGCAGTCGCTCAACGACCTGACGCAGACGACCGGTTCCGTCGAACATGAAGGCCAGACGGAGAGCGGGGCGCTCGGTGCCTGCGAAGACCTTTACGAACCGGTCGAACGACGTCCCGCTGGTCTGCATGCCCGACCATATGACGTCGACCACGAAGCCACCGCCGAGCGACAGCGGGGACCCGGCGGGGGTGGGCTGGCGGAACAACTCGAACGCCAGCGGCACGCCCATCGGAGGCCACGGCGTGTTGTGCGCCTGATAGCCCCCATCCTCGTTTGCGCCGGATGCGTTACCGCGCAGCTCGAACCGCACACTCGTCCCCGTGATCGCTGGGCCGGGCGTCGGGTCATGATCGATTTGAAAGAAAGGGCCGCGTCCGTCGAATCGAATCAGGTCGTCGGTCGTGCCACCGACCGTGAGAATGGACGCAATCGCAGTCGCACTGGTCGCCGTACGGGTCGTGGCAGTCGTGCCCGTGATCTGCAGCGTGGCCGGCACGGTGTCACCACGGTAGACCGCGGGCATGTCGGCCAAAACCAGGTCGGGGCCGGCGCCGGTGGTTGCATCGCTAGGCACGACCAAGAACCCAGCCCACTCGCGCCGGCCGATCGCGCGCGACTGCGCCTTGGCGATGAAGCCGGACACGGAGCGGGTAGCCTCGCGGCCACGGCGGGACTCGGCCGTATTCGACAGATTCGGCAGGACGGTCACCGCAAGCATGCCCAGGATCGCCACGACGACGAGCAACTCGACGAGCGACATGCCGCGACGACAGTGAAGCGACCACGTGCTCATATCGAGGTCATCGTGTAATCAGGTCGTGGTTCGTGATGTTGTCGCGCACGTCGGCTGCATCGGCCACCACTGCAGCCCCGATGCTCGCTCCAGCGCCGACGACGGACTGGAGATTCAGACCGCTCCAGCCCGCTGCCGTCAGCTGCACGCTCGTGCGCTTGTCCGCTCCACCGGAAATGATGAGTGGCACCAGGGCGAACCCGGCGGCATCCACCCGCAGGGGATCGAATGGATCGTGGTTGTTGGTGGCGTCACCGTCCTGCACGGAGGACCGAAAGCCGGGGGCCCAGCGCAGAAAGATGATCGCGTCATTCCAGCCATCGAGGAATTCGGGGGCGCCGTCGCCATCGGTGTCACCGATCTCGTCTGTGCGAAACTGCTCCATGACATCCGGTTCCAACCCGCCACGCGAAACGATCATGTGGAGGCACTCCGCACTGCCTTCGGCGTTTGTCCGAGCTGTGCCAAGGAACCCCTTCGTGGCCGCATACGCGATGACCGGCCCCGTCTGGAGATAGGCGGGCAGCGTGGCCACGGCCGGCACCGAGTCGCGGACATCGGCCCAGTCATCGGGCATCTCCCGGACCATGAGCGTGCGGATCGCCACGAGCCGGTTCAGGGCGTTGCTTCGAGCGTTGGCCGTCGTCGCGAAGGGGACGCGGCGATTGAGGTAGCTCTCGTAATGGGGCACGACGATCTCGTTGAGCTTCCGCAGCGTGCTCCGCGTCTTGTCGGCCTTCGCCCGGCCGCGGGCAACGGCGAGGCCGGCCAGCGACAGGGACGAAAGCACGGCGATCAGGACGGTGACAACCATCAGTTCCACGAGCGTGAAGCCACGACGCGCCGGCGTCGTGGGGCCAAGGCCCGACGGTTTTGCCGCGGCACTGGTCACGTTCGGCAACATCGAGGCCTCGGCGGGTGGAAGGCTCACTGGTTGCGGGACT
>JBIIUP010000265.1:0-3803 GCA_044339885.1 Pirellulales bacterium | reverse complement strand
AAGTATCGCGGCCCGAGGGGCCCGATGCAACCTCTGGGAACGGCTCTCCCGGGCAGCGGCCCGGGAACCCCGTCGGTCGGCCTCCGGAGCCGGGAATCAGGGGATGTCCGGGCCATCCCCCCCGTCCGCCCCAGGCTCGTGGACCCCCAGAAAGACCAGGTGCTGCCACGGCAGCCTGTCGAATTCCCGGACGACCGCGAATCCGGAGGGCTCCAGTTCGGCCCGGATCTGGGCCTTGGTCATCTTGTGAAGCGGCTTGATCGGCACGGCCGCGTCCTCGCCGCGGAACTCCGCCAGGACGAGCCGCCCGTCCTCCGCCAGGCTCTCCCGGATCCGCGCAAGCATCGCCGCCGGGTGGGAGAACTCGTGGTACACGTCCACGCAGAGCACCATGTCGACCGCTGCCGCCGGCAGTCGGGGATCGACCGCGGTGCCGAGCACGGGACGGATGTTCGCCAGCCCCTCCCGGGCGGCCTGCTCGGCCAGCATCCGCAGCATCTCCGGCTGGATGTCGACCGCGTAGACGGTGCCCCGCGGTCCGACGCGCCGCGCCAGTTCGATCGTGTAGAAGCCGTTGCCGCAGCCCAGGTCGCAGATCGTCTGCCCGGGCCGCACGTCGAGGGCCTCCAGCAGCAGTCGGCAGTCCTCCTCGCGTTGCCGGCTCTCGCGGACGAGCCAGGGGGCGCCCGTGAAGTGCATCGTCTGCGCGATCTCGCGGCCCATGTGGTGCGTCTGGGCGGGCGGGATCGGGAGCAGCGGGTCGACCGCGGCGTCGATGGCCGGCGGCGCGAGGCGGGAGGGCGGCGCGGGGGCCGCCGGCTGGCCCCAGGCGACGGCCGTCCCGGCCAGGAGGCAGCCGGCGGCGAACACGACACGCTTGGCCGCGGCTGGGGAACGCATGCCCCGAGTATAAGGCTCGGCGGCTATCCGCAGGCGTCGCGGGGCCGGGGTTGCCCGTGCCGTCTCGCCAGGACGTTCGCTCTGGCCCTCCGGGCCTGCGCTCACTCGATGCTGCCCTCGCTTCACCATCCTGGGTGCGCTCGGCCAGCAACGCCGGCTCGCCGGCACGGGCAACCCCTCGCACGATCGATGATTGGGCCTCTCATACGCGAAAGGACAAATGTGATCCGTACAAGCGGCTCAGCCGGTGGCGCCGCCTGGTCGGCCGTCGGCGTCGACGAAGCTCACGATCGTGATCCCGGCGCGTGCGGCCCGGGCGGCCAGTTCGGGGGCGTCGACGAGAATCGTGCGACCGGCCTCGATCGCCAGGACCGCGGCCCCGGCGGCCGCGAGCGAGTCGAGGGTGCCGATGCCGATCGTGGGCATGTCGAACCGCAGGTCCTGCTGCGGCTTGGCCACCTTCACGACCACGATGCCCCCCGCGGGGCACAGCTGGCCGGCACGGCGGATGCACTCGTCGGTGCCCTCGATCGCCTCCAGCGCCAGCGGCGCGCGGTTCTTCACCACCACCGTCTGCCCGATGTCGAGCCGGCCGAGTTCCTTGGCGAGCCGCCAGCCGAAGACGACGTCGGCCTCCTGCCTGGCCGTGAGCGGCGGTCCCGCGACGAGGCCCTCAGTCGCCAGCAGCTCGGGGGCGAAGTCGGTGGCCGGACAGATCCTCACGCCGCCGGCGTCGAAGGCCGCCGCGATCGCGCCCAGGAGCGAGTCGTCGCGGTTGTCGCGCCGGCGGCTGACGAAGTGCGGCCAGAAGGTCCGCAGGCCCACCCGGTCGGGCAGGTGCCGCACCCAGGCCCACCGCCCGAAGAGCTTCTTCTTGTGGATCTTGCCGGCCATCGTGGCCCGGGTGCAGCCGTGCCGGCGGAAGAACTCGATCGCCGCGCCGATCTCGGCCACGCCCACCTCCCCGTGCGCGTCGGCGAGGGCCGCGAGCTCGGCGTCGGCGTGGTCGCGGATCGCGAGGATCGCGGTGCGGCCGCCGCGCCGGCGGATCGCCTCGGCGACGACGACGGGGTAGCGGCCCCAGCCGGCGAGGATGCCGATCGTCTCGCCGGCGAGCGTCTGCGGTGCGGACTGCGGGTCAGGGAGCAAGGCCACGTCCCCGTCAGGCGGCGTCGGCGGCGCCGCCCGCCGCCGGCCGCTCGAGCGCCTCGACCCGGGCGGCGAGGGCCTTCAAGTCCTTGCGCATCTCGGGGAGCTTGCTGATCGTGGCCAGCTGGAGCTTGCGGTCGCGGAGGTCGATGGCCGGCTCGCCGAGGACCGTCCGGCCCGCCTCGATGTCGCTCGACACGCCCGAGCGGGCGCCCAGGACCGCCCGATCGCCGATGTGCACGTGATCGCGGACGCCCACCTGCCCTGCCATCACCACCCAGTCGCCGGTCGACGTGCTTCCGGCCACGCCGACCTGGGAGCAGATCATGTTGTGCCGACCGATGCGGCAGTTGTGGGCGATCATCACCAGGTTGTCGATCTTCGTGCCGGCGCCGATCGCCGTCGGCCCGTAGGTGCCGCGGTCGATGGTCGTGCCCGCGCCGATCTCCACGTCGTCGCCGACCTCCACCCAGCCGAGCTGTGCGGAGAGGCGATAGCCGTCGGGGCCGGGCTTGTAGCCGAAGCCGTGGGCCCCCAGCGCCGCCCCGGCGTGGATGATGCACCGGGCGCCGAGCACGGTGTTCTCGTAGAGGACGGCGTTGGGGAGGAGCTCGGTTCCGGCGCCGATGCGGCAGCCGGCCATGACGTGGACACCCGGGTGGATCGTGGCGCCGGGTCCGATCTCGACGTCGGGTCCGATCGTCGCGAAGGGGCCGATGTCCACGTCGGTGGCGATCCGCGCCGACGCGTCGACTGCGGCCAGCGGGCTGACGCCGCCGCGCGGGCGGACCCGCGGCGGGCGGAAGTGCGCGATCGCGGCGGCGAAAGCGGTGTGGACGTCGGCGACCTCGATCGATGGGCGGTCGAGCGGGCCGGATCCCCGGGGCACGATGGCGGCGCCGGCGCTGCTGCGGGCCAGCAGGTGGAGCTTGTCGGGGGCGTCGACGAGCGTGACGTCGGCGGGGCCGGCGGTCTCGAGCGTCGCCGCTCCCGTCACGGTGCCGCCGGCGGCACCGACCACCGTGCCACCGACGAGCGCGGCCAATCCATCGAGCGTGAGCGACATGGCGCGGGCCTCCCTGAGCGCCGCCGCCACCGGGGCGGGCGGGGGCGGGAGGATAGGTAAGCCCCCGCACCGGCCGCAAGGCCGGCTTGCGGCCCGCTGCGAGCCGGCCCCGAGGGCAGCGGCGGCTCGGCGGCCGGCGGGGGCCGCCGTCAGCTGCCGATCGGCGCCAGGACCTCGACCGGATTCCCCGACGGGTCGGCGACGTAGCAGCTCTTCGTGCCGTCGCGGTGGCCCTTCAAGGGCCCGAACCGCTCGGCCTGCGGATGGATGAAGCCGATGTGCGGCGGATGCTGCTCGGGAATCACCAGGGCCAGCCGCGTGTTGCCGAACTCCAGGAGCGCCCAGGTGGCATCCTGGTAGCCGATCTCGCAGCGGAAGTGCTTGCGGTACCAGGCCACCGCCTCGGCCACGTCGCGGACGGAGATGGCGATGTGGTGGATCTCGTCGAGCGGGGCGGTCGGATCGGCGACGGGAAACTCGCGCGCGGCGGCGGGGGTGCTCATGGGTCAGGTGCTCTCCGGGGTTACCGGCATTCTACGCCACCGCCGCGGCCGCCGGATCGGGAGCCTGGATCAGGCGACGATCTGCGGCTCGGTCTCGCGGTCGTCCTCGACCTCGGAGCCGCTGGCCAGCCACTTCGGCGGCCAGAAGGCCACCAGGAGCAGGCCCGCCGCGGCCAGGGCCATGA
>JBIIUP010000067.1:0-13796 GCA_044339885.1 Pirellulales bacterium | reverse complement strand
CCGTCGATCCCGTCGCGATCGAGTTCGAGCGGATTTCCGGTGCCGTGCGGACCGACTTCATCCTCTCGGCCGAGATCATCGTGATCACGCTCGGCGTCGTGGCGGGCAGCCCTTTCGTGACGCAGCTGGCTGTGCTCGTCGGCATCGCCGTCGCCATGACGGTGGGCGTGTACGGCCTCGTGGCCGGCATCGTGAAGCTCGACGATCTGGGGGCGGCGTTGGCCGCCGGCACGGGGGGCCTCCGCGGGATCGGCCGGGCCATCCTCGCTGCGTCGCCATGGCTGCTCCGCGGACTCTCCGTCGCCGGCACCGTCGCCATGTTCCTCGTCGGTGGCGGGATCATCGCGCACGCGCTGCCTGCGGTGCACGCCGCCGTGCATCGGCTGGGAGCCGGGGCCTGGGAGCCCCTCGTCGAGGCGGCCGTGGACCTCGTGATCGGGCTCGGCGTCGGCCTGGTGGCCGTGGGCGCGGTGTGGGCCGCCAGGGCCGGCTACGGAAGCTTCGCCAGCAGCTCCGCGAGGGGCGCGCGGAAGTCGCGGAGCGGGGCGTAGCCGGCCTCCCGCCAGGCCCGGTTGTCGAGCACGCTGTTGGCCGGCCGCCGGGCGGGCCGGGGCGGCACCAGCTCGGCCGTCGTGATCGGATGGACCATCGCGGGATCGCGGCCGAGCAGCCGCACGATCTCCCGGACGAACTCGTACCAGCTGACCGCCCCCTGGTTCGTGAGGTGGAAGACTCCCGACCGCCGATCGGCGGCCAGCCGGACGAGTGCCGGGGCGAGGTCGGAGGTGAACGTCGGATGGCCCACCTGGTCGGAGACGAACGACAGCGAGTCCCGCTCGCGGGCGAGCTTGGCGACCGTCTTCACCATGTTGCCGCCGTGGGCGCCGCAGACCCATGAGGTGCGGGCCACGGCCGCCCCGGGGAGCGCCAGCGCCGCCCGCTCGCCGGCGAGCTTCGAGGAGCCGTAGACGCTCTGCGGGTTCGGGGCGTCGGTCTCGACGTAGGCCGTCGGCTTCGTGCCGTCGAAGACGTAGTCGGTGCTGACGTGGACGAGCCGGGCTCCCGCGGCGGCACAGGCCTCCGCCACGTGGCCGACGGCGGTGCCGTTGACGAGCAGGGCCTTCGCCGGATCGGCCTCGCAGGCATCGACCGCCGTCCAGGCTGCGCAGTGGATCACGGCGTCGGGCGCCGCCGCCACGACCGCGGCGCGGACCGCATCGCGATCCGCGATGTCCACGGTGTCGACGTCGAAGCCGACGACGTCGTGGCCCGCGGCCCCGGCGACCTGCAGAAGTTCCGTGCCGAGTTGGCCCCTGTGGCCGGTGACGAGAAGTTTCATGGGATGGTCGCCCTAGCTTACCGCGGGGGGGCGGCGGGACGGTAGCCCGCGTCGCGCCCTCGGTGAGCTGGGGGGGCACGGGGCCCTGGGCGATCGCGTGGCCGGCGGCATTCAAGAATCCGGCCGAGCAAGGTCGAAAAGCCAGTCGCAGGGCGAAGAGCCGGCCCGAGGGCGACAACGGGGGGACGTCCACGCATGGTTCAAGGCAACGACGCGACGAAAATTCCGTTCCGGGTCGTCGGCGGCGGCGAGCCGCGGCCGCGGCCGGCGCTGTTTCGCGCGCTGGGCAGCGACGACCCGCCGGATGCGATCGAGATCGAGGGACGCTCGTTCCGTCGGCTCGAGGTCCTCAAGCACGACTCGTGGGCCGCCACCGCCATCTACCGCTGCGGCGGCGACAAGGCCGTGTGCAAGTTCAACCGTCGGCAGCCGGTGCTCGGGGTGCCGACCGGATGGCTGGGCCGGCTGCTGGCCCGCCGCGAGCGGCGGTTCATGCGGCGGCTCGAGGGGGTCGTCGGCATTCCTCGCGGGCTCGGGCCGATCCGGGAGGGCGGCCGTCCGCTGCCGAACGCCGTGGCTCGCACGTTCGTCGAGGGCCACGCGCTGGCCGAGGGTGAACGGGTCGACGACCGGTTCTTTCCGCGGCTGGAGGCCCTGCTCGCCGCCGTGCACGCCCGCGGGGTGGCCCACGTCGATCTCCACAAGCGGGAGAACATCCTCGTCGACCTCGCCGGCCGGCCGCACCTGATCGACTTCCAGATCTCGGTCGGCCTGTCCTGCCGCAGCCGCTGGGCCGCGGCGGTCCTCGCGCCCCTGCACGCGGTGCTCGTGCGGTGCGACGAATACCACCTGCTCAAGCACCGGCTCAAGCATCGGCCGGACCAGCTCGATGCCGGCGGGGCGGAGCTGGCCGAGGCGCGGCCACGGTGGATCGCGGCGCACCGCGCGATCGCGGTTCCCTTCCGGAAGGTCCGCCGCAGGCTGTTGACGCTGCTGGGCATCCGCTCCGCCGGAGGCCATGCCGAGAGCGAGCACTTCCCCGAGGTGGCCCATCGCCGGCCCACGGCGGTGGCCGGGCGGCCGGTTCGCGCGGCCGCCTGACGTCGGGGCTTCGCCGCTCCCCGCGTCCGGCCGTAGGATGTCTGCGGGTGTCGGCAGTGGCCGGCGCCCCGGGTCCGGCGTCGCAGCGAACCGCAGCCACCATGTCCGTCCTCCGCGAGATCGCCCGGTCGACCGTGGCGCTGGGCCTCGCGATCGTCGCGGCGGCCGGCGGCCTCGCGCGGTGCGGCCGGGCCGACGAGGGCATCCTCTCCTCGCCCGGCGGCACGCTCGCGGGGACGCTCGTGCCGGCGGCGGCCTCCGCCGACGGCGGCCCGCGGACGACGCTGCTCTGGCAGTCGCCCCTGTTCGAGGAGCCCTTCGAGTTCGCGATCGACGAGCTGACGGCCATCACCTTCGAGCGGCCCGGCGTGCCGCCCCCCCGTCCCGGCACGGTGGACGTGCGGCTGCGGGGGGGCGATCTCGTCAACGGCTGGATCGAGTCGCTCGATGAGACGCACGTCGGCCTGCGCCGCGGTGGGCCGGGCGGCTCGGCGCCGCTAAAGATCGCCCGCGACCAGATCGAGAGCATCGCGCGGCCCGGCGGCGGCGGGGGCTCGTTCACCGGGCCGGCGGGCCTGGGGGGCTGGCAGCAGTCGCCCGCGGATGCATGGCGCGAGGATGCGGGGGGCATCAAGACCGGGCGGCCCGGCGCGGAGGTCTCGCGGGACGTCTCGGCCCCGCAGCGGGCTCGGTTCGACGTCGTGATCTCCTGGCGGGCGCCCAGCGAGTTCCGCCTGTCGGTGGCGGCGGGGGATGCGGCCGAGACCGATCCGTATTTTCTCGAACTGCTGCGGCCGCGCGGGGAGGAGGCGGGCCTCGTGGCCGTCCGCCGCGAGGCGGGCGCGGCAGCGATCGAGCCGCTGGCACCGCAGGCGGTCAGCGGCGACTCGCTCCACGTCGTGCTGTTCGTCGACCAGCAGCGGGGTCGGCTCGCGGTCGTGGTGCCCGGAATGGAAGCGGCCGCCGGCGGCGGGCCGCGGGCCGTCGAGCTGACCGTCGCGCCGCCGGCCGATCGGCCGCCTTCGGGCCGGGTGCGGCTGGCGCTGTCGGCCGGTGACCTGTGCCTGGAGAGCCTGCGGGTGTCGCCGTGGCTGGCGGACGATCCCGTGCTCGAGGAGTCGCCGGAGACCGTGATCACGACCCGGGACGAGAAGCTCCGCGGTGCCGCGGTCCAGTCGTTCGACGCGGCGGCCGGCGAGTTCGTCGTCCGGGCCGCCGGCATCCAGCGGCGGCTGGCGGTCGATGCGGTGGACGAGATTGCGTTCCCCGCGTCGGACGCCCTCGTGCCGCGCGGGCAGCTGCGGATCGTCGACGTCTCCGGGGACGTGCTGTCGGGCGATCTGGCCGTGGTCGACGACGCCGCGGTGTGGCTGCGCCGCGCCGGGATCGACGGGGCGGTCGCCGTGCCGCGCGGCGGGATCCGCCTGATCCGCGGACTCGGCGTGGCGGCCGAGCCCCGCGGCCTGCCGGGCCGGGTCGGCAGGCTCGTGGCGCCCCCGGAGGTCTCCTCCGCAGCGGCCCCCGAGCCGGAAACGATCCCGGCGGATGCCGGCTCCACCGACCGGCCCGTTGCCGCCGCGGCGGCGCGGTGCTCGATGCGCGGCTGCCTCGTCGCCGCCGAGGACGACGATGGCATCGCCTGGCGACCGGTCGGCAGCCTCACCGGCGGACGGTTCAAGTCCGCGGCGGGCGGCCAACCGTCGGCCATCCTGCGGTACGTCGAGCCTCCCGCGATCCAGGCGGCCGGTTCCCAGGTGGGCGGCATCGGGGGCATGGTCTCGCTGAACCCCGAGGGTGCCTTCGTCGTGATGATGCTCGTGGACGACGGCGCGGCCGCCCGCGACGGCCGGCTCCAGCCGGGTGACCGGATCACGGCCGTGAAGCCCGAGGCCCACGCGCGGTTCGTCGAGGCCGCCGGCCTCGACAACGAGACGCTCACGAGCCTGCTCCGCGGCCGGATCGGAACTCCGGTGCGGCTGCGGGTCGTCGACGCCCAGGGGGGAGCTCCCCGGGAGATCGAGCTTGTGCGCCGGCCCATCCGGGTCGCCAGCCGCCGCCTGCTCGACGAGGCGTTGCGGGTCCATGTGGAACTCGGCGGCGAGGAGCCGGCGGCCGCCGCCGGTGCCGACGGCTTTCCCGAGCTGCTCATCCTGCGGAGCGGCGACGTCGCGGTCTGCCGCGTCCACGCGATCGACGGGGAGGCCGTCGAGCTGGAGACGCCGCTGGCGGAGGATCGCGGCCGCGTTCGGGTGGCCGCGGAGCTCGTCCGGGCGGTGGAGATCCTGCCGTCCGCGCCGACCCGCGAACTCGACCAGGTGCTCTTCGAACGGCTCCTGACGCTGCCGCGGATGCAGCGGTCGAGGCCGCCGACCCACCTGCTGCGGCTCGTGAACGGGGATTACCTGCGGGGCCGGCTGGAGTCGCTCGACGAGCGGACCGCGCGGATCGAGGTCCTGGGCGCGGTGAAGTCGCTGCCGCGCGGGCAGGTGGCGCGGGTGATCTGGCTCGACGCCGCGGATGATCCGGCAGCTGGGCCCGAGGCCGCCGCGGGGGAGGGCCCGGCGGACGCCGGCCTCATCGTGCAGGGCGTCGCGGCGGACGGGCGGCGGATCACGCTGATGGCCGAGGGTCTCCAGGGGTCCTCGCTCCGCGGTCGCAGCCGGGCCTTCGGCCCCGCGCGGCTCGACATCGACGCGATCGACACGCTCCTCATCGGCGGCGCCGTCGGCCGTGATGCCGGCGAGCTGCCGTACAGCAAGTGGCGGTTGCGGCCGGCGACCGAGCCCCGCGGACCGCGCCGCGACGCCGCGTCCGCCGCGGCCGGCGACTGATCCCGGCGGCGGTCGCCGGCTCCTCGAGGGGACGGGTCGTGGGCGACGTGGTCCGCAGCCGCGTGCAGGTCGGCGGCGTCGTGCAGGGCGTCGGCTTCCGACCGTTCGCGTGGCGGCGGGCGACGCGGTTGGGCCTGCGCGGCTGGGTGGAGAACGGGCCCGACGGGGCGGTCATCGAGGTGCAGGGGGCCGCCGCGGCGGTGACGGCGTTCCTCGACGGACTCGCCGCCGCGGCTCCCCCGCTGGCGCGAGTCGCCCGGGTCGTGGCCGAGCGCGTGCCCGTGGTGCCCCGGGCCGCGGGCTTCGCGATCCTCGCCTCGGCGGCGCCGGGACGGCCGGCGACCGCGGTGCCCGCCGACGTCGCCCCGTGCGCCAGCTGCCTGGCGGAGATCGCCGATCCCGCGAACCGCCGTCACGGCCACCCGTTCGTCACGTGCACCGACTGCGGCCCGCGGTACACGATCATCGAGCGGCTGCCCTACGACCGCGCGGCGACGACGATGCGGGCGTTTCCGCCGTGTCCGCGGTGCACCGCGGAATATGCCGATTCCGCCGACCGCCGGTTCCACGCCCAGCCGATCTGCTGCCCCGATTGCGGGCCGATCGCCTGGTTCACGCCCGCGGGGCCGGACGCGGCGGCGTCGCGGGACGCCGCGCGGGTCACGGGCGCGGCGGCGATCGCGGCCGCCCGCGGGATCCTCCGCGGGGGCGGCATCCTGGCGGTCAAGGGTGTGGGGGGATTCCACCTCTCCTGCGATGCGACGGACGAGGCGGCCGTGAACCGCCTGCGGGCGCGGAAGCGGCGCGGCGGCAAGCCGCTGGCGATCGCCGTGGCTGACGTGGCGGCGGCGCGGCCCTTCGCGGTCATCGACGAGCAGGAGCGCCGGCTCCTCGAGGGCCCCGAGCGGCCCATCGTCCTGCTGCGGAAGGGAAGTCCGGCCTGCCGCGTGGCCGTCGCCGTGGCGCCGGGCAACGACTTTCTCGGCGTCATGCTCCCGTCGTCGCCGCTGCAGCAGCTGCTCTGTGCCGGGATGCCGCCGCTGGTGATGACGTCCGGCAACCTGTCCGAGGAGCCGATCGAGCACGACGAGCACGCCGCGGTCCGCCGGCTGGCCGGGCTCGCCGACGGCTTCCTGGCGCACGATCGCGGCATCCACGTCCCCTGCGACGACTCGGTGGTCCGCTGCGTCGCCGGAGCCGCCGTGCCGATCCGGCGGGGTCGGGGCCACGCGCCGCTCCCGCTGCCGCTCGGCGCGGCCGGGCCGAGCGTGCTGGCCGTCGGGGGCGAGCTGAAGGCCGCCGTCTGCGTCACCCGCGGCGCCGAGGCGTTCCTCGGACAGCACCTCGGCGACGCCGAGAACCTGGAGACGATCCAGGCGGTCGAGCGCTCGGCCGATCACCTCATGGGGCTGCTCGGGGTGGAGCCCGTCGCGGTGGCCGCCGACCTCCACCCGGGCCAAGTCTCCGCGGCGTGGGCGCGGCGCTACGCGGCCGCCCGGGGCATACCCTTCATTCCCGTGCAGCACCACGAGGCCCACGTCGCCGCGCTGCTGGCCGAGCGGCAGGCCGCGGACTTTTCCCGGGCCGCCGGGTTCATCGGCGTCTGCTTCGACGGCACGGGCTACGGCCGCGACGGCACGATCCAAGGGGGCGAGTTCTACGTCGTCGCCGCCGGGTCCCTGCGACGGGCCGCCCACCTGGAGCCGTTTCCATTGCCCGGGGGCGACGCCAGCATCCGCCGTCCGTGGCGGGCGGCGCTGGCGGTGCTCCATGCGGCGGGCATCCCCTGGGATGAACGGCTGCCGGCGGTGCGGGCCGGCGGCGCGGAGGAACGCCGGGTGCTGGCCCGGCAACTCGCCGCGGGCACCGGCTGCGTCGCGTCGACGAGCATGGGCCGGCTCTTCGACGCGGTGGCGTCGCTGGCGGGCGTGAAGCACGCGATCGCCTACGAGGCCGAGGCCGCGCTGAATCTCGAGGCGCTGGCCGGCGCGGCGGACCGCGAGGCGGGCGCCTACGCGTTCACCGTGAGCGGAGGCGACACGCTGCGGATCGGCTGGCGGTCCGTCGTGGCCGAGGTCGTGGAGGACGTCGCCGCGGGATGCGGCCCCGCGGTGATCGCCGCGCGGTTCCACGCGGGCGTCGCCGACATGATCGCCGCGGTCTGCCGCCGGCTGCGGACGACCGCGGGCGGTGACGTCGCGGGCCTCACCGGGGGCGTGTTCCAGAACGCCGTGCTCACCGAGCGGGCGATCGCGAGCCTCGGCCGCGAGGGTTTCGAGGTCGTGGTCCACCACGCGGTGCCCCCCAACGACGGCGGGCTGGCGCTCGGTCAGGCGGTCATCGCCCGCGGCCTGCTGCGGGGGCCGGCGGAGGCGGCTCCGGTCGAGCCAGCTCGCGGGCCAGTGCCGCGGCGACCGCGGCGTTGCTCTCCAGGAGGGCCCGATTGACCGCCACGGTGCGGCCCTCCGTGAGGCCCCGCAGCCGCTCGAGCAGGAACGGCGTCACGTCCCGGCCGCGAACGCCCCGCTCGGCGGCCTCGGCGAGCGCCCGCTCCACGGCCGCCTCGACCTCGGCGGCGGGCAGCTCGTGGTCCGCGGGGATCGGGTTGGCGACGACGAGGCCGGTGCCCGGGCCGATCTCGAAGTGTCGGCGGATGGCACGGGCCACCGCGGCTGCGTCGGCGCACCGCCGGTCGACGGGCAGCCCGCTGGAGCGGCTGTAGAACGCCGGAAACTCGTCGGTGCCGAGGCCGATCACGGGCACGCCGAGCGTCTCCAGCATCTCGAGAGTCCGCGGCAGGTCGAGCACGGCCTTGGCGCCGGCACAGACCACCGCGACGCGGTGCCGCGCCAGCGCGATCAGGTCGGCCGACACGTCGCCGGTGACCTCGGCCCGCCGATGGACGCCGCCGATCCCACCGGTGGCGAAGACGCGGATGCCCGCCCGGTCGGCCGCCAGGAGCGTCGCCGCGACCGTCGTCGAGCCGCAGCCGCCGGCGGCCAGCACGGCGGCGAGATTGCCCGGGTTCACCTTGGCGACGCCGGGCGTCGCGGCGAGCCGGCCGAGCTCGGCCGCGTCGAGTCCCACACGGACGACGCCGTCGAGGATGCCGATCGTCGCCGGCGTGGCACCGGCGGCCGCCACGATCCGCTCGAGGTCCGCGGCGACGGCGAGCCCGTCGGGGTGCGGCAGCCCGTGGGTGACGAGGGTCGTCTCGAGCGCCACGACGGGCCGCCCCGCGGCGAGCGCCGCGGCGACGGTGGGGGCGATCCGTAGCAGGTCGGTGGTCACGGCTGGCCGGCGCCGGAGAGTCTCCGGCGGCTCCCGACGAGGTAGTCGAGCAACTCGTCGAGGCCGGCGCCGGTCTTGGCGGAGGTCTCGATGATCCGCATCCCGGGCCGCACCGCCGCGATGTTGGCCCTGGCGAGGTCCCGATCGAACTCGCAGGCCGCCGCGAGGTCCATCTTCGTGAGCGCGGCGACGTCGCAGGTGTTGAAGAGCCCCGGGTACTTCAGCGGCTTGTCCTCCCCCTCGGTCACCGAGAGCAGGGCCAGCCGGACCGACTCGCCCAGGTCCCAGCTCGCGGGGCAGACGAGGTTGCCCACGTTCTCGATGAACAGGTAGTGCAGGCGGGCGAGGTCCCAGCCGGCGAGGTGCTTCTGCACCATGTCGGCTTCGAGGTGGCAGAGCCCGTGGGTCATGATCTGGCGGACCGGCACCCCGCTGGCGGCGAGCCGCCGGGCGTCGTTGTCGGTCTCGAGGTCGCCCACGACCGCGGCCACCGGCTCCCCCCGGGCCGCGAGCCGGCGGAGCATCTCCTCGAGGAGCGCGGTCTTGCCCGTGCCCGGGCTCGACACGAGGTTCACCACGAGCACGCCGGCCTGCTCGAAGTCACGACGCATCCCGCGGGCCAGCTCGTCGTTGGCCTTGAGGATCTTCGTCCGGACCTCGAGGATGCGGGGCACCGTCATGGGGCGGCTTCCTCCGGGACGGAGGCGGGGTCGGCGTCGACGACCTCGATGGTCTCCAGGTCGAGCTCCCGGCCGGCGCGGATGTCGCCGGTGGGAGTTCCGCACGCCGGGCAGGCCAGCCGCTGGATTCCCGGGAGCTCCATCTCGGCCGCACACGCGGGGCACCAGACCCGGACCGCCACGTGCCGGATCCGCAGCTCGGCGCGGGCCAGGGGGGTCCCTTCGCGGGCGAGGTCGAAGCTGAACCGCAGCGCGTCCTCGTGAACGCTTGCCAGCCTTCCGATCGCGACGGTCACCGCGGACACGGCCGAGCCGCCGGCCTCCCGGCACCGGGCTCCGGCGAGCTCGACGACCCGATTCGCGATCGAGAGCTCGTGCACCGCGACATCTCCCGCCCGGGCGGCGCCAGCCGTTCGTCGCCGAACTGCCCGTGCACACCGGCACGGCCGGTCGCCACGGCCTCGCCACGATTGTAGCAACGGCATCGCCGCTCGACGGCACGGGCAACCCCTCGCACATCCTGGGAGAGGAAGAGCCAGGAGGCGCGTGGAAAAGGAGGAGCCGTATGAAGCGTGTAGGATTGCCGGTCGCGGATGAGGCGACGCAGCGGTCTCGGAAAACGCGGAGACGTCGCGGGGCGGTGTCTGGGCGCCCGGCGGAGGACGAGCGATGTCGGCCGAACTGTCACTCCACGAGGTGGCTGCGCTCTGCACGACGGCGGTGTCGGTCGGCGTGCTGCACACGATTCTCGGCCCCGATCACTACGTGCCGTTCGTCGCCATGTCCCGCGCGGGAGGCTGGTCCTCCGGCAAGACGCTGCGGGTGACGCTGGCCTGCGGCCTGGGGCACGTCGCCGGCTCCGTCGCCATCGGCGTCGTCGGTCTGCTCCTCGGCGTCGCCGTGCTGCGGCTGGAGAGCCTCGAGGCGTTCCGCGGCGACGCGGCCGGCTGGCTGCTCATCGCGCTGGGGCTGGCCTGCTGCATGGGTCCATTCCTGCGGGCCCATCGCCCGGCGCACGAGGGCTGCCCGCCGGCGGCCGCGCGGCCGGGACCGGCTGCCGGCGGTGTCTGGTCTCCCTGGCTGCTGTTTCTCATATTCGTCTTCGGCCCCTGCGAGCCGCTCATCCCGCTGTTGATGTACCCGGCGGCGAAGGCCAGCCCGCTGGCGGTGGCGGCGGTCGTGGCCGTGTTCGCGGGAGCGACCGTCGTCACGATGACGGCGGCGGTGTTCGCGGTGCGGTCCGGTGCGGGGCTCGTCGGGCCACGGTGGCCGGCTCCGGTGGCCCACGCCCTGGCCGGCCTGGCGGTGCTCGCCTGCGGCGTGCTCATCAAGCTCGGGCTTTAGACCGCATGCCGCCTTGGCCCGCGGTCGGCCGGCTACGATGAACGGGCGGGCTGCGATCGGACGGGCGGGCTGCGATCGGACGGGCGGGCTGCGATCGGACGGGTTGCCGCAGCGGTGCAGGAGCCTCGTGAATGGACGTGCTCGTGATCGGCTGTGGCAACCTCCTGCGCGGCGACGACGCGGTCGGCCCGATCCTCGTGCGGCGGCTGGGGGAGCGGCGGCTGCCGCCGGGGGTGGAGGTCTCCGACGCAGGCACCGGCGGGATGGACGTGGCCCTGCGGATGCGCGGCCGCGACGAGGTGATCATCGTCGACGCCTGCCGGTCGGGCGGCGAACCGGGCGCGGTCTACGAGGTGTCCGGCGCCGAGGTCGAAAACCCGCCCTCCGGCATCAACCTGCACGCCTTCCGCTGGGACCACGCGATCGCCTACGGCCGCTGGCTGCTGAAGGACGCCTATCCGGCCCGGGTCACGGCCTTCCTGGTCGAGGGGGGTTCGTTCGAGCCGGGCGCCCCGCTCTCGCCCGCGGTCGACGCCGCGGTCGACGCGGTCGTCGGCCACCTGCTCGACAGGCTCCGGGCGGGGCAGGGGTCGCAGCCGCCGGCCGACGCCGCGGGCGCCCGCCCGCCGCCCGCCCCGGTACGATCCACGTGAAGGTCCGGCGAACGGAGGAAGGCCCCATGTGTCTGGCGGTTCCCGGACGGGTTGAATCGATCCGCGACGAGCACGGCACGCGGATGGGCCGCCTGAACTTCGGCGGCGTCGTCAAGGACGTCTGTCTCGCCTACCTGCCGGACGTCGCCGTGGGCGACTACGCACTCGTCCACGTCGGCTTCGCACTGGCGAAGATCGACGAGGGGTCGGCGCGGGAGACGCTCCGCACGTTCGCTGAACTGGGCATCCTCGAGGAAGGCCTGGCCGAGCTGCGGGACGCCGCGGAGGCGTGAGGTGGCGGTGGCGGGTGGAGCGGAGCGTTCGCAGCCATGAAGCACCTCGCCGAATACCGCGATGCCGGCACGGCCGGGCGGCTGGCCGCCGAGATCGGCCGGGTCGCGACTCGCCCCTGGGCCATCATGGAGGTCTGCGGCGGCCAGACCCACGCGATCATCCGCCACGGCATCGACGAGCTGCTGCCCCCGGGCGTCGAGATGATCCACGGTCCCGGCTGTCCGGTCTGCGTGACGCCGCTGGAGACCATCGACCGTGCGGTGGCGATCGCGCGGCGGCCGGAGGTGATCCTCTGCTCGTTCGGCGACATGCTCCGCGTGCCGGGCTCGCACGACGACCTGCTCACCGCGAAGGCGGCCGGGGCCGACGTCCGCGTCGTCTACTCGCCGCTCGACGCCCTGGCCCTGGCGGCGCGGCATCCCGACCGCGAGGTCGTGTTCCTCGCGATCGGCTTCGAGACCACGGCACCGGCAAGCGCGCTGGCGGCGAGGCTCGCGAAGACCCGGGCCGCCGGCAACTTCTCGATGCTCGTCTCGCACGTGCTCGTGCCGCCGGCCATCGAGGCCATCATGCGGAGCCCGGGCAACCGCGTGGCCGCCTTCCTGGCGGCCGGGCACGTCTGCAGCGTCATGGGCACGCGGGAGTATCCGCCGGTCGCGGAGCGGTTCCGGGTGCCGATCGTCGTCACCGGCTTCGAGCCGCTCGACGTCCTGGAGGGCATCCGCCGCGCGGTGGTGCAGCTGGAGGAGGGGCGGCACGAGGTCGAGAACGCCTACGCCCGCGTGGTCACCGAGCAGGGGAACGAGGCGGCGCAGCGGGTGATCGCCGAGGTCTTCGAGCCGGTCGACCGGGCCTGGCGGGGCATCGGCGTCATTCCGGCCAGCGGCTGGCGGCTCTCCGCGGCCTACCGCGACCTCGACGCCGAGCTGCGGTTCGAGGTGACCGCCGTCACGGCGACCGAGTCGCCGCTCTGCAGGAGTGGCGAGGTGCTCCGGGGCGTGCTCAAGCCCACCCAGTGCCCCGCGTTCGGGAGGGAGTGCACGCCCCGGACGCCGCTGGGCGCCACGATGGTGTCGAGCGAGGGAGCCTGTGCGGCCTACTACAATGCCGGGCGGTCCACCGCCGCACCGGGCTGAAGACGTGGTGATCGATCCCGTGGCCTTCTCCTGCCCCACGCCGCTCCGCGACCACCCGCGGATCGTGCTCGGCCACGGTGGCGGCGGCCAGCTCTCCCGCGAGCTCGTCGAGCACCTGTTCCTCCCGGCCTTCGGCGGTCCCGCCCTCGGCCGGCTCGGCGACTCCGCGGTGCTGGACGCCGCCCCGGTGCTCGGCGGCGGCGGGCGGCTGGCGGTCTCGATCGATTCGCACGTCGTGCGGCCGCTGTTCTTTCCGGGAGGCTCCCTGGGCGACCTGGCCATCAACGGCACCGTGAACGACCTGGCGATGAGCGGAGCACGCCCATTGTGGCTGACCGCGGGGTTCGTGCTGGAGGAGGGTTTCGAGATCGCGACGCTGGCGGCGGTCGTCGACCGGATGGCCGCGGCGGCCCGGGCGGCGGGCGTCGAGATCGTGGCCGGCGACACGAAGGTCGTCGAACGCGGCCACGGCGACGGTTGCTATGTCACCACGGCGGGGATCGGCGTGGTGCCCGCGGGCCTCGACCTGGGACCGTCGGCGGTGCGGCCCGGGGATGCGGTGCTCGTCAGCGGCACGCTCGGCGACCACGGCATGGCGGTGATGAGCGTCCGCGAGGGGATGGAGTTCGAGGCTCCCATCGAGAGCGACTCCGCGCCGCTCCACGGCCTCGTGGCGGCGCTGCTCGCCGCGTGCCCGGAGGTCCGCATGCTCCGCGATCCGACCCGGGGCGGTGCCGCCGCCGGCCTCAACGAGATCGCCTCCCAGGCGGGGGCGGGGATCGAGATCGACGAGGTGTCGGTGCCGGTGGCACCGGCCGTGGCCGCCGCCTGCGAGATCCTCGGGCTCGACCCGCTCCAGGTGGCCAACGAGGGCAAGCTCGTCGCGATCGTGGCGGCCGGGACCGCGACGACGGCGCTGGCCGCCCTGCGGGCCCATCCGCTCGGTCGGCGGGCGACCGTGCTCGGCCGCGTCGTCGCAAATCATCCGGGGATGGTGGTGATGCGGACGGCCATCGGCGGCACCCGGGTGGTGCCGATGCCGATCGGCGAGCAGCTGCCGCGGATCTGCTGAGGAGCATCCGCTGGCGCGAACCTGTCTCAAGGGAATCGGGGAGGCGAGACGGTGG
>JBIIUP010000264.1:0-3810 GCA_044339885.1 Pirellulales bacterium | reverse complement strand
AGTTAAGCAGCCAGAGAGAACTGAGCTTCGGCAATTGAAGCACGGTCGACTTTTAACGTGGCCAGCCGACCAACCACGGCACGCAATCTGAACCTCTTGCCATCCGGTCGAAACCGGTACGCCCCCTTCGATGTCCTGTCGTGAGGAAACCCGATGCCATCGGCAACCCCGCCGGCCTGACGAGCCGCGCGGAACCAGGCTGCCGAGCAGCTTTCCATTCTAGCGACCTGTCCGCCGCCGGGCCTGCCGGCCGCCACGTCGCCTCCGCGGCCGGCCGGACTGGACCCGAGGACATTCTCGGCGGTTCGCCAGGTCGTCCGTGGGAAAAAAGCCGGAACACGGGGTGCCTGCGGCGTCCACTCGACCCGCTCGGCTGTATCGGTCGTGCCGTTCCCGGGCCCGGATTTCGTTGAAAAATCGATCCCGGGGACCGGGAAGCGACACCCGTGGCGGTGGATAGTTGCAGTGGCGAGGCGGCAGCCGGTGTCCGTCCCGTCCTCCTCATTCCCCTCGCGCCGAAGGTTTGACGCCGCTCCCATGAGAGCCGTAGTCTTCATCATTCGATCTGGGCTTTCCGCCCCGGCTGTCTCCGCCGTTCCAGGTGCCCGTCCGATGTTCGCCGCCAGTCCGGTGAACCCTCGTCGTCGCCATGCCGCCGCGGGGCTCGCCCTCGCCGCGGCCGTGACCGTCCTCCTGCCGGGCTCGGCCATCGCGCAGGAGTGGGCCAAGAAGATGTTCCCGGTGACGAGCCACAACTTCGGCACCGTCGCGAAGGGCTCGAAGACGGAATACCGGTTCGTGTTCCGCAACCTCTACAAAGAGGACCTCCATGTCGTGGGCGTGCGGACGAGCTGCGGCTGCACGTCGCCCGAAGTGACGGCCCGCGACCTGAAGACCCACGAGACCGCGGAGGTCGTGGCCAAGTTCAACACCCGGACGTTCCTCGGTCAGCACGGCGCGACGCTGACGGTGACGTTCGACAAGCCGTTCTACGCCGAGGTGCAGCTCCGCGTGGCGGGCAACATCCGCGGCGACGTGACCTTCGAGCCGCCCTTCGTCGACCTCGGCAACGTCGACCTGGGCAAGGGAGCCGAGCGGACGGTCCGCGTGACCCGCGTCGGCGGCTCGCCCTGGGCCATCAAGGACGTCCGCAGCGCGAACCCGAGCTTCGAGGTGTTCCTGTCGAAGCCCGTGACGACCGCCGCGCAGACGGCCTACGACCTCACGATGCGGCTGAAGCCCGAGGCCCCCGCGGGCTACGTGAAGGGACAGTTGATCCTCGTCACGGACGACCCCCGCGCCACGCAGATTCCCATGGACGTCGAGGGGCGGGTGGTTGCGGAGATCACCGTGAGCCCCCAGCTGCTCGCCCTCGGGTCGGTGCTGTGCGGTGGCAGCGTGACGAAGAACGTGGTCATCCGGGCCAATCGGGAGTTCTCCATCACGGGCGTGCAGTGCCCGGACGGGTGCCTGACGTGCGAGCCGACGACGAAGCCCGCGAAGGTGCACATCCTGCCGATCACGTTCCAGGCCGGGGCCGCGACCGGCCGGGTCGAGCGGCAGCTGCGGATCACCACCGATCTCGGCGAGGGCGCGGTGCCCACGGTCACCGTCCAGGCACAGGTCGAGCCGGCCGCGCCGGCCAACGCCGGCGGCGAGTCGGCGGCCCCGGGCACGGCGGCGGCCGTCGGCCAGTCGGCCAGCCTGCGGTAGGCCGCTGCGCGGGCCGAGCGGTTCAGCCGCGGTCGGCCATCGTGACGTAGTCCCGAGGCTGCGGTCCGGCGTAGAGCGACAGCGGGCGGATGATCCGGTTGTCGCCGGCCTGCTCGATGACGTGGGCGGTCCAGCCGCTGACCCGGGCCACCACGAAGATCGGCGTGAACACCTTCACCGGGAGGCCGAGCGCGTGGTAGACCCGCGCCGCGGGCCAGTCGAGGTTGGGCTTGAGCCCCTTCTTGTCGAGCATGATCCGCTCGACTCGCTCGGCGAGGTCCTCCAGGCGTTCCGCCGCCGCCGTGCCCCGGGCCATGTCCCGGCACATAGCGCCGAGGAGTTTCGCCCGCACGTCGCCGTCCTTGTAGACGCGATGACCGAAGCCCATCACGACCCGCTTGGCGGCGAACTGCTCGTGCACCCACGCCTCCGCCCGCTCCGGCGAGCCGATCTCGCCGAGCACCTCGAGGACCTTCTCGTTGGCGCCGCCGTGGAGCGGCCCCTTGAGTGCCCCGATCGCCGCGGTGATCGCCGAGTGCATGTCGGACCCGGTCGAGGCGACCGTGCGGGCCGTGAAGGTCGACGCGTTGAACTCGTGCTCGGCGTAGAAGACGAGTGTCGTGCCGAAGGCCGCGGCCTGGGCCGCGGAGGGCTTGGAGCCGATGAGCCGCTCCAGGAGTGCGGCGGCGAGCGGGGCCTCCGGCCAGGGGGCGACCGGTCGGCCGGCGGCGAGATCCATCCAGACCGCCAGCAGGGCGGGCACCTGGCCGAGCAGCCGTTCCGCCTGGGCGAGCAGGGCGGGGCGGGGGCCGGGCGTGTCGTCCCGCTCGAGGAGCCCCAGCATGCTCACGCCGGTGCGGATGGCGTCCATCGGGGAGGCCTGCGGGCTGGCCTCCGCAAGCCGGCGGAGCGCGTCGATCACCACGGGATCGAGCCCGCGGGCGGCCCGGGAGACCCGCTCCCGGAAGGCGGCATGCTCGGCCCGCGTGGGGAGCTCCCCGTGGAGCAGCAGGAAGGCCACCTCCTCGAAGTCGCCGGCCCGGGCGAGCGGCTCGATGTCGTAACCCCGGTAGCGGAGCGTGCCGTCGAGCGAGCAGATCGAGGTCCGTCCGGCGACGATGCCGGCCAGGCCCTTGGCGAACTCCGTCGCGGTCGGTCCGGGGGCGGTCATGGCGGGTGTCCTGGGAGTGAGGGTGGACTCAGCCCGGAGCGAGGTGCTTTTCGGGCTGCCGGGGATCGTACCCGAGCAGGTCGTAGAGTTCCTCCCGCGACTGCATGAGATCGAGCATGCTCTCCTGCGTGCCCTCGTCGGCGAGCACGGCGAGCCCGGCTTCCATCGCCTTCATGGCCAGCCTCAGGAGCGTCACGGGGTAGAGCACGGCCGAGAAGCCCGCCGCCGCGAGGTCCGGCAGGGGGATGAGCGGCCCGGCCCCGAATTCCGTCATGTTCGCCAGCAGGGGCGTCGCGGAGGCCGCGAACTCGCGGCCCACGGCCTGGAACTCGGCGCGGGATGCCAGGGCCTCCGGAAAGAGCCAGTCGGCGCCCGCCTCGCGGTAGGCGTGTAGCCGGCGGACGCAGTCGTCGATGCCGGCGACGCTGCGGGCGTCGCTGCGGCCGATGATCACGGTGTCCGGGTCGCGGCGGGCCGCGGCCGCAGCCGCCAGCTTTTCGCACATCTCGGCCGGCTCCACGACCTGCTTGCCCGGCAGATGGCCGCACCGCTTGTCGGCCGCGCGCTGATCCTCCAGCTGGATCGCCGCCGCTCCCGCCTCCTCGAGCCGACGGACCGTCTCGGCGACCTCCGCTGGGCCGCCGAAGCCGGTGTCGGCGTCGACGACGAGCGGGATCGTGACGGAGCGGGCCAGGATCCGCGTCTGCTCGACGAGCTGATCGACGGTGAACAGGCCGATGTCCGGGATGCCCAGCGTGCCGGCCGAAAAGGCCGCACCCGAGAGATAGACCGCGTCGAAGCCGGAGCGCTCCACGAGCCGGGCGGCGAGCGCGAACGGGGCGCCCACGATGCCGAGCGTCTCTGCGGCGGCCGCGCGGCGGAGGGCGTGGCCTCGTCCGGCGGGTCGGGTCGGGGTGGTCACGGTT
>JBIIUP010000262.1:0-3833 GCA_044339885.1 Pirellulales bacterium | reverse complement strand
TCGATGTCCGCGACCTGAACCTCCAGGCCAACGGTCCGCGGGAGATCCTCTTCAAGGTCTACGACCCCGCCGGGAAGCCCGTGGTCCGCGAGGTGATCCCCGACGACGGCTGCACGACGGCGAACCTGCCCGACCGCATCGGCGGCTGGGACCATGAACTGCAGTGCTTCGTGAACCACTACGTGAAGGGGACGACGCCGTCGATCCGCTGGAGCGCCTGGAGCGATCCGGCGCGGCTGGCGACGATTCGGCCGCGGCGGTTCGACCGGCGGATCGCGGGGGGCGTGCCCGGCGTCTACCGGGTCGTGCTCGCCGGCGGTCCCGACCACTACGTCACGCTGCGGCTCGACCCGGCGCTGAAGACCGCGCTGTCCGGCCATCCGACCTTCATCCACGGCCACGGCGACCTGCTCCGCAAAGCGTGGATCTACGTGCCGCCGGGCACGACCGGGTTGTTCGTCGCCGTGGCCGAGCCCGACGAGCCGCGGTCGCGGAAGTTCACGCTCACCGGACCCGACGGCAAGGTGCTCTTCGACGGCCTCGCGAAGGGGGGCTACGACGCCACCGACGGCCCCTGGCAGAAGGCCGGTGCGAAGCTCGAGCCGGGCGCCTACGACGGCAAGCTGCTGGCGCTGGAGGTTTCCCCAGGCCCCAACGACTACCTGCTGAAGCTCACGCTCCAGCGAAAGGAGCCGTATGCCGACTACGTGGGCATGGGGGCGACGGCCGTGTTCGCCCCCGATCCGGCCACGGCCGCGGCGATCCATGGCGGCACGCTGGAGGCCGACGGGCAGGTGTTCTTCCATCCCTTCCAGGTGCGGCTCCACGAGTGGCTGAAGGCGCATCCCCTCGACGCCACCGACGCGGAGAAGGCCCTGCGGGCCGAGGTCGAGCCGCTCGTGGCCGGGCTGCGGATGCTGGAGACGAGCGACGGCCGCGGCACGCCGTCATGGACCAACTGGGCCTACGCGCTGGGCTACTACGGCTGCCGCATCTTCAAGCCGGGCTGGAAACTGCTCGGCCGCGACGACCTGCCCGACGAACTCCGGAGCCTGGTCCGCGAGGGGTTGATCATGGCCGGCGACCGGCTCGCCTTCGCCACCCACATCGAGAAGGTCAACGGCAACGCCTTCGCACAGATTCCCGTGGCGCTGTGGTACTGCCACCGGGCCACCGGCGACCCGCTCCAGAAGCAGCTCTTCGAGACCTTCTGGGACCGCTGGAAGACCGAGGGCTGGGGAGTCGGCAGCGGTCTGTCGCGATCCGGCGATGCCCAGGAGCACTTCGCCCACGACATGCACTACGGGTCCTACCTGCTCGACAACTGGATGGCGGGCGACAACCAGTGGGTCAAGGACGGGGGCATCCTCGGTGACGCGACCGACGATCCGCGATTCCAGGAGGTCGTGGACCGCTACCGCGAACTCTACAGCTACCTCGCCTGCAGCGAGGCCAACGGCCGGCCGGTGGAGGCCAATCCCTGGTCGGCTCGGACGAAGATGTCTGCCCACAAGGGCGACGCCAAGTGGAAGATCGGCTCCCTCGCCGCGAAGTCCGCCCCGGGCCCGGACTTCACGGTGAGCGTCAACGGCGGGGACGAGTGGTTCGCCGCCCGCCGCAAGGGCTACTACGCGGTCACCTTCCACGGCCGGCTGGCGCCGGAATGGATGTGCCAGTGCTTCGAGGGGCAGCTCGGCTTCGGCGGCGGCACGATCTGCCAGCTCACCGTGCCCGGCCGCGGGCCGGTGCTGGCCTCGACGCTCCACGACTCCTACGGCAAGGGGATGCACCCGAGCCAGTGGCCCGACCTCCACGTCCACACGCTCGCCGCCGAACGGTGGGACGGGGTGCCGGTGATCTCGGCGATCAGCGAGCACGGCGACGCGCGGCTCGAGGGCACGACCGTCACGAGCTCCGGCGAGATCCGCGGGGCCCACGTGCGGGTGGCCCGCTCGTTCACGTTCGGCCCCGAGGCGATCGAATGCACCGTGCGGCTGTCCCAGAGCGACTATGCCCGCGTGATGTCGATCTGGGCGCACGAGCGGCCCTGGGCGGAGCTGCGGTCGGCGGTCGAGATGATTCCCTTCCTGCCCAAGGGTCCCGACGGCAAGACCCCGACCGCGGTCACCACCGCCGAGGGGGCCGGGCTCACGGCGGAAGGGGCGGCCACGCGGCGGGTGCGGATCGACCGGGGAGGCTTCGGTGTCGACATCGAGACGGAGGCCGCGGCGACGTTCCGGCTGGGCCGCAACCACACCGTGCTCCTCGAGCTTCTGCCGCCCGGCTCGGCTTCCACGCCCCCCGGGAAGATCGCCGCGACCTACCGGATCGTGCCGTTCGGAAACTGACCGCACACCAGCCGGCGGCCCGCTGCGCTCAGAGTTTCACCTGGGACACGGCGAAAATGTGCGGCGCCGCTGCAAGGCGGGCGAGCGTCCCGGCGGCCAGTTCGCCCACCGTGGAGATCCGGGCACAGGCCGCGTGTCCCCCGGAGAAGACGATGTTCTGCATGGTCTCGACGTTGATGTCGGCCTCCCGGAGGATGTCCAGCACGCCCGCGAGCACCCCCACCTGGTCGGCGTGGCGGATCACGAGCTGGTGCGTCGCCGGCGTGTGGGTGGCGAGGTTCACGCAGTTGGGGATCGCGCCGCCGGCGCGGTAAGCGGCCACGATCTCCACGACCGCCTCGCCGACGGCCTCCTCGGACTGGTCGGTCGAGGCGCCGATGTGATGCGTGCCGTAGACCGCCGGCGAGTCGACGAGCGGATCGGCGAAGCTGCCGGTCCCGGCCGCAGGCTCGCGGGCGAACACGTCGAGCCCGGCCCGGAGCTGTTTTCCGGCGATCGCCCGCAGCAGCGCCTCCTCGTCGACGACCTCCGCCCGCGCCGTGTTGATGAAGAAGGCCCCGGGCCGCATGGCGGCGAACACCGACTCGCCGACGAGGCCGCGGGTCTCCGGTGCGAGCGCCAGGTGCACGCTCACCGCGTCGGCGCCCGCGACGGCCTCCTCGGGCGACTCCGCCCGCTCAACGCCGAGCGCGGAAGCGGCCGCCGGCGTCAGCGACCGCGACCAGGCCACCACGTTCATGCCCAGCGCCCGGGCCCGCGAGATCGTCTCCTGGCCGATCTGGCCGGTGCCGAGGACCGCCAGCGTGCGGCCGAACAGGCCCCGCGCCGCGCCGAAGGCCTTCTTGTCCCACCGGTGCTCGCGCAGGGCGGCGACGTTGTCGGCGATCCGCCGATCGAGATTGATGAGGTGGCCGATCGCCAGTTCGGCGACGGCGATCGCGTTCTTCCCGGGGCAGTTGGCCACATAGACGCCCCGGCGCGAGGCCGCCTCGAGGTCGATCGTATTCACGCCCGCCCCGGCCCGCACGACCAGCGCGAGGGCCGACCCCGCCTCGATGTCCGCCCGGGTGACCTTCGTGCTCCGCACGACGAGCACCTCCGGGTTCCGCGCGGCGATCGCCCGGGTGAGGGCCGCGTCCTTGGCCGTCGTGTCGACCGTGACGGTGCCGAGCGCCGAGAGCCTGTCGACCACGGCGGGGGCCAGCTTGTCGACCACGAGGATCCGCAATCCGCTCATGGGGCTACTCCTTGAACTGCAGGGCGTAGAGGTCTGCGTCTGCGAGCACGAACCGCAGCCGCACCGGCTTGTCGGCGAGCGCCGAGAGCCCGGGGTTCGACTTCCACGCCATCACGCCTTCGATCTCGTCCCCGTACCGCTCCGGACAATCCTCGAGCGTGTAGCCGGGAATCGGCCGGCCCGCTGCGTC
The DNA here is from genome assembly GCA_044339885.1 of Pirellulales bacterium. GTDB lineage: Bacteria > Planctomycetota > Planctomycetia > Pirellulales > UBA1268 > QWPN01. The sequence goes on along the minus strand of JBIIUP010000262.1, from coordinate 58 downwards.
CTGGATCTCGACGCGGATGCTGCCGGCGGCCGACGTCGCGTAGTTGAGCACGAGCTGG
>JBIIUP010000066.1:0-13931 GCA_044339885.1 Pirellulales bacterium | reverse complement strand
GCCTACGTGCGGATCGGCGGCCGCCCGGCGGGCGTGGTGGCCAACGCGCGGAAGCGGGCGCAGACGGCCCAGGGTGAGGTGCAGATCGGCGGCGTCCTCTACGGCGACGCCGCCGAGAAGGCGGCGCGGTTCGTGGACGACTGCGAGCAGAACCGGGTGCCGCTGGTGTTCGTCCAGGACGTGCAGGGCTTCATGGTCGGCAAGCAGGCCGAGCAGTCGGGCATCATCCGCTCCGGTGCCCAGCTCGTGCGGGCGATGAGCATCGCGACGGTGCCCAAGTTCACCGTCATCGTCGGCAGCTCCTACGGCGCGGGACACTACGCGATGTGCGGCCGGGCCTACGACCCGGCGCTCATCCTCGCCTGGCCCAACGCCCGCTACGCCGTGATGGGAGGCAACCAGGCGGCCGACACGCTCCTGTCGCTGCGGATCCGCGACGCGGAGAAAGGGGGCAAGCCGCTCTCGGAGCAGGAGGTCGCCGCGCTCCGCGACTCCATCCGCGGCTCCTACGCCGAGGAGACCGACATCCGCTACGGCGCCGCCCGGGGCTGGGTCGACGCCATCATCCAGCCCCACGAGACCCGAACCTGGCTGGCCGCGGCGCTGGCCACGATCCGCCCCGAGGATCTCCGTCGACCGCCCGGCATCGCGAGGCACGTATGAAGGACGTGGTCAGGATCGGCAACGCGCAGGCCTTCTGGGGAGACCGGCCCTCGGCCGCGCGGGACCTCCTCCGGCAGGAGCCCGGCCTCGATTACCTCACGATGGACTACCTCGCCGAGGTGTCGATGTCGATCCTCGCCGGCCAGCGGGAGAAGGATCCGCGGCTCGGCTACGCTCGCGACTTCGTCGAGGTCGTGCGGGGGCTGGCCGACTACTGGGCCGCGGGGGGCCGCTGCCGCCTCGTCGTCAACGCCGGCGGCCTCAACCCCGCCGGCTGCGCGGCCGCCTGCCGGGCGGCGCTCGAGGAGGCCGGCTGCCGGCCGATCGTGATCGGCGTCGTCTCCGGCGACGACGTGCTCGAGGAGCTGCGGCGGAACACCCCCGCGGGTGACGTCCACGCAAACCTCGACTCCGGCGAGCCGCTGCGGCCGCTCTCCGACCGGCTGGTCACGGCCAACGCCTACATGGGCGCCGCGGGGATCGTGGAGGCGCTCGAGCGGGGCGCCGAGCTGGTGATCACCGGTCGCGTCGCCGACCCGTCGCTCGTCGTGGCGGCCTGCATCCACGCCTTCGGCTGGCGGCCCGACGACTGGGATCGCCTCGCCGGCGCGACCGTGGCCGGGCACCTGCTGGAGTGCGGCACGCAGGTGACCGGCGGCATCTCCACCGACTGGCTCGACGTGCCCGACCCGGCTCACATCGGGTTTCCCGTGGCGGAGGTCGACCGGCACGGGGCCTGCGTCGTGACGAAGCCCGCCGCGGCCGGCGGCTGGGTGACGGCCGCGACGGTGAAGGAGCAGCTCGTCTACGAGATCGGCGATCCGGGGCGGTACGTGAGCCCCGACGTCACCGTCTCGTTCCTGGGCCTCCAGATCGAGGAGCTCGGCCGCGATCGGGTGCGGGTGCAGGGAGCGCGGGGCGGGCCGCCCCCCGCCACGCTCAAGGTCAGCGCGACGCTCCGCGACGGCTTCCGCGCCGCCGGGATGCTCACGATCTTCGGTCCCGACTCGGCCGCCAAGGCGCGGCGGTGCGGGGCGATCGTGCTCGACCGGCTCCGCGAGTCCGGCTGCGTCTTCCGCGACACGGTGGTCGAGTGCCTGGGCCGGGCCGACAGCGTGCCCGTCGTGCCCATGGATCCGCGCGGCGAGGGGGGCTACGAGACGGTGCTGCGGATCGCGGTCGAGGCCGAGACGCGGGCCGCCGTCGAGGCCTTCACCCGCGAGCTCATGCCGCTGGTCACGGCGGGACCGCAGGGCACCACCGGCTACGCCGAGGGGCGGCCGCGGGTGCATCCGGTGTTTCGCTACTGGCCCTGCCTCGTCGACGCCGGTCGGGTCGTGCCGCGGGTCGAGACCCTCACCACCACCGACACGCGGGCCGGCCGGGCTGCCGCCCCCGCGTGGCCCGCGGCGTCCCCCTCCGTGGCAGCGGCTCCCGCACCGCGGCCGGCCGCGCGGCGGGTCGCGCCCGACGACGCGCGCGTCCTCGCCGACGTCGCCCACGGCCGCAGCGGCGACAAGGGCACCGGCGCCAACGTCGGCATCCTGGCCCGCGACCCGGCCGACTATCCCTGGCTGGCCGCCTGGCTCACGGCCGACCGCGTGCGGGAATACTTCGCCGCGCGGGGCGTCACGTCGGTCGAGCGGCACGAGCTGCCGAACCTCGGCGGGCTCAACTTCGTGGTCCGCGGCATCCTCCGCCGCGGCCTGCGGAACGACGCGCAGGGGAAGGCGCTCGCCCAGGCGCTCCTGGCGATGCCGCTCGGCGGCGGGGCCAAGCTCGCGCCGGCGTCGCCGGAGTCGGCCGTGGTCCGCGACGAGGACGTGCCGTGGGTCGAGGGCCTCACGATGGGGCAGGTGCTGCGGGCGACGAGCCGCCGCGTGCCCGACCGTCTGGCGGTCTCGTTCCCCGGCCTCGGGCTGCGGATCACCTGGGCCGAGTTCGACCGTGAGGTGGATCGGGTGGCCCGGGCCCTGCTCGCCGCCGGATTCCGCCGCGGCGACCACTTCGGCGTCTGGGCCACCAACGTGCCGGAGTGGGTGGTGCTCCAGTTCGCCACCGCCCGGGTCGGCGTCGTGCTGGTGACGGTGAACCCCGCGTACCGGCCCGCCGAACTGGCCTTCGTGCTGAGCCAGGCCGAGATCGCCGGGCTGGCGGTCATCGACCGCTTCAAGACGACCGACTACCACGCCATCCTCGCCGAGGTGGTGCCGGAACTGGCGGCCGCCGGGCCGGACGGCATCGGCAGTGCGGCGTTCCCGCGGCTGCGGAAGGTGGTGTCGCTCCGCGGCGACACCCCGCCGGGGGCCGTCTCCTGGGAGGCCTTCCTGGCAGCTGCCGACGAGGTGTCGCCGGAGCGGCTGGCCGCGGCGGAGGCCGAGGCCTCGTGCCACGATCCGGTGAACGTGCAGTTCACCTCGGGCACGACCGGCAACCCCAAGGGGGCGACGCTCTCCCACCGCAACATCCTCGTGAACGCCTACTACGCCGGCGTGAACCAGCGGTTCACGTCCCGCGACGCCCTCTGCATCCCGGTGCCGCTCTACCACTGCTTCGGCTGCGTGCTGGGCTCGCTCTGCGCCGTCGTCCATGGGGTGGCGATGGTGTTCCCCGGGGAGGGCTTCCAGGCCGACGCGACGCTGCGGGCCATCGAGGCGGAGCGGTGCACGGCGGTCTACGGCGTCCCGACGATGTTCATCGCGATGCTCGAGCACGAGGCCTACCCCACGAGCGACCTCCGCTCGCTGCGGACCGGGATGATGGCGGGCAGTCCCTGTCCGGTGGAGCTCATGAAGCGGGTGACCGGTGAGATGGGGGCCAGTGAGATGACGATCGGCTACGGCCAGACCGAGGCCTCGCCGCTCATCACGCAGACCCGCACCGACGATCCGCTCGAGCTGCGCGTGGGCACCATCGGGCGGCCGCTGCCGGGGCTGGAGGTGCGGATCGTGGACCCGGCCACGGGCAGCCCCCTGCCGGACATGCAGTCGGGCGAGCTGTGCACCCGCGGCCACTGCGTGATGCTCGGCTATTACCGGATGCCCGAGATGACCGCCAAGGCGGTCGACCCCGACGGCTGGCTGCACACCGGCGACATCGCCCTCCGCGAGCCCAACGGCTACCTGCGGATCACCGGCCGGCTGAAGGACCTCGTGATCCGGGGGGGTGAGAACATCTACCCGCGGGAGGTGGAGGAGGTGCTCTACCGGCACCCCGCCGTCCGCGACGCGCAGGTGATCGGCGTGCCGGACGTGAAGTTCGGCGAGCAGGTCATGGCCTGGGTCAGCCTCCGCGACGGCCGCACGGCCACGGAGGAGGAGCTCCGCGAGCACTGCCGGGCGAACCTGGCCCACTTCAAGGTGCCGCACTACTGGAAGTTCGTGGGGAGCTTCCCGATGACCGTGACCGGCAAGATCCAGAAGTTCCGGATGCGCGAGATGAGCATCGAGGAGCTCGGCCTGCAGGATGCCGCCCGGATCGAGACGGCGTAGTGGTGTGGGGCGGGGTTGCCCGTGCCCCTTTCGCCGGACGTTCGCTTCGGGCATCCTGCCCTCCGCTCTCTGCACGCCGGCTGCGCTTCGCCATCCTGGCTGCGCTTGCCGCCGAGCCCGGCTCTCGGGGCACGGGCAACCCCTCTTCGTCTTCCTGGCTTCATTGGAAGGTGTTCGGGAGGGGGTGCCCGTGGCATGGAGCCGGCCTTGCTGGCGAGCGCAGCCCGGAGGGCGAAAGCGTGGCCAGCACGGAGTGAGCGGTGGCCAGGAAGGCCACCGCGAACGTCCGGGCGACAGGGCACGGGCACCCCCGGCTCACCGAGAGCGTCCGGGCGAGACGGCACGGGCAACCCCGGCCCACCGGAAGGAGCAGGCGTCAGATCGCCCACGAGGGCGGTCGCTTCTCCAGGAACGCCCGCAGGCCTTCGGCCGCCTCGGGGCTGCGCCGGGCTGCGAGGTGCTCCGCGATCGACGCCTGCGCCGCCGCCGCGTCGTGCGGGCCGCGGTCGTAGGCGGCGTGCAGGAGCTTCTTGGTGTCGACGATCGTCTGCGGGCCGCCGGCGAGGATGCCCGCCGCGATCCCCAGGGCCTCGTCGAGGAGCCGCTCGGGTGGCACGACCCGCTGCAGCAGGCCGATCTGCCGGGCCCGGTCGGCGTCGATCGTGTTGCCCACGAGGAACAGCTCGGCGAGATCCCCCTCGCGGACCTTCACGCGGAGCACGTCGCAGACCAGCGCGGGCAGCAGGCCGCGCTGCGCCTCCGGAAAGGAGACCCGCAGGTCGCTGGTGCCGACGGCCATGTCGCAGGCCGCCATCACCCCCGCGCCGCCGGCGTAGGCGCCGCCATGGACGGCCGCCACCGTGACCAGCGGCGAGTGCCGCAGGGCCGCCAGCGCCGCGGCGACGCAGCGGGCCGAACGCTCGACGAGGTCGGGGTTCGCGGCCTCGGCGAGGTCGAGGCCGGCCGAGAACACGGGGCCGGCGCCGCGGAGGATCGCCACGCGGGCGGCACCGCTGCGGGCCAGGCCGTCGAGCTCGTGGACGAGCCCTTCGAGCAGGGCGATGGAGAGGGCGTTGCGGCGCTCGGCGCGATTGAGCGTGAGGACCGCGACTCCGGGCCGGGGCTGCTCGACGATCACGGTGTCTGGCACGGCGGGGGCTCCCGGTGGGTTCGGCCCGCAGTGCCGGGTTGGCTCCTGGCGGCCTGCGGTCGGATTGCGGTCAGATATAGAGGTCGATCGACCGCGGGTCGAGCGGGATGCCGCTGACCTCGATGTCGGCGATGAGGTCCTTGTAGAGCGCGGCATCGCCGGTCATGACGAGCCGGCCGATCTCGGCCCAGCGGCGCTGCAGGTCGGCCGACGGGGCGCGGCGGCGCATGAGCAGCTCGGCCTCCAGGTCGAGGGCCTCGGCGACGAGCGCGTACTCCCGCTCCTGCCGGTCGTTGGCGATCGCGTAGACGAGCGCCGCGACCGAGACGCAGAGCTGGTCGAAGATCCCCCCCTCGTCGCCGAGCAGGAAGCTCTCCTCGATGAAGCTCTTCTGGTACCTCGCGATGATGAGGAGGATGCGCCGGCCGAGGATCCGGTTGCGGCGCAGCGCCTGGCGGACCAGCCACTGCCGGGCCGGCCCGAGCCGCTCCATGCCGGAGAAGTCGCCGGGCCAGGGATTGAGCGAGCCGAGCACGGTGCGGGCCACGTACGAGCCGAAGGCCGCCTTCGCGAGCCAGCCCGACTTCCCCTGCGCCTCGGCCAGGCCGATCGGCTCCAGGAACCGCGTGCGGATGCCGCGGGTCATGGCGTTGGGCGCGCCGACGTCGGCGAGGACGGGGTTCGGCCCCTCGTAGACCGTGGCGATCGCGAACTCGTGCATGTTCTCGCCGATGTAGTTCTCGATGAGCCCGCGGCGGTCGGCGACCTCCTCCCGCCGCCGTGCGGCCGCCCGCCGCTCGTCGACGTGCACCGACCGGCCCCCCTGGACCTGGTAGGTGTGGATCGCCGTCTCCAAGAGCGCCTTGGTGGAGAAGACCTTGGCGATCATCCCCATCGTCTCGTCGCGGACCCCGTTGGCGGCCAGCCGGAAGCAGACGTCGCCGAGCACCCGGCTCGCCAGGGCGTGCGCGGTGGCCCGGCCGAACCAGGCGCGGATGCGGGGCGACTCGCCGATGGGCCGGCCGAACGTGCTGCGGAAGTGGACCCAGCCGCCGGGCTGCGTGCCGCCGGGCTGACCGGCGGCGGCCCGGGCCTGGACCTCGGGATCCTGGATGAGCTGCGCCAGCAGACGGAAGATCTTCACGGCGCTGTTGACACAGATCCCGCCGCGGCCCTTCGCCAGCGAGCTAAAGGCCTGCGCGAGCCCTTTGCCCGGCGGCCCGAGGAGGTTGCCGGCCGGCACCGGGCAGTCGGTGAGCCGGAACCGCGCGTTCCAGAGGTAGTCGAAGGCGCTCAGCCGGTTGCGGACCATGCGGAAGCCTTGGTCGTCGGCCTTCGGGACCTCGAAGATGAGCATCGCGGAGTCGCGGCCCTTCGGCAGGCCCTCCCCCTCGAGCTTGAGGACGAGGACGCAGATGCCCCCGTAGATCACGTTGGTGATCGGCCACTTCACCCCCGACACCAGCCAGCGGTCGCCGTCCCGCCGGGCAGTGAGCGACAGGCGGCTGGGATCGGCGCCGACGCCCGGCTCGGTGAGCGCGAACGAGCCGAGCAGCTCGCCGCGGGCCATCTTGGGCAGGTAGTGGTCCTTCTGGGCGTCGGTGCCGAAGTCGAGCAGGGGGGTGACGGGCCCGAGGAAGTTGTGCACCTCGAACATCACGGCGAGGTCCGGGTGGATGAGTGTCAGCGCCCGCAGCAGCGGCCCGAGATCGCCGAGCTTCGCACCGCTGCCGGCGTACTGCCGGGGAATCGCCAGCCCGAAGAACCCGCGCTCGGCGAGGCCGGCGATCGTGGCGTCGGCGAACAGCATCTTCTCGTGGTCGAGCAGCGTGCCGGACCGCTTCCGTTCGAGGAGGAACTCCAGGCAGGCGGCCATCGTGGCGGCCACCTCGGGCGTCGGGCTGAACCGGCCCGCGTCGAGTTCCGCGACCCTGGCCCGCCCGAAGAGGGTCGCCAGCGTGGGAGGCGCGCCGGAGAACTGGCCCTCGGCGGCGCGGTCGGCCTCGTCGAGCGTCGCCAGCGACGCGATCTCCTCCGGGCTGCGGCCCGCCTGGGCGAGGATCATCGAGATGGCGTCGGTGCCGGGGCCGGTGGACTGCCGGCCGGCGGCCGGTGCGTCGTCGAGGGCGCGGAGCATGGCTGTGGTCTTCCTCGGAGGAGGGCGGGCCGCGAGGGCAGGATACCCCGAGTTTATCGCCGCTGCAGTGTAGCGCACCGCCGCGGCGCCGGCAGCGACCCGGGGGACGGCTCGGTGCGGACCAGGCGGACCGCGAGGTTCCGCCCCGCCCCTGGTCACGTCGTCGGCGGTTGGTCCACAATCCGCCCCGCATCCGTTCGATCGCCACCAGCCCTCGGGAATCGCCGTCATGCCGCCGTCCGTCCGCTCCGAACGCCATGCCGACGGCGTCGCCATCGTGTGGTTCGACGTCCAGGGGAAGTCGGTGAACGCAGTCTCGTCGGCCGTGCTGGCCGACCTCGACGCGGTGGTGAAGGAGCTCGAGGCCGACCCGCCGGCGGGCGTGGTCTTCGCGTCCGCCAAGCCGGGCACCTTCGTCGTGGGCGGCGACCTGTTCGAGATCCGGGATGCCGACGAGCCGGCGCTCGACGCCTTCCTGGCCCGCGGGCAGGGCATCTTCGACCGCATCGCCGCGCTCGGCGTGCCGACCGTGGCCGCGCTCTCCGGCGACACGCTCGGCGGCGGCTACGAGATGGCCCTCGCCTGCCGGCACCGGATCGCGGCCGACGTGCCGCGGAGCCGCATCGGACTCCCCGAAACGGCGATCGGTATCGTGCCCGGCTGGTGCGGCACGCTGCGGCTGCCGAGGCTGCTGGGCATCGAAGCCGGACTGAAGCTGCTCGTGACCGGCAGGACGGTCGCCCCGCGGGAGGCGCTGGAGCTCGGCATGATCGACGAGGTCGTGCCGGCCGACGAGCTGCTCGACGCCGCCCGTCGACGGGCCCTCGATCCGACGCCGCGGCCGGCTCTCGTCGACCCCGATCCCGCGGCCTGTGCCGCGGCCTGCCAGCGGTCCCGCGACGAGACCCGCGGCCGCTCCGGCGACCACCTGCCGGCGGCGCTGCGGGTCGTGGACATCGTCGAGACCTCGTATCGCGACGGCTTCGCCGCCGGCGCCGACGCCGAGCGCCGAATCCTCATCGAGCTGCGACGCGGTGCGGCTGGCAGAAACCTGCTGCGGCTCTTCTTCCTGCGGTCTGGAGGCAAGAAGGCCGCGGCGCAGCGGGCCGGCGGCACGCCCCGCGACGTGGCTCGGGCGGCCGTCATCGGGGGCGGGACGATGGGAGCGGGCATCGCGGCGGCGCTGGCCCGCGCGGGGATGGAGGTGCAGGTCGTCGAGGCCGACGAGGCGGCCGCCACCGCCGCCGCCGCCCGGCTCGCCGCGGCCGGCGGGCAGCCGCCCCGGGTGACGACCGACTGGTCGGCCGTCGCCGCGGCCGATCTCGTCGTCGAGGCGGTCGTCGAATCGCTGCCGGTGAAGCTCGACGTCTTCCGCCGGCTCGACGAGACCGTGCGGCCCGACGCCGTGTTGGCGAGCAACACCAGCTCCCTGGCGGTCGCATCGATCGCCGCGGCGACCCGGCATCCGGAACGGGTCATCGGCCTGCACTTCTTCAACCCCGTGGCCAGGATGCCGCTCGTGGAGGTCGTCCGCGCCGAACGCTCCGGGGCCGACGCCGTCGCCACCGGCGTGGCGGTCGCCGCGCGGGCCGGCAAGACGCCGGTCGTGGTCGGCGATGCTCCCGGATTCGTCGTCAACCGGGTGCTGTTTCCGTACCTCCGGGAGGCCGCGATCCTGTTCGAAGAAGGCGCCTCCGTCGCCGACGTCGACGCCGCGGCCCGCGGCTGGGGGATGCCGATGGGGCCGTTGGCCCTCCTCGACGAGATCGGCCTCGACACGAGCCTCTTCATCTTCGAGGCGCTCGTGGGGCCGCTCGGCGGCCGGTTCGAGCCGCCGCCGGCGGTCGCCCGTGCCGTGGCCCGCGGCTGGCTGGGCCGCAAGTCCGGCCGCGGCTTCTACGATCACCCGCGCGAGGGCAAGCCGGCTGCGAACCCCGAGTTCACCGCCGCGACGACCGGCGGCGGATCCGCGGACGACCTCGCCGACCGGCTCCTGCGGCCGATGGCGGAGGAGGCCCGGCGGGTGCTCGCCGCCGGCGTCGTCGACTCGCCCGACGCCCTCGACCTGGCGACCGTGCTGGGGATCGGGTTCCCGGCGTTCCGCGGAGGGCTGGCCACGTTCGCCGGCCTCGCCGCACCGGTGGCCGGATAAACTCCGGGAGCAACTTCAGGAGCATCCATGAACCGTCACGTCCACGTCATCGGCGTCGCCCGGACCGACTTCAAGCGGAACTTCCGCAAGGAAGGAAAGACGCTGGCCGACGCCGTCGTCGAGGTCGGGCGGGCCGCGATCACGGATGCGGGCCTCGAGCCGGCCGCCGTCGAGGCGGGCATCGTGGGCAACTTCGCCGCGGGCCTCTACACGCGGCAGCTCCACCTGGGGTCGCTCCTCGTCGAGATCGACGACGCCCTCGTGGGCATCCCGACGCTCCACACCGAGGCCGCCTGCGCCTCCGGGTCGGTCGCCGTCCTCAACGCCGTCCACTGGGTCGCCTCCGGCCTCCACGACGTGGTGCTCGTGGTCGGCGCGGAGCAGCAGAAGACGATGTCCCCCGCCGAGGGCTCCGAGGTGCTCGCGGCCGCCGGCGACTGGAACGCCGAGAAGCCGCTCTACGGCGAGCACATGATGCCCAAGATGTTCGCCGGGATCGCCGACCGCTACGCCGCCCTCCACGGCCTCTCCGAGCGGGAACTGGCGACCGTCGTGCTCAAGAACTACGCCCACGCCGCCCGCAACCCGCAGGCCCAGATGCGCAGTGCGGAGATGACGCTCGACAGGGCCCTCACGGCCTGCGACGCCAACCCCCGGTTCGCCCCGCCGCTCAAGATCAGCGACTGCTCGCAGATCACCGACGGTGCCGCCGCGATCGTGCTCGCCTCCGACCGGTTCCTTCGCCGGCGGAGCCTGCGACTGCTCGGCTTCGGCCACACGACCGACCACCTGCGGATCGACCGCAAGCGGGTGCCCGAGTTCCCCCAGGTCCGCCGGGCCGCCGAGCGGGCCTACGCGATGGCCGGCGTGGGGCCGCGCGACCTCCATGCCGCCGAGCTGCACGACTGCTTCTCGATCACGGAGCTCGTCACCTACGAGGCGCTCGGCTGGGCCGAGCCGGGGGGCGGGTCGGCGCTCCTGGCATCGGGCGCCACGACGCTGCCGCAGGATCGCGACCGCGTGGGAGTCGGCACGAAGCCCGCCTTCTCGCTCCCGGTGAACACCGGCGGCGGCCTGATCGCCGACGGCCATCCCGTCGGGGCCACGGGAGTGAGGCAGGTCGTGGAGGCCTTCCAGCAGGTGAGCGGCGAGGCCGGCGACCGGCAGGTCGAAGGGGCGCGGACGGTGATGACCTTCAACATGGGCGGCTCGCTGACGACGAGCGTCGCCATGATCTGGGGCGGCCCGGGCTGACGGCGATCCGCGGACAGCGGAGGAGGCGACATGAGCGACGGGGGCATGCGCGACGGGGGCCACCTGCTGTCGAGGCGCGAGGCGGTCGGCCGGCTGGCGGCGGCCGGCTCGGCGGCCCTTGTCTCCGGCCCGCTGGCGGCGGCGACGCCGGCCGCCCCCGGGCTCATCCGCGCGGAGAACGAGCGGCCGGGCACCCGCGACTGGATGCTCACGAAGGTCGAGGTCGATCCCGCGACGAAGTACCGCAGCCCGGCGATCGAGGGCTTCTGTTCCCATGCCAGCATCCGCGCCGGGGAGACGCTTTCGATCTTCGTGAGCACGCGGCCGGCGAGCCGGTTCACGATCGACATCTACCGCACCGGCTTCTACGGCGGCACCGGCGGCAGGCTCATGGCGAGCCTCGGGGAGTTCCCGGGCGTCGCGCAGCCCGATCCGCCCGTGGGGCCCAAGCGGCTGCGGCGGTGCGAATGGCCGGCCGCGACGGAACTGAAGATTCCCGCCGACTGGCCCAGTGGCGTCTACGTCGGCAAGCTCACGGAGAAGGGTGGCGGGCGGCAGAGCTACGTGATCTTCATCGTCCGCGACGACCGCCCGGCGGACTTCATCTTCCAGTGCAGCGACCTCACCTGGCAGGCCTACAACCGCTGGCCCGACCAGTTCTCCCTCTACGACGACGGCGTGGAAAAGTGGTACTGGGGCGCCGGCGTGCAGGTGGGCTTCGACCGGCCCTACGGCAAATACTGCCAGCTTCTCGACCAACCGCTCTCGGTCGGGTCGGGCGAGTGGTTCCTGTGGGAGTTTCCGCTGGCGTTCTGGATGGAGTCGCAGGGCTACGACGTCTCCTACGTCTCGAATCTCGACACCCACCGCGACCCCGCCGGCCTGCTGCGGGCCCACGGCTTCCTCAGCGTGGGGCACGACGAATACTGGACGATCGAGATGTTCCGCAACGTGCAGGCGGCGCTGGCGGCGGGCGTGAACCTGGCCTTCCTCTCCGGCAACGCCGTCTACGGACGCGTCCTGCTCGACGAGCGGCAGCGGGCCTTCGAGCGGGTGGGCGTGTTCGGCCCGCCGCACGGCACCCGCGAGTTCGTGAAGATGTCGACGCTGCCCCACGAGCGGCCCTACGGCAACGAACTCATGGGGGCCCACACCACCGGCGCGGTCACGGGCCTCGGCGACTGGGTCTGCACGCTGCCCGACCACTGGATCCACGCCGGCACGGGGCTCGGCAGGGGCGACACGATCCCGGGCCTCATCGGCTGGGAGTATCACGGCGACCCGGCGCCGATCCCGGGGCTCGAGGTGGTCGCCACCGGGCCGACGGCAAGCGGCGTCAAGAAGAACGGCAAGAACAATCTCGGCGTCTACACGGCGACCTGCCATCCCGGCCCGCGGGGCAACTTCGTGTTCAACGCCGCGACCTGCTACTGGCCGCTCGGCCTCGCCGCGCCCCCCGGTCTGGTGCTGCCGCAGAGCCTCCCCGGCGCCGACGCCCGCGTGGCCCGGATGACGCGGAATCTCCTGGACCGGATGCTGGCCACCGCCCCGCCCGTCCGCGGCGCGCCGTAGCCCTGCCCGCCGCGGCGGTCAGGACATCCACTGGGCGTCGATCGTGCCGAAGACCATCTGGCACCGCCGCTTCATAAGCTCCGCGGGGAGACCGCCGGAGAGGGCCCAGGAGGGGCGATGGTATGCTGGGGGGGAATGCCATGGAACACGACTCCGTCTATGACCGCATCGTCCAGTACCTCTTCCATTCGGGAGACATCCAGCCCGGGGATCGCGTCGTCGAGACGCACCTCGCGGCCCACCTGGGGGTGAGCCGGATCCCGGTCCGCGAGGCGCTCGGAAGGCTGCGGGGCCAGGGGTTGCTCGTGAGCGACGGCCGATCCCGTGGCCTGAGGCTCCGGCGGTATTCGCTCGACGACATCGCCCAGTTCTACGACTACCGCGAGTTGCTCGAGGGAGGGACGGCCCGGGCGGCGGCCCAGAAGGCCACGCCGGAGGACCTCGCCAAGCTCGGCGCGATCCACGAACGGACGATCGTACTGGCGGAGAAAGGGGGCTATGAATCCCCCGAGTGGTTCGCTCTCGACCACGGATTTCATGCGACGCTGGCGGAGTCCAGCCACAACGAACGGATCGCCCGGTCCGCCAAGCATCTCCTCGCCGAACTGCACGGCATCTTCTACGGGCCCATGTACCACCGGATCGCGGCGGCCCGAGGGCGGAAGATGAAGCGATCCGAGGCGTCCCGGCACGCGGGCATCGTCCTGCGGGAGCACAAGGCCATGATCGTCGCCGTCCGGTCTGGCGACGCCGTGGCCGCCGAGCGGCGGGCCCGCCAGCACGTGCGGCATGCATCGCGCCGGCTGCGGGATGCCTTCGCCGGACTGACGGCCGAGGCCGGGGCCAACATCACTTCCGTGCCGCTGCCACGCTCAGTTCGAGTGGGCCCTGCCGGCCATTGAGCGTCATCTGAAAGGGTGTCGTCTCCGGCCGCGTGTAGACCCCGGGAATGCTGGTTCCCCGCCCGCCACCGTCCGGAACACCCTCGGCGGACTGTCCGACCGACAGCGTGATGGCGTAGCTTCCGGGGTAGAGACCCGGACGGCCCTGGTGCGTCCGGCCGGTGAAACGGCCGCCGGAATCGGTGTCGGCGTAGCCGCCGTTGCCCTTCGTCTCGGCCGCCGCGTGGAACCAGACCGTCACGCCGGCCGCCGGCTGGCCGTCGATGATGACCGTGCCCTCGACGGGGACCCGGCCGTCGGTCGTCCCGCAGCCCGCGACGAGCAGGCCCAGGAATCCCGCCAAGCACCCGGTCGCCCCGATCCTCCGACCAGCCCCGTCGCCCATGGTTCCCTCCCGACTCTCCCGGAGAACACCCGGTCACTGCCGAAACATCGTATACACGTCGGCTACCGCGGTGAACCGGCCGGCGTTGGCGTTCGACCCGGGGCCGTCAGCGGCGGCGGACCCGGGCCTCCGCCCCGGAGATCTGCCTGCCAAGCCGGCGCGTTCCCGCATCGCACCGTGAGTGCGTCGTCGGTCACTTCGACGACGAAGTGACCCTCCGACGTG
>JBIIUP010000065.1:0-14017 GCA_044339885.1 Pirellulales bacterium | reverse complement strand
CCGCGGCGGGGCTGTGGCCGCGGAAAATCGTCTAACATGACGGGCCGGGAAGCAGGCCCTGCCCGATGGTGTAACGGTAGCACAAGGGATTTTGGTTCCCTTTGTCTAGGTTCGAATCCTAGTCGGGCAATTTCGTCGCCGGCAGCGTTCGGGACCCGTCATGCTCCGCCCGCCCACGGTCGCCCTCGTCGTCGCGGTCTCGCTGGCCTGCCTCGCCGCCGCGCCGAAGCCGCTCCGGCGGGCCCGGCCGCCGCGGCAGTGGGACAAGGTCGTCGAGTCGCAGTTCGCGGCCGATGCCTTCGCGCTCCTCGACGGGGAGCGGCCCAGCGACTTCGGCCGGCCCGCTGCGGGCGGGGCGGTCGCGACGCCGGCCCCGGCGGCCTCGGCGGCGGAGGAGCCGGTGGCCGACGGCGACTTCGACCGCAGCGACATGATGAAGAAGCTGAAGACGGCCGAGGACTCGCTGGCGGAGGTGCTCTCGGGCGAGGAGGCCTTCCGGGCGGGAGGCTCCCGGGCCGAGCAGGCCGCGGACCTCGTCGTGATGATGGGGCGGACCCTCTTCGGCAGCGATCCCGACTTCGCCGACGAGGACGACTATCTGAAGTTCGCGGAGGACATGACCGGCGCCGCCAAGCAGCTGAAGGTGCTCGTGAAGAAGGGTGACTACGCCGGCGCCCGGGGCTGTCTGGACAGAATCAAGAAGTCCTGCGACGGCTGCCACGGAAGCTACCGCTGATCCGGCCCGTCCATGAACTGCGGGCGTGCTCGAAGGCCGGGGTTGCCCGTGCCCTCTCGCCCGGACGTTCGCTGCGGCCTTCCAGGCCTGCGCTCACTCGAAGCTGGCCGCGCTCCGGCATCGTGCCTGCGCTTGCCAGCTACGCCGGCTCGAGGGCACGGGCAACCCCTCGGGGCATGAGCGACAGCCCGAACGGCTCGCTGGCGGACTTCCGAGCGGGTTGCGGAGGGCTTCGTGGAGGGATACCATTTCTGGTCTGACTTCTTGGTCTTCACGCTCGTCTTCGGAACCGCTCGTGAACGTCTGACGGACGCCCAGTCCGCTGGGTGACCGACATCTCGATGCCCCGCGTCGCCCGATCGTGGCGTCGCGTCCTCCGGCACCCCGTTCACCGTGCCCGCCGTTCCTCGCGCCGCCACCCTGCGGCCGCTTCCGATTTCGCAGCTTCCGGAGATCACCATGCACCGCCGCCTCGCTCGTCCACTCCTCGCCCTGACCACGCTGGCCTTCGCCATGACGGCGTGCCCGGCCGTCGCCCGGGCGGACACCGTCTACGTCATCAGTCGGACGGGCAGTTCCGGCAGCCAACTCTTCAGGTTCCAGACCAGCAACCCGTATGCAACGGCGGTGGCTTTGCCACTGGCCTACGATCTCAATGAACCTTCCGCGCTCGCGCTGGGACCGGACGGCAATCTCTACATCGGCGACGTCGCGCCGGATTTCAGCGGCGGGCGGATCAGCCGGTACACGATCGCGACCGGATCGATCGCACCGGTGGTCGCGCTCGACGGCACCTCCCCGCCGTTCTCCGGTGGGCCGGTGGCCCCCGCGTCGATCGCCTTCCGTCCGGCGAGCCAGGGAGGCGAGATGCTCGTCGGCCGCTCGCCGATTTCGCAGTTCTACCCAGGGTTCACGAGTACGGGCCCCGTCCTCAAGGTCGCGGGCTGGGACGGCAGCGGGCCGCTCCAAGTGGGCGACTACACGGGCGGCGCCGGTGGAGATCTCGGCGCCAGTCCGGGGCTGGCCCTCGCCCCGGATGGCACTCTGTACGTCAGCAGCTCGCAGTATGCCTTCCCGACGCTGACCGGCACGATCGCGAGCTTCGCGTCGGCAGGCGTGACGGGGACCTTCGCCGGCAACGTGGCCGTCGAGGGGTCCGGGGCGAACCTTCCGGCCGACACGGGCCTGGCGGGGCCCACGGGGCTCCTGGTCGGCGGGTCGACGTCGCTCTACTCGGCGAGCGTCATGAACGGCCGCATCTACCGGACCGACCTCGCGACGAACACCACGACCGCGTTCGGTGACGAACTCCTCGACGGCGTGGGCCTGGGCTCTCCCGGCGCGATTGCCGCGCTCACCGGCGGAGACCTCATCGCCGGCGACAGCGCGGCGTCGGGCCTGCTCTGGCGGATTGCGGCGGACGGCAGCACGACGACGGTGCTCTTCGACCCCGCCGCCGGGGCGAATGTCGGCGGGTTCGACTTCGGCGCCATCGGCGGCCTCGCCGTGGTTCCCGAGCCTTCGGCGGTCGCGCTGGCGGGCATGGGCTGCATGGCGATCGGCTGGAAGGCCTGGCGCCGGCGCCGCAGGGTGGCCTGATGCGGCCGGCACGGGCGGGATTCAACCTCGTCGAGATCCTGGTGGTCATCGCGATCGTCGGGCTGCTCGTCGGGCTGCTCCTGCCCGCGGTGCAGATCGCCCGGGAGGCGGCGCGACGCATCCAGTGCACGAGCAACCTCCGGCAGATCGCCCTGGCGTCCGCCAATCATGTCTCGGTCCGCGGGGTGTGGCCGCTCGGAGCCGAGTCGAGGCGGTGGGCCCTGCGGCCGAACTTTCCCCACCAGTACTTCCGCTGGTCGGTGCTCGCCCACCTCGCGCCGTTCTACGAGCAGGAGGAGCTGCTGCGCAGCCTCGATCTCACGGTGCCGCTCTACGTCGACCTCAAGCCCGATGCCATCGCCCCGCAGAACAAGCCGATCGTGAGGATCACGGTGCCGCTGTTCCTCTGCCCGAGCGACAAGGCGGCGCCCGTGTCGGAGCTGTTCGGGCCCACGAACTACGCCGGCTCCACCGGCAGCGGTCTCGACGGGACGCCGTTCGAGACCGACGGGATGTTCTTCGTGAACTCCCGGGTGGCGCCCAAGGACGTCGGTGACGGCCTGACGAAGACCGTGGCGTTTTCCGAGAGCATCCTCGGCGACGGCCCGACGCAGACCCCCGACCGGGCCTACGCCAAGCCCGACACCGCCTATGCCTTCGTCATGCGGTCGCCGCTGTCCGACGCGACCTGCCGGTCGGCGGGGGTCTGGAACTACACCGACCTCCGCGGCTTCTCGTGGGCGAACGGTGAGTACCGCACGACGCTCTACAATCACGCCCGGCTGCCGAACGATCCGACGATCGACTGCATCGGCGTGGTGATGAACACCTCCGACAAGCGGCTGATGTATGCCGGCTACGGCTGGCGGGCCGCGCGGAGCCGTCATCCCGGAGGCGTGAACGTCACGATGGCCGACGGCTCGACGCGGTTCGTCGGGGACGACGTCGATGCGGCCGTCTGGAAGGCGGCGGCCACGCGGTCCGGTCGCGAGCCCTTGTCGCTGCCGTAACGCGATTGCCGGTAGCCCGGTCGGTAGCCCGGTCGGTAGCCCGGTCGGTAGCCCGGTCGGTAGCCCGGTCGGTAGCCCGGTCGGTAGCCCGGTCGGTAGCCCGGTCGGTAGCCCGGTCGGTAGCCCGGTCGGTAGCCCGGCCGGTAGCCCGGCCGGTAGCCCGGTCGGTAGCCCGGTCGGTAGCCCGGTCGCCGTGCGACCGGGAATGCGGGTCGCGCGAAGGCACCCGGTTGCACGGCAACCGGGCTACCGCACGGCAACCGGGCTACCGCACGGCAACCGGGCTACCGCACGGCAACCGGGCTACCGCACGGCAACCGGGCTACCGTGCGGCAACCGGGCTCCCTCGCGGCGACCGGGCTACGGCCGGGGTGCGTCCTTCGGCGGGTGGGCCTTGCGCAGCTCGCCGAGCAGCCGGCGGATGTCGGCCGGCAGCGGGCTGGAGAACCGCAGCTCGTCGCCCGTCACCGGGTGCACGAAGCCGAGTTCCGCCGCGTGGAGCATGACCCGCGGCGCCCGCGGCTCGTCCTTCGTGCCGCCACGGCGCGGCGGCACGTAGACCCGCTCGCCGCACACCGGGTGGCCGCACTCGGCCAAGTGGATCCGGATCTGGTGCGTGCGGCCCGTCTCCAGCCGGCACTCGACGAGCGTGGCCGTCGAGCCGAAGTGCTCCAGCGGCGAGACGTGCGTGATCGCCTCCTTGCCGTCCTCGGCGGAGGTCGAGCCGCGCCGGCCGTCGCCTCGGTCGCGGGCGAGGCGGGTCGTGATCGTGCGGGCGACGACGCGGCCCGCCACGATCGCGAGGTAGCGGCGGTGCGTCGTGTGGAGCCGAAACTGCTCGGCGAGGATTCGGCTGGCCGGCACGTTCCGCGCGAAGACCACCAACCCGCTCGTCTCGCGGTCGATGCGATGCACCGCCCGCACCGGCGGCACCCGCCGCCGCTTCACGGCCTCGCCCCGCGGGCTCCGGCCGGTCGCCTTCCGGCCGCGGGCCGCGAGGAAGCGGCCGATGGCGTCGGGGACGAGCTCCTCCAGCGTCGGCTGGACCTGCCGCCGGCGGGCCGGCCACGACGCCTCCTCGTGGTGGCGGGTCGTCGTCAGGCCGGTGGGCTTGTCGACCACGACAACATCGTCGTCGACGTGCACGATCCGCACGTCGGCGGACTTCGGGAGCGGGGCGGCGGCGACCTCGAGCACCTTCACCACCTCCCCCTCCTTCAGCCGCCGGGCCTCGTCGGTGCAGACGTTGCCGTGGACGAGCACGTGCCGCGACCGCACGAGCTTCTGCACCCGCGACCAGCTCGCACCGGCGAGCCGCGCGCGGAGGAAGGTCGCGAGCGTCTGCCCGCGATCGGCGGCGGCCACGTGATGGACGGTTCCGGGATGCGACTTCATGGGAAAGACAGGAGCATACGCAGCCGCCGCGGCCACGGCCGGGAAACCCGGCGGCGAGGGCTCCGGCCGCTTGACCGGGTTTGCCGCGGTTTTAGACTCTGTGGGGAGGTCTCACGAAGGCAGCCTCCGCGTTTTCGAGGCTCCCGAGAGGATCTCCCCACCGTGCCCGGCACCTGCGTCATCGGTCTCCAGTGGGGCGACGAGGCCAAGGGCAAGCTCGTCGACATCCTCACCGAAGACCACGAGATAGTGGTCCGCTACGCCGGCGGTGCCAACGCCGGCCACACCGTCGTCTCCGGCGGCCAGACCTGGAAGCTCTCGCTGATCCCCAGCGGCATCCTTCGCGACGGCGTGGACTGCGTCGTCACCGGCGGCGTGGTGCTCGACCCGGCGGCCGTGATCAAGGAGATCGACGGGCTGGAGTCCCGGGGCGTGACCGTGGCCGGCAAGCTGCGGATCAGCGACCGGGCCCACGTCGTCTTCCCCTGGCACATCGCCGAGGACCGGATGCTCGACGGCAGCCTCTCCGGCGGCGAGGCGATCGGCACCACCGGCCGCGGGATCGGCCCCTGCTACCGCGACAAGGTCGGCAGGTCGCTCGCCATCCGGCTCGGCGACCTCTACCGCGACGACTTCCCCGCCAAGCTCTCCCACACCGTCGACTTCAAGAACCTCGTGCTCGCCAACTGGCAGGCCGCCAGCGGCCTGGAGCCGCTCGACGCCGCCGCCATCCTCGCGGTCTACCGGCAGTACGGCGAGCGGCTGCGGCCGTTCGTCTGCGACACGACGGCATTTCTGCTCGACGCCGCCGAGGCGGGCCGCAGCCTGCTCTTCGAGGGGGCGCAGGGCGCGCTCCTCGACATCGACCACGGCACCTTCCCGTTCGTCACCAGCTCCAACTCCTCCGGCGTGGGCGTGGCCAGCGGCTCCGGCGTGCCGGGGCGGTGGATCGATCGCGTGATCGGCGTCGTCAAGGCCTACTCGACGCGGGTCGGCGGCGGACCCCTGCCCACCGAGCAGGACAACCCCGTCGGCATGCACCTCCGCGAGCGCGGCCGGGAGTACGGCACCGTCACCGGCCGGCCACGCCGCTGCGGCTGGTTCGACGCCGTGGCCGCCCGCTACACGGCGCGGCTCTCGGGCGTGGACGAGCTGGCCGTCATGCTCCTCGACGTGCTCGGCGGCCTCGACGAGCTGCGGATCTGCGTGGCCTACGAGATCGACGGCCGCCGGGTGGAGCAGTTCCCCAGCCACGTCGACGACCTCCGCCGGGCCGTGCCCGTCTACGAGACGCTTCCCGGCTGGCGCGAGGAACTCGACGGCGTTCGTGACTTCGCGGCCCTGCCGGCCGCCGCGAAGCGGTACCTTGCACGGATCGGCGAGCTGCTCGGGCGTCCGGTCACGATCGTGTCCGTCGGCCCCGATCGCGACCAGACGATCTTCTGCGACCGCCCCACGTCCCCGGACCGCGCATGGCCACGATCCCAGCCCGCGAACGCGTGACGCCCCCGCCGGCCGACGGCGATCACCGGATCCCGCGGCACGTGGCGATCATCATGGACGGCAACGGCCGTTGGGCGCAAGGCCGCGGGCTGCCGCGGATCGAGGGGCACCGCCGCGGCGTCGCCAGCGTGCGGCGGATCACCGAGCACGCCGCCCGGCTGGGCATCGAGCAGCTCACGCTCTACTGCCTGTCGAGCGAGAACTGGCGGCGGCCCGAGGCGGAGATCAACTTCCTCATGCACCTCCTCGAGCAGTACGTCATCGAGGAGCGGGCGCTGCTCATGCGGGAGCGGATCCGCCTGGCGATGATCGGCCGCCGCGAGGGGCTGCCCGCCTCGACCCTCGCCGAACTCGACCGCACCGTCGCAATGTGCGCCGACAACGACGGCATGCGGCTGTGCCTGGCGATCAACTACGGTTCGCGGGCCGAGATCGCGGCCGTGGCGCGGAGCCTCGCCGAGGACGCGCGGGCGGGCAAGCTCGATCCGGCCGCCATCGACGAGGAGACGTTCGCCAGCCGCCTCGACACCGCCGGCATGCCCGATCCCGACCTGCTCATCCGCACCGCTGGCGAGATGCGGATCAGCAACTTCCTGCTCTGGCAGATCAGCTACGCCGAGCTCTGGGTGACCGACGTCGCCTGGCCGGAGTTCGCCGAGGCCGATTTCGACCGCGGGTTGGCCGCCTTCGCGGGCCGCGACCGCCGGTTCGGGGGAGTGCCGGAATCATGAACGCTCCATCCCCGACGGGGTTCGCCACGAGGACCGGCGCGTTCGCCTCGCGGGCCGTGGTGGCTGCGATCGTCGTCGCCGCCTTCGTGGGGCTGGCCTGGGCCGACGCCGTCAGCCTCGGCGGCTCGCTCCCCGCGTGGTGGCTCCTGCCGGTGGTGGTCGTCGTCGCCGCCCGCGGCGCCGCGGAGTACGCCGGCTTGTTCGCGGCGGCGGGCGTCGGTGTCCGCGGCTCGATCGTGCAATTCGCCACCGTGATGGTCGCGGTGTCGGCCGCAGTCGGTGCGCAGGCCTTCGCCGCCGACGCGATTCCGGTCTCGCCGGTGGCCGCCCTCGGCTGGACCGCCGTCGCCGTCACGCTCGCGGTGGTCCTGCTCGCCGCGGCGGAGCTGCCCGGGTATCGCGCCGGGGCCCGGCGGCTGGAACCTCTGGCCGCGGGCGTCTTCGTCGTCGCGAGCCTCGGCCTGCCGCTGGCATTCATGGTCGCCCTGCGGCTGGTCTGCGTGGAGGACCTGGGGCCGGAGCAGCGGGGGCCCGGGCATCTCGGCATCCTGCCGCTGGTGAGCCTCGTGGCGGTGGTCAAGGCGGGGGACATCGCGGCCTACGTCGTCGGCACGCTCGTCGGCCGGCACCGGATGGCGCCCCTGCTGAGCCCCGGCAAGACCTGGGAAGGGGCCGCCGCGTCGCTCGTCGCATCGCTGGCGGCGGCCTGGTTCGTGCTCGAACGGACCGGCTTCTCGGCCGTTCAGCCGTGGGGCGGCTGGCCGGTGTTCGGCCTCCTCGTCGGCGGCGCCGGGATGGTGGGCGACCTGGCCGAGTCGTTCGTGAAGCGGGAGCTGGGAGCCAAGGATTCCGGGCGGCTCCTGGGCGGCCTGGGGGGCGTCATGGACCTCGTGGACTCGCTCCTCCTGGCGGCCCCGATCGCGTGGATTCTCTGGGTTTTGGGCCGCTGAACGGCCCGCCGGGGCCCGTCCGGAGCGTGGGGTATAGTAAGGGAGTACTGGGTTTCCTCCTCCGAGACCGCCGGTGGCACAAGCCGCCGCGGGTTTCGATGCCCCGCTCGTCCATCGCGGTCGTCGATTCCAAACGCCTCGTCGCGGTGTTCGGGCCGAGGGATCAGCACCTCCGCCGGATCCGCGCCGCGCTCGGCGTCGGCGTGTCGGCGCGGGACGACTCGATCCACATCGAAGGGGAGGAGCCGGCCGTGCTCCGGGCCGCCGAGATTTTCGAGGAGCTCGACCGCATCGCCCGCGACCAGGGGGCCGTCGAGCCGGAGACCGTGACCAGGCTGCTCGCCGTGGCCACGGGGGAGAAGCCGGCGGAAAGGCACGAGCCGATCCAGATCCGTGAGGCCGGCCGCCAGCTCGTGCCCCGCTCCTCGGGACAGGCCGCCTACGTGCAGGCCATCCGCGACCACGACATCGTGCTCTGCAGCGGGCCGGCCGGCTGCGGGAAGACGTTCCTCGCCGTGGCGATGGCCGTCTCATACCTGCGGAGCGAGCAGGTGAAGAAGATCGTGCTCGTGCGGCCGGCGGTCGAGGCCGGTGAGAGCCTCGGCTACCTGCCCGGCGACCTCCAGGCCAAGATCAACCCCTACCTCCGGCCGCTCATGGACGCGCTGCGGGAGATGATGGACTACGAGGTCGTCAAGCGGCTCACCGAGCAGGACATCGTGGAGATGATCCCGCTGGCCTACATGCGCGGCCGCACGCTCAACAACGCGTTCATCATCCTCGACGAGGCGCAGAACACGACCGTCGCCCAGATGAAGATGTTCCTCACGCGTCTGGGGCACGGCTCGAAGATGGTGATCTCGGGGGACACGACGCAGATCGACCTGCCTCCGGATCGCACCAGCGGCCTCGTCGACGGGATGCGCCGGCTGCAGCACGTCGCCGGCTGCGGCCGCGTGGAGCTCGGCGGGTCCGACATCGTGCGGCACGCGCTGGTGCAGCGGATCGTGGAGGCCTACGACCGGTAGCCCGTCATGCAGACCGCCCCATCCCCCCAGCCCCGCCGCCGCGCCCGCCGCGGCGGCTCCTTTGACGCCCCGCCCGGGTTCCTGGGCGGCCTCCTGGAACGCGTCTCCCAGGCCGACGTGCTCGTGAAGCTGGCGCTCTGCGTCGGCGCCTCGGGCGCCCTGCTGGTGCTGCTCCAGGGGTGGGAGGAGCCGTTCCCGTTCCTACCCGGCTCCGTGCCGCCGCGGGGGATCGTCTCCCGCGTGCCCTTCGAGCGGCCCGACGCCGAGGGCACCCGCGAGGCCCAGCAGCGGGCCGCCGCGAAGGTGCGCGTGGTCTACGCGCAGGACAAGGCGCCGATCGTGCGGCTGCGGGACGGGCTGCGGAACAGGGTCGCGGAGATCGCCGCGGCCGACACGCTCGCCAAGGTCTCGCGGGAGGCCTGGCTGGAGTTCGCCCCCGACGCGGCGGCAGCCGTCGAACTTCTGGCCGCGCCGGAGCCGCCGGTCGCTCCGGAACCCCCGGCAGCGCCAGCCCCGGACGCCGCAGCCGGGAAGCAGCAGGCCAGCGTTGCCGAGCAGCCGGCGGGTGAGCCCGACACCGGCCGCAAGCCGGCCGGCGGCGACGCGGCCGAGGATGCCGCGGGTGCGAAGAAGCCGCCGGAGCCGCCGACGCCCGAGGAACAGAGGGACCGCAAGCTCCTCGCCGACGCCGAGCAGGACTTCCAGCGGTTCCGTGGCCGGGTCGACACCAAGGAACGGCTGCTCGCCTTCGAGAAGGCCGTCGACGCGGCCTTCTCCGACGTCGAGAACCAGGGCGTGCTCGAGAAGATCCAGCACGGCATCGACGAGGGAAGCCAGACGGAGATCGACGTCCATCCCCTCGGCAACGCCGCGGAGATGACGCGGGTGCAGGTGGCGCACGTGCTCCTCGGCGAGGCCAAGGCCCGGCTGAAGTCGCAGCTCTCCGACGAGCTCGGCGCGGGGCCGTTCACCGACCGGATCTTCGCCTGGCTGGAGCCGCGGCTGTCGGGATCGCTGGAGATCGACCGCGACGGCACCGATCGCGCGAAGAAGGAGGCCGTCGCCAAGACGCCGCAGCAGTTCGTCCGCTACGCGGCCGGCGACGTGCTCGCCGAGGCCGGGTCGCCCGTCGACGAGGCGGCGCTCGTGCTCCTGCGTCGGGAGCACGACGCCTTCGCGCGGCAGCAGGAGACGCGGCAACGTGTCGCCCGGACGCTCTCCCTGCTCGGGCTGTTCATCGCAATGTTCGCGCTCGCCGGGTTCTACGTGCACATGCATCGCCGCGAGGTGCTCGACGACCTCTGGCGGATCGCGACGCTCGTGGGTCTGACGGTGGTCACCGTCGTGCTGTGCGTCATCGCCGCGGGGGATGCCTGGCAGGCGGAGGTTGTGCCGCTGCTGGTCTTCGCGATGACGATCGCGCTGGCCTACGACCAGAGCCTGGCGCTCCTCCTGGCCGCTCAGGTGGCCCTCGTCGTGGTGGTAGGCCTGGGCCGGGGCCTCGCCGATTTCGTCACGCTCGCCGCGGCCGGCGCCGCCGTCGTGTTCTGGGTGGGACGGATCCGCAGCCGCAGCAAGCTCATCTACGTGGGCCTCTGGGCGGGCGCCGTGGCGATGCTCACCCAGCTCGGTGCGAGCCTGCTGGAGGAGCGGCCCCTGAGCCCGCAGCTGCTCTACGAGGCGGGCCGCACGGGCGTGTGGACGCTGCTGGCGGGCTTCCTCATGACGGGCCTGTTGCCCTTCATCGAGCGGTCGTTCGGCGTGCTCACCGACTTGAGCCTGCTCGAGGTGGGCGACGCCGCCCATCCGCTCCTCCAGGAGCTCGTGCGCCGGGCACCGGGCACCTACAACCACTCGATCAACGTGGCGAGCCTGGCCGAGGCGGCCGCCGAGGCGATCGGCGCCCGGGGACTGCTCGTCCGCGTGGGGGCGTACTTCCACGACGTGGGGAAGATGCTCAAGCCCGCCTACTTCGTGGAGAACCAGGGGCAGGAGAACCGGCACGAGTCGCTCGTGCCGGCGATGAGCACCCTCATCATCATCGCCCACGTCAAGGAGGGCGTGGAGTTGGCCCGCCAGTACAACCTGCCGCAGCCGATCATCGACCTCATCGCCGAGCACCACGGCACGACGCTCGTCGAGTACTTCTACCGGCGGGCGACCGAGCGGTCGCAGGCGGACCCGAACGGCAGCGAGGTCGACGAGCAGACCTACCGCTATCCCGGTCCCAAGCCGGGTTCCCGCGAGTCGGCCGTGCTCATGCTGGCCGACGCCGTGGAGAGCGCCAGCCGCACACTCACCGAGCCGACGCCCGCCCGGATCGCCAGCCTCGTCCACGACCTGGCCATGAAGCGGCTGCTCGACGGCCAGTTCGACGAGTGCGGCCTGACCCTCGAGGAGCTCGGGGTCATCGAGCAGAGCCTCGTGAAGAGCCTCACGGCCGTGTACCACGGCCGCGTGAAGTACCCCGACCAGCGGACGGCCTAATGGGGGCTTCCGGCGCCGGGGAGGCCGTCGTCATCGACATCGTCGACCGCCAGCGGTTCGTGACGGTGGGAGCGGCGTGGCTGGAGAGGGTCGTGCGGAAGGCCGCCGCGCGGCAGGGGATCGACCGCGCGGAGATCTCGGTCCTCCTCGTCGGCGACCGGCGGATGGCCGCGGTCCACGAGGAGTGGCTGGGGATTCCCGGCCCGACGGACGTGATCACGTTCGACCTGGCCGGGAACGGTCCGCCGGGGGCACACCTCGCGGGCGACATCATCGTGAGTACCGAGACCGCGCGGCGGGCGGCACGGGAGCTGGGATGGCCGGCGCGGTGCGAGGTGGCCTACTACGTCATCCACGGCCTGCTCCACCTCTCCGGCCACGACGACCTCGACCCCGTGGCCCGCCGTTCGATGCGGGCCCGCGAGCGGGTGCTGCTGCGGGCCGCCGGACTGCCTGCCCCGCCCCGGTCACGACCGCGTTCCCGGGGGACCACCCGATGAGCAGCCTCGATTCCCTGGGACTGGAGTCGGCCGTCGTCCTCCTCGGCGTGGCGAGCCTCGCCGCCGTGCAGGCCCGCGCCGTGCGCGGTTCGCAACGGCAGCTCATCCAGGACCTCTGTCGTCGCCGCCAGCGACCCGAGCGGTACGAGGAGATCGTCGCCGCCAGCGAGTCGATCGCCTTCATCGCGGCGAGCGTCGTCGTCATCGCCTCGGTGGTGGCCACGCTCCTGGCCTTCCGCGGCCTGGCGGCCGCGGGGAACGGCTCGCCGGCGATCGGCGCCTCGGCCGTGCTGGGCTGGATCGCGCTGACCTGGGCGGTCCTCGTGCTGGTGCCGCTGCTGCTGGTGAAGTTCGCCGGTCCGTGGATCGTCGTGGCCACGTGGACGCTCTGGCGGCCGGTCGTCGGGCTCATCGCCCCGGCGGTGCGGCAGCTGGGCAGGGTGGCGGCGGTGCTCGCCGGCGCCTTCGGACGCCGCCACGCCACGGCCGTCGCCGACCGGCCGCGGGAGGAGCTGCGGCTCGTCGTCGACGAGGCGCATCGCGAGGGCCGGCTCGAGGGGGAGGCCCGCGACATGATTAGGGGCGTGATCGCGCTCGACGAGGTCCGCGTCGCCCACGTGATGACGCCCCGGACGGCCGTGACCTCGATCCCCGCCTCCACCCCCTGGCAGAAGGCGGTGACGATCGCCGCCGAGAGCGGCCACACCCGGCTGCCCGTGTGGGACAAGTCGCCCGACGACGTGATCGGCATCCTCCACACCCGCGACGTCCTCCGCCGCCTGGCCGACGGTTTCGGGGCGGATGCGGCGGCGCCGACGCTGGGGCCGCTCCTGCGGCCCCCCTGGTTCGTGCCGGAGTCGATGAGCGTCCAGAAACTGCTCCGCGAGTTCCAGCGGGGCAACACCCACATGGCCGTCGTCACCGACGAATTCGGGGGCGTCTCCGGCGTGATCACGATGGAGGACGCGCTGGAGGAGATCGTGGGCGAGATCGCCGACGAGCACGACGAGGCCTTCGCCGACGGCGTGCGGATGCTGTCTCCGGACGCTTGCGAGGCCCTGGCCCACGTGCGGATCGGCGTCGTCAATCGCCGGCTCGACGTGACGCTCCCCGAAGAGGAGGACTTCGAGACGATCGGCGGCTTCGTGTTCCACCAGTGCGGGCGGATTCCCGAGGTCGGCGAGCGGATCGAGTCGCACGGGGTGCGGCTGGAGGTGCTCGCGGCCACGCGCCGCCGGATCGACCTGGTGCGGGTCGAGCGGCTCGTGCCCCGCGCGGGTGCCAACCCGGCCGGCGGTCCGCACGATGGCCGCTGAGAAGTCACGCGCGATCGTCATCCGCACGGTGCCATTCGGCGAGACGAGCAGCGTCGTCACCCTCTACTGCCGGGAATTCGGCAAGTTGCGGGCTCTGGCAAAAGGGGCGTGGCGGCCGAAAAGCGGGTTCGACGGCGGCCTTGACCTGCTTTCCACCTGCGAGGTACTCGTCCTCCGGAAATCCTCGGGCGGCCTCGACCTGCTCACCGAGGCCTTCCTGGAGAGCAGGTTCCGCGTCGGCAAGAGCCTTCCGGCCCTCGTCGGCGGCATGCACGTCGCGGAACTGCTCTCCGGCCTCACGGCCGACGCGGACCCCCAGCCGGAGCTCTTCGATGCGGCCCACACGACCCTGCGACGGCTCTCGGCCAGCGACGATTCCGAGGATCGCGTGGCGGCGGTCGTCGTCCAGGCCGAACTGGCGCTGCTGCGGCTCACGGGCCTCGGTCCCGCGTTCCACGACTGTGCCTCCTGTGGCGTCGTGCTCGCCGCCGCAGGCCGCACCGCCTTCGGCATGCTGGACGGCGGCGCGCTGTGCGCCGGATGCCGCCGGGGCCGCCGCGCGGTCATCTCCGTCTCGCCCGTCGCGATCGCCGCCCTGCGTGGGCTGGCCGATGCCACGGCGCCCCCGGCCGACATCGGCCTCGAACCGCCCGTCGGCGGCGAGGTGCGGGCGATCATGAACGCCTACCTGACGCACGTGCTCGACCGGCCCGCGGGCGCCGCCCGCTGGCTACCCCACCAGCAGCCCCCGCGCCGCCGCCG
>JBIIUP010000064.1:0-14028 GCA_044339885.1 Pirellulales bacterium | reverse complement strand
TGCCTCGGGTGTCGGAGACGTTCCGGGCGGAGAGCACGAGGTCGAACACGGCCCGCTCGTGGGCCGGCACGAAGTCGACCCGCACCATGCCGCTGGTGTGCCCCATGCCGCGGATTCGCGTGCCGAGTACGAGCTCGTCGATCGGCATCGCCTGGTCCACCGGGCGATCGACCGCGGTCGCCAGCAGCCGCTCGTGCACCGCCAGCAGGATGTTCGGCCGGTTGAGGCTCTCGCGGACGCCGTGGACGACACCGGGCGCCTGGCCGGATTCGACCAGCCGCTCGAGCAGCTGGGGCACCGACCCGAGCGTCTCGGCGGAACCGCCCGCTGCCGCCGATCGCAGCGTCGAGGCGAGCGTCCCCAACCGCTGCGAGAGCCGCGCCGCGCCGGCGTCGCGGGCCGCCTCGGCCGCCTCGGCGTAGCGGCTGACGGCGCGGCGGACGCGGACGAACTCGGGCATATCGAGGCCGGTCTCGGTGGCGCCGAGCTTCTCCTCGAGGCGGCGGAGCACGGCGGCATCGGCGGCCGCACCCCCCGCGGCCTGGGCTTCCAGCGTCGGCCATTCGAGGTAGGTCTTCCAGTCGGCGCCGCTCTTGCTGCGGGCGAGCAGGGCCCGCAGCGGTTCCAGTGCCTGCCGGAGGCCGCTGGCGGCCGAGTCGACCGCGGCCGGGCTCACCGCGTGGAAAGAGCCACCCGCAGCCTCCGCCTCCGCGGCCAGCCGCTCCAGCCGCTCGGCGGGCAGGTCGGCGCGAACGGTCGCCGCGGGGACGAACGCGATGGCGAGGACGACGAGCACGGTCCAGGGCCGCCGGGCACGCGGGAGGGAGGATGTGCCGGCGGCGGAGGCCGCGTGCGTGACATTCATGGTCGTATCGCCTCGGGGTGTGTCGTGCATGACGGGGGGAGTGTAACTGTCGGGCGCGGCGGGCTCCACGCCAGGATCGGCAGGGCGATCCGGGGCCTGCGGCCGGACGCCGCGGCGCGGTGGAAGTAACGCCCTGGCAACCGGTTGCGACCCCCGGGCGGCCGTCGTGGACGACCGGGCGGTCGGGCCCCCGGTCGCCGGGAGCGACGTGCAGCCCGCCGCGATTCGAAGCCGGCGGTGCACGCGTCGGCGGCCGGGACCGTCCGGGCCGGGCTCCGGTGGCCACTACAATCCGCCGCGTGCGGCGTGGTCGTCGTCGCCGCTCCCGCCGGATGCACGCATGAATCCTCAACCGTCGACCGCCGCGTTCGCCCCGCCGGTCAGCGGATCACGCGGCGAACCGGCCGCGCTCGTCGGCCTGCTTCGGGAACGGGTCGCCGAAGCGGGCGATCGCGTCGCCCTCTTCGACGGGACGGGCGCCGCGGGCGGGCCGCGTTCGTGGACGTGGGGGCAGCTGGCCGCGGCCGCAGTCGTCGTGGCCCGGCGGCTGGAGGCGGCCGGTCTCCGCCGCGGCGATCGCGTGGCGCACGAGGGGCCGCATTCGGTGGACTGGCTCGTCGTCGACCTCGCCTGCCTGCTGGCCGGCCTCGTGCACGTGGCGGTCCACCACGACATGCCGCCGGCGGACCGCGACGGGCTGCTGGACTGGCTTGGTCCCCGCGGCCTCGTCCGCAGCGGCGGTCCCGCGCGTCCCGCCGCCACGACGGTGGCCGTCGACGCCGCGGGGACGCTCGCCGGAGATGGCTGGAAGGGACTGGCCGCCGATGCCGCGGGCCTCGAGGCCGAGCTGGCCGCGCGGGTGGCGGCGTGCGACGCGGAGGCCTGCGCGACGATCCTGCTCTCCTCGGGCACGACGGGGCGCGTGCACGGCGTCATGCACTCGCAGCGGGCGCTGGCCGTCAACGCCGCGGCGGCGGCCGCCATGTTCCTCGATGACCCCCGGGACGTGCGGCTCTCGTGGCTGCCGATGAGCCACGCGCTGGCCCGGACGGGCGACCTCTACACGGCGCTGGCCCGCGGCGGCTGCCTCAACGTCGTCGCCGACCGGCCGCGGCTGCTCGAGGCCTGCTCCGCGCTGGCCCCCACGGTGGTGCTCGGCGTGCCCGCCTTCTTCGAGCGGCTGGAGCGGGGCGCGCGGTCGGGGCGGATCGCCGACCTGGCTTTGGCGCTCGGCGGCCGCGTGCGGGTCTGCGTCAGCGGTGGCGCCCCCCTGCGGCGGCGGACCGCGGAGTTCTTCGCCGCGCGGGGCGTGCCGCTCGTCGAGGGGTACGGCCTCGCGGAGGCCGGCCCCGTCGTCGCCGTGTCGAATCCGCGGATCGACCGGCCCGGCACTGTCGGCCCGCCGCTGCCGGGCGTCGAGGTGCGGATCGACGAGCGGCCCGCCTTCGTGGGCCAGCTGCTCGTCCGCACGCCCAGCCGCGCGCTGGGGGTCCTCGACCCGCCGGGGACCGTGCCGCCCGCCGCCGCCGCGCCGCCGGAGGGCGGCTGGCTGGCCACGGGCGACCTCGGCGAGTTCGACGCAGCCGGCCACCTGCGGATCACCGGCCGCCTCCGGGACACGCTCGTGCTCTCGACCGGCGTCAAGCTGCCGCCGGCGGAGGTGGAGCGGGCGCTCGCCGAGGACGACGCGGTGGCGCAGGTCTGCGTGGTCGGCGACGGCTTGCCCTGGCCGGTGGCGCTGGTGGTGCCGGAGCCGACGGTGGTGCGGGCCGCCATCGCCCGGATGGGCGTCCGCGTGTTCAGCCGCGCCGCGGCGCTATCGCATCCGCGGGTCGTCCGCTGGCTTGCGCGGCGGCTCGACCGCCGCCAGCGGCTGCTGCCGCGGGCGTGGCGGGTGCGGCGCGTGGTGCTCGTCGGCCGCCCCTTCGATGCCGCGCACGGCGAGGCGACCGAATCGTTCAAGCTCCGCCGTGACGCGATCGCCGCGCACTTCCGCGGGCGGATCGCGGCGGCCGCGGCCGATCCGGTGCCCGCGGGGATCGGCAGCGTGCCGCCGTCCGCGGAGGCCGTGCCGGTCGCCGGATCACCGTGGGTCGCGGCGGCGACCTGGGAGTCCGCCGCGGGCGGATTCGCGGCCGCAGCGGAACGGGCCGCGACCGCGCCGGCCGACGCGATGACGGCCGTCGTCGACCGCGCCGTCGCGCGGCTGGCGCGGCTGCGGGCCGAGGGCACGCTCTACGACGCCCCCGTGGGCCGCCAGCCGGCCCCGCCGGCGCCGCTGGCCGACGCGCCCCCGCCGCCGGCGGGAAAGTTCTCGCGGGTTGCCGAGGAGGCGCTCGGCGACGTCGGACTCTGGGGGCTGGCCGCGCCGGAGTCGTGCGGGGGCGCCGGCGCCGGGATGCTCGACCTCGCCCGGGCGATCACGCGGCTGGCCGCGGACTGCCCGACCGCGGCGGGCATGCTCGCGGTGCACTCGACGATCGGCGCCGTCACCGCCGTGGCGGCCTTCGGCACGCCGGCCCAGCGGTCCCGCCACCTGCCGTCCCTGGCGGCGGGCCGGCCGCTCTCCATCTTCGGCGGCACCGAGCCCGACGTGGGCTGCGACCTGGCCGCCGTCCGCGCGGTGCTCCACCGTCGTCCGGACGGCCTGGCGCTCGAGGGCACGAAGATGTTCATCACCAACGCGGTGCACGGCCGGCTCGTGAAGACGCTCGCCCTGCTCGACGGGCGTCCCGTCGTGGCGCTGGTGCGGCTGCCGGAGGCCGACGGGCCCGGGTTTCGCCTGCGGCACTACGACCTGCATCCCCTCAAGCACGCCCACAACGCGGCGCTGGAGTTCGACGGCTTCCCGGTGGAGGAGGCCGACCTGCTGGCGGCGCCCGAGGGCCGCGACGGGATGCACGTCGTCTGGCACGGTCTCAACCGCGGCCGCGTCACCCTCGCCGCCCAGGCCGCCGGCACGCTGCGGCTCCTGCTCGCCCACGCCTGCGACCACGCCCGCCGGCGGACGACGTGGGGCCGCCCGATCGCCTCGCGGGAACTGGTGCAGGGACGTCTCGGGCGGATCGCCGCGCGGATCGCCGCCTGCGACGCGCTGGCCGCCTGGGCCGCCACGGCGATCGACCTGGGGGGCACCGGCGAACTGGAGGCGATCACGGCCAAGATCGTGGCCGGCGAGAGCGTCCGCGACTCGGCGCTCGACGCCCTCGGCGTGCACGGCGGCCGCGCGTTCCTCGTCGGGCATCCGCTCGGCGACTCGCTCCACGACCACCTGGCCGTCACGGTCTACGAGGGGGAGAGCGACCTCCTCGGCCTCGCCCTCTTCAAGGGGCTGGCGAAGCACCACCCGCTTGCGCGACTCGGCCGCGAGGCCCCGGCCCTGCGCCGCGCCGCCGGGTGGCTCGCCTGGCGGGCGGCGGGTCTGGCCAGGGGCGACGCGGGCCGCGATCGCGGCATCCTCGACGCGCGGCTGCGGGGCCATGCCCGTCGGGCGCGGCGTCTCTTGGCCCGCACGGCCGGGCGGATCGACGCGGCGCTGCGGCGGCACGGGAGGAACCTCGCGGAGCGGCAGCTGGAGGTCGGGGCCCTGGCGGCGACGGTCCGCGACCTGACGAGCGTGCTGGCGGTGGCGCATCACGCCGATGCCTCCGGCGACGACGCGGCCCTCACCGCCGGCGACTGCTGGTGCCGGCTGGCGCTCGCCCGTGCCGCGGGCGTGCCGCCGGCGGCGGACGACCACGCGGCGGTCGCCGCGCTGGGCCGCGTGGCCGTCGCCGAGCCGGCCGACTGCCGAAATCGGTAGCCCGGTTGCCGCGTCGGCAGCCCCGTTGCCGAATTCGGTAGCCCGGTTGCCGTGCAACCGGGAATCCGCGTCGGCGTCGCCGCCGATCCGGTCGCACGGTGACCGGTCTACCAAACCCGGTTGCCTTGCAACCGGGAATCCGGTCGCACGGCGACCGGTCTACCGAAACGGTCGCACCGTGACCGGGCTCCCGTACCGACCCCCTCGGCTCACTCGCTGCGGATCAACGCGGGCCACCAGCTGCAGAGATACCACGCCCGCGGCGTCGTCAGCTCCGCGAACGCCTCCAGCGAGAACCGCGCCCCCGGCGCGGCGTTGCCGCCGAGCACCTCGTCGAGCAGCCCCTTCGGTTTCCCATACTTCACGACCCGCGCCGTCTCCGGAGTCAGGCCCGCCAGCTCGACGGCGCGATCGATCGCGTCCTCCAGAAACCCGATCCGGTCGACGAGGCCGGCCTTCACGGCCTGGGACGCCGTGAAGATCTGCCCGGTGGCGACGGCGTCGACGGCCGCGGCGTCGAGCTTCGGCCGGCCGGCCCGCACGATCTCCTTGAACCGCGCGAACATGTCGTCGACCAGGCCCTGGACGATCTTCCGCTCCCGCTCCGCGAGCTCGGGGGTCCGTTCCTTCGTGGGGCTGAGCATCTCCTTGAGCGGGCCGCTGGCGATCGAGTCGTCCTTCACGTCGAGCCGCCTGACGAGCTGCGAGAGGTCGAAGTGCGGGATGATGACGCCGATCGAGCCGGTGAGCGTGGCCGGCTCGGCGAAGATGACGTCCTCCCCGCCGCGGTTGGCCATGGCCACGTAGTAGCCGCCGCTGGCCGCGATGCCTCCCATGCTCACGACGACGGGCAGATCCCGCTTCTCGGCGAGCTTGGCCAGGCGGTGATGGATCTCGTCGCTGCCGCTCACCGTGCCGCCGGGGGAATCGACCCGGAGGACGATCGCCTTCACCCGCTCGTCGTCGGCGATCTGGTCGAGCTGAGCCCGCGCGAAGCCGTCGCCGCCGAGGATGGCGCCGGCGAGGCTCACGACCGCCACCTTCGCCGGGGCGGTCTTCGAGAGCGAGTGCCACTTCTCGACGACGCGGGCATCGCGCTGGAAGTACTGCGCGAACGCGCCGGCGCTGCCGATCGCCGCCAGCAGCGAAAGGCCCGTGATTGTCCAGGCGATCCGCGTGCCCCAGCGGCCCCAGGGCCGCGGCTGCTCGAGGATCACCCGCGTCGGCGGGTCGTGTCGTTGGATTTCCATGTCGGTTCGGCTCCGGCGTGACCGCCGCGCGGGGCTCGCACCCGGTTCGCGACGGAGAGACATTGTACGGATGCCGGCGCCGCGCGGCCTCCCGTGTTGCCAGGTTTCGCCCGCCGCCGCTACGATCTCAAGCCCGCAGCACGAGAGACCGAGGAGCCCGCGACGTGTTCGTCTGTGTCAGCACCGAATGCCTGCCCGAGATGCCCCTGGCGGCGGCGATGGAACGGCTGGCGGAGCTGGAGTTCACCGCGGTGGAGCTCGACGTGCGGGAGGGCGGCCCCCACCTGCAGCCGGCCCGGGTGGCCGCCCAGCCCGAGGCCGCGGTCGCGGAGTGCAGCGATCTTCAGCGGCTGCGGCCCGTGGCGATCTCGTTCGCCGCCCCCGAGACTCCCGCCGTCTACGACCAGTTCGACGCCTGCTGCCGGCTGGCGAAGTCGCTCGGCGTGGTGACGATGGTGGTCGAGTCGTCGGAGCTCGGCACCCCGTTCAACGGCGAGATCGAGCGGCTCCGGAAGCTGGTGGCCGTCGCCTCCGGTTTCGGCGCGGTCGTCGGCGTGAAGACGTCGGCCGGCCGGATGACGCAGGACGCCGAGACGACGGCCTCCCTGTGCCGCAACGTGCCGGGGCTGGGCGTGACGCTCGATCCGACCCACTTCATCTACGCCCACAAGAAGCCCGCTTCCTGGGAGCCGATCCTCAAGTACGTCTGCCACGTCCACCTGCGGGACACGCGGCCCGACGCCTTCCAGGTCCGCATCGGCCAGGGCAACGTCGAGTACGGCAAGCTCGTCTCCCAGCTGCAGCGGGTGGGATACAAGCGGGCGCTGTGCGCGCACCTGCCGCCGCTGGAGGGCGTCGACCAGGTCGCCGAGCTCCGCAAGATGCGGCTGCTGCTGGAAAGCCTGCTGTAGGCCGGCCGGCGAACCGCCGCCGGCTTTCCTGGCCGTGCGCGGATTTTGGTCGGGGTTGCCCGTGCCCTGGAGCCCGGCCTTGCTGGCCAGCGGAGCCAGGATGGCGGAGCGCAGCCAGCACGGAGTGAGCGCAGGCCCGGAGGGCCGGAGGGAACGTCCGGGCGAGAGGGCACGGGCAACCCCGGCGTGCGCCTACCGCAGCGTCGTGCCCGTCGCCTCGGCGCGGCTGGCCATCTCGGCGTAGGTCCGCGACCGGACGTCGTCACCCTCTTCGGCGTACATCGTCGCCAGGTTGCCGTAGGCCACCGCGAGCGCCCGCTCCTCGAGCTGGCGGGCGTTCACCGCGGCCACCATGAGGTCGACGCCGCGGCGGGAGAGGGCCAGGGCGTCGGGACGCCGGGAGACCTGCCAGTAGGAGATCGCCATGCTCACGTACGACTCGCCGAGGCGGCCGAGGTCGTCGACGCGGCCCACGGCGTCGTTGTTCTCCCACAGCGGGATCGCCTGGTCGAACCAGGTGACGGCCGTGGCGTGGTCGCCACGCTGCAGGCTGTGCATGATCCCGATCTCGAAGAGCAGTTCGCCGTACTCCTTCCGCTCGTTGGCGGTGAGCTCGCGATGCTCGGCGCCCCGTTCGAGATAGGCGGCGGTGAGGGTCGCGTTGTCGAGCGCGTCGGTGGCGTCGCCCCGCTTCTGGGCGGCGGCCAGCGCGTCGGCGAGCGCCTGGCCGACCTGCCAGTCGATCTGCCGCCGCCGCCAGGGATCGGCGACCTTGGCGCCCATGCGGTCGCGGAGTTCGAGGAGCCGCTTCACCCAGGGCATCGGCTCGACCGCCTCGGTCGACGCCGCCGACACGGCCAGCGCCCCGCGGCACAGCTGCAGCTCCAGGACCATCTTCTCCAGCGGCGTCCCCTTGAACTCGTCGACGATGGCCTCGCTGCGGGTGATCCACTTGGGGATCACGCGGCCCTTCTGCTGCCAGGTGCCCTCGGCGATGGCCTCGGCCGTGCCGAGGTGGGCGTCGAGGAGAACCTCGCGGGCGGCCGCCGGCACGCCGGTGGACTTCCGCGCCACCAGCGGCGCCGCCCGCCGAATGGCCTCGGCGAAGTGCTCGACGGCCGTCTGATGGCTCGGCGACTTGCCGGCCAGCGCCGCGCGGCCCAGCAGCCGGTGGACCTGGGCGGTGACGAGCGGCGGATTGTTCTCACGGGCCAGCACCGCCTCCAGGGCGACGCGGGCCTCCTCTGGGCGGTCGAGCGACAGCAGCACGCCGCCGTGCTTGACCTTCACCCAGGTGTCGGCCGGATCGAGCGTGGCTGACTTCTCGGCCAGCTGCAGGGCCCGGGTCCACTTCCCCTGCTCGCTCGTCATGGCGAGGAGCATGCGGTGGGCCCGCACGTGGTCGGGATCGATCTGGATCGCGTAGAGCAGGTCGGCGACCGCGTTGGCGGAGCAGGTGTCGAATTCCCCCTCGGCCCGAAGGACGAACGACTCGGGATCGAGCGGCTCGATCATGATCGCGTTGGCCGCCTGGGTGCCGGGCTTGACGCTGAGGATCACGCCACGCTCCGGATAGACCTGGCCGATGGAGACGCCCTGTTCGTCGAGGATCGCCACGGTCCTGAGGTCGGAGATCTCGAGCTGTCGAGCGAGGTCGCCGATGGCCACCGGCTCGGCGAGCTTGATGCGGATGGAGGCGACGGTGTCGTCGGCCACGGTGACTTCGACACGCTCGAAGGGCTCGATCTTCCACCACAGGGCCTGCGTGCCGTCCTCGCGGTCGAAGACCTCGCCGGGCCCCCAGTTCGCCTCCAGTTCGGCGCGGGTCGTCTTGCCGGGGTGTGCGCCCCGGAAGCTCGCCGGATCGATGGACAGCGTCGGCATCTCGTCGGGCATCGCGGCGACGGGGGCCGAGGCGACCGGCACGTCCGGCGCGGCGGCGGCGGGTTCGGGCTGCGGTTCCGGCTTCGTAGTGTCGGCTTCGGACTCGGCCGCGGGAGTGGGAGCCGCGTCCGGCACCAGGGCAGTCGGCTTCGGCAGCGCCGCCATGCGGTCGGCGAGCCAGCGCCGCAGGCTCGTCCCTTCGCCAGCGGAAGGCGGCTTCGTGGCGGCCCCTCCGGCCGCCGGGCCGGCGACGGGCAGCAGTTCCAGCCAGCCGGTCCCGCGCCCGGATCCACCGTCGAGGTCCGCCGTCGTCTCCGGCGTGGTGCGCGGCTTGTTCCAGGACTCGATCCAGGCCGGCAGCTTGAGCGTCGGTCGCGGGAACCCGCCCCGGGGTTCGTCGGCGGTCGCGGTGCACGCGGCCCACCCTGCGGCCAGCAGGATCGCGAATCGGAGCGGCGAAGACGGCTGCCTGGGCGTGGCCACGGCGATTTCTCCTGAAAGCAAAAGCATCGGAACGCGGGCGGGGCGGCCAAGCCCCGCGGGGTGGGGAACGTAGGTTCGTGACGCGGTGCAGTCCAGACCAGAGTGGGCGACGCCAGCCGGTCGCCGCGGCCTCCTAGTCACCCCAGTTTCACCGGACTTCTGCGGCCGCGAGGCGGGTGTGGGCTACACTCGCGGCGGTCTCGGGTGACGGTCCGCAGTACCGCACCGCTCCGCTCCGGTCGTTCACCGCTTCCGATGCCAGCCTTGTACGGCTCACACTTGATCCGCAGGCGTCGCGGGGGCCGGGGCTACCCGTGCCGTCTCGCCCGGACGTTCACTCCGGCCTTCCTGGCCTGCGCTCACTCGATGCTGCCCTCGCTTCACCGGGCACCGATCCGCCGCAGGCGGATCGGTCGTGGTTTCGCTCGGCCAGCAACGCCGGCTCGCCGGCACGGGCAACCCCTCGTGCAATCGATGGCTTGGACTCTCACACACGCGAGGATCAAGTGGGAGCCGAATTAGCCGTCCAGCACGTGGTCGTGATCGGGGCTGGCATGGCCGGCCTGGCGGCCGCCGAAGCTGTCCTCGACGAATCCGGCGGGCCACGGCGGGTCACGATCCTGGAGCCGACGGGCAGGCCCGGCGGCGTGCTCGCCACGGTCCGCGAGGGAGGCTGGCTCGTCGAGCGGTCGGCCGATTGCTTCCTCGCGGCGCGGCCGGAGGCCCTCGACCTGGCCCGCCGTCTCGACCTCGGCGACGAACTC
The DNA here is from genome assembly GCA_044339885.1 of Pirellulales bacterium. Taxonomy (GTDB): domain Bacteria; phylum Planctomycetota; class Planctomycetia; order Pirellulales; family UBA1268; genus QWPN01. The sequence continues at coordinate 4,069 of JBIIUP010000064.1, read as the reverse complement.
GTCGGCGTGTCGCCGCTCGTGCGGCGGGCGCTCGTCTGGCACGCCGGACGGGCGATCCCCGCACCGGCCGGCTTCCGCCTGCTGGCCCCCGGGAGCGTCGCCGGCATCCTCGCCACGCCGCTGTTGTCGCCGGCGGGGCGGGTGCGGGTGCTGCTGGAGCGGGTCGTCCGTCCGCGGCGTGCCGAGGGGGACGAGTCGCTGGAGAGCTTCGCCGTTCGCCGGCTCGGCCGCGAGGCCTTCGAGAGGCTCGTCCAGCCCCTGGCCGCGGGCATCTGGACCGCGGATCCCGCGCGGCTGAGCATGGCCGCCGCCTGCCCGGAGTTCCGGGCGATGGAGCGGGAGTGCGGCAGCCTCTGGGCCGGGGAGCGGCGGCGGCTGGTGCAGGGCCGGCCCGCGAAGGGCACGCAGCCCGGAGCCACAGGCGCCCGCTACGGGCAGTTCCTCACGCTCTCCTCGGGCATGGAGACGCTGCCGGTGCGGCTGGCCGACCGGCTCCGGGACCGCGGCGTCGAGTTCCGGGCCGCGTTGGCGACGGGGCTGGGGCGGCAGGCCAGCGGCGGCTGGACCGTGGCCGTGCGTCCGGCGGGGGCCGCCGACGTGGAGGAACTCGCCGCCGATGCGGTCATCCTCGCCGTGCCGGCGCCGGCCGCCGCCCGCCTGCTCGCGGAGGTCGATCGATCGTTGGCCGCGGAACTCGCGGGCATCGACTATGCCGGCTCGGCGGTCGTCTCCCTGGGCTTCTCCCGCGCCGGCATCGCGCATCCGCTCGACGCCGCCGGCATGGTCGTGCCCCGCGCGGCGGGGCGGCGGATCCTGGCGGTGAGCTTCTCCAGCTCGAAGTTCCCGGACCGTGCCCCGGAGGGTTGCGCGCTCGTCCGCGTGTTCGTCGGGGGCGCCCTCGATCCGGCCGCGATGCGGCTCGACGACGGCGAGCTCGAGCAGCTCGCCCGCGACGAGATCGCGGCGCTGCTGGGCATCCGCGGCCGCCCGCTGCTGGCGCGGGTGGACCGGTGGGACGGGGCGATGCCGCAGTACCATCTCGGACATGTCGACCGGGTGGACCGGATCGACCGGGCCGCCGCGGCGCTGCCGGGCCTGGCCCTGGCCGGCGCCGCCTACCGCGGCGTGGGCATCCCGCAGGTCATCGCCTCGGGGCAGGCCGCAGCGCGGAGAATCCTCCGCGCCTGGCGGCCGGACGGAGCATCCCGGCGGGCATGATGCGTGGGCGGCCGGGCGACTGCGTCGGCCCGAGCGCCGCGGCGATCACTTCTTCTTGGCGGCGGGCTTGGCGGCAGCGGCCCCCTCGGCCGCCTCTTCCTTCTTCTTGACCTTCTTCTTCATCGCCATCTTCTGGACGCGGACCTTCGGCAGGCCGAGCGGGCTCCGCCCTTCCTTCCAGTGGTCCTGCTCCTTGAGCCGGGCGATCCGCTCGGCGCGGGTCAGCACGCCGCGGGCGTTCGAGGCACCCTTCCGCACCCGCAGGCTCTTGTCCATCGTCATCGCGATCGCTCCTCTGTCTCGGCTGGTGGTCGGTCTCGGCCGGTGGTTCCGGCTGCCGGCCGCCCGGTGGTCCGCGGCGGATTCAGCAGCAGGGTAGAACCGCACCGCGGCCCGTTCAAGGGCGCGTCATGCTCCCGCCCGCCCGGCCGGGCCGACGACCTTGAGGAACGCCTCCATGGTGGCCGGGCGGCCCGCAGGGTCGGCCGACAGGCAGGCCATGATTCCGGTCGCGAGAGTGGGGGGAATGTCCGGCCAGCCAACGCGGACGTCGGCCGGCGGCGAGTCGTGCGCCAGCGCCGCGGTGCCCGAACCGTCGCCGCGCGGCCAGGGGGAGGACCGCGTGCAGATCTCGTAGGCCGTCACGCCGAACGAGAAGACGTCCAGCCGCTTGTCGGCCTGCCGCCGGCGGATCACCTCCGGAGCCATGTAGGCCGGCGAGCCCACCCGGTTGCCGGGCCGCATGAACGCCGGCTGGTCGGGCACCGCGAGGCCGAAGTCGAAGAGCACCAGCCGGCCGTCGGGCCGGAGGATGAAGTTTCGCGGGCAGATGTCCCGGTGGACGAAGCCGGCTGCGTGGACGGCGGCCACCGCCGCGGCCGCCTGCCGCACGAGGTCGATCCGCAGCTGGGTCGGCAGCGGATCGCCGGCGAGCACGGCGTGGAGGTTCCGCCCCGCGATGAAATCCTGGATGATGAAGGCCGCGCCCTCGGTCGACACCCCCGACTCCAGCGTCCGCACGACGTTGGGGGCGGTGATCCGCATGCCGATCGCCGCCTCGTCCGGCTTCGCGAGCCCCTTGTAGCGGCTCTCGACCTGGGCGAGCTTCGCGGCGTCGAGGATCTTGAGGCCCCGGACGTCGCCGGTCCGCGTGTCGCGGACCCTGTAGAAGGCGCACATCGTGCCCGACTGGCTCTCGCCGAGCTTCTCGAACCGGCGCCAGAGGTCGACGCGTGCCGGGCCGCCGAACAGCCCCGAGAGGAATCCCATGGCAGCTTCAGGACTTCTTGTGCAATGCCAGCTCGGCGTGCGCCGCGGCGAGTTCCTTCTCGAGCCTGGGCACCTCCGCGGGATCGTCGGGCTGCTTCTTCGCTCCGGCGAGCAGCTGCTGGAGCTTCGCGATCTTCTGCTGGAGCACCTCGATCCGCTTCTTGTCCTTCTTGTCCATGACGGGCCTCATTCCTCCAGGACTGCCGGCCGCGGGGAGTCGTCGATCCGCACGCCGCCCGAAGCCGGCTCGTTCGGCCCGGTGTGCAGCTGCCGCATCCAGCCGGAGATGAGCACGACGGCGAGCGCGAGGCCGAGCGTCACGCTGAGCCACCTCGCCCGGTCGTTGCGGATCCACTGCGTGCCCGCTCCGCGGCCCACGAGACCGCTGGCCAGGTAGAAGACCACGAAGGCCAGCAGGAACTTCGCCCCGAACAGGGCGTGGTAGCTCGTCTGCCGCATCCAGGCCCCGTCGCTCCAGCCCTCGGCCTTCACGCGGCCGTTGAAGAGCAGGAAGTTCGCCAGGCCGCTGGCGAGCAGCACGGCGATCGCCCCGGTCACCCAGGGGAGCCACCGGCGGCGGATCTGATCGTGGATCCGGTCGCGGGTGGATGCGTCGAGCTCGCCGAGGGCCGGCAGGAGCGCGAACCGGGCGAACACCAGCCCCCCCATGGCCACGATCGCGGCGAGGATGTGGGCCCAGCGGAGCAGGAGCGTCGTCGGATCCATGCGGTCTCCTCGAGTCGGTGCGGAAGCGGGTCGGCCCGGTGGCCTCCCGGAAAGCGTACCCGGAAGACTACCCGAACGCCGGGTCGCCCCAAAGCAGCCGCGGATCGGACCGGCCTGGAATGCTACAGTGCGTCGATGGACGACCCGGACGCCGCCGACGACATGGCCCAAGGCCTTCCCGGGGGCCGGCCGCACGAGCGGTGGATGCGGCTGGCGCTGGAGGAGGCGCGGGCGGCCGCCGCCGAGGACGAGGTGCCCGTGGGCGCGGTGGTGGTCGCGGGCGGCCGGGTGATCGCCGCGGCGCACAACCAGCGGGAGCAGCTCGCGGATCCCACGGCCCACGCCGAGATGATCGCGCTGACGCAGGCGGCCGCGGCGCTCGGCTCCTGGCGGCTGGAGGGGTGCACGCTCTACGTGACGCTCGAGCCCTGTCCGATGTGCGCCGGCGCGATTCTCCAGGCCCGCGTGCCCGCGGTGGTCTGGGGGGCGCCGGATCCCAAGGCCGGCGCCGTGGAATCGCTCTACCGGCTGTTCGAGGATGGGCGGCTCAACCACCGGGTGGAGCACGTGGGCCGCGTACTGGCCGACGACTGCGGCCGGATCCTGTCGGAGTTCTTCCGCGGCAAGCGGTAGGCCGGCCGCTCCGGCCGGCAACCGGTCGTCGACTCGGTAGCAAGCTGCGGATTCGGTAGCACGACTGCCGACACGGTAGCCCGGTTGCCGACACGGTAGCCCGGTTGCCGACACGGTAGCCCGGTTGCCGACACGGTAGCCCGGTTGCCATGCAACCGGGAATCGAGGTCCGCCCCGTGGTCGATAGACACCGCACACCGGGGCCCCCGGTTGCACGGCAACC
>JBIIUP010000004.1:0-40150 GCA_044339885.1 Pirellulales bacterium | reverse complement strand
GGCGGCGGTCGTGTTGCCGAGGGCGTCGAGGGCGTCGGTCCGCTCGCGGACCATCTCCGGCAGGCCCGCCATCTGGGCATTGCCGCCGGCATTGTCAGCGATCGGCCCGTAGGCGTCGGTGGCCAGCGTGATGCCGAGCGTGGAGAGCATGCCGACGGCCGCGATGCCGACGCCGTAGAGGCCCAGGGCGAAGGCGCTCGGCGAAGAGAAGTCGAATCCGTTGGCGAAACCAAAGGAGAGGAGCGTGGCCACGCCTGTGATGAGCACCGGGGCCCAGGTCGAGAGCATGCCCTCGGCGACGCCGCCGATGATGATCGTGGCCGGGCCGGTGAGGGCCTGGTCGGCGAGTTCCTGCGTCGGCTTGTACTCGTTGCTCGTGGAGTACTCGGTCCACTTGCCGATGAGCCAGCCGGCGACGAGGCCGATGATGACCGAGACGGCGATGCCCATGTACGTGAACCCGCCCATCAGCAGGAACGTGATCACGAACGTGGCGATGACGATGGCGATGGTCGAGAAGTTGATTCCCTTGGCGAGGGCGGCGAGCAGGGCCTTCTGCGAGGAGTCCTCCTGCGTGCGCACCTGGAAGATGCCCCACACCGAGAGGAGAGTGCCCACGGCTGCGATCATCATCGGCAGGAACAACGCCGCCATTTGCATCCGGTAGTCGCCCGCGAAGGCCGCCACGCCGAGGGCAGCCGTGGCCAAAATCGAGCCGCAGTAGCTCTCGTAGAGGTCCGCCCCCATGCCGGCGACGTCGCCCACGTTGTCGCCCACGTTGTCGGCGATCGTGGCGGGATTGCGGGCATCGTCCTCGGGGATGCCGTGCTCCACCTTGCCCACGAGGTCGGCGCCGACGTCGGCGGCTTTCGTGAAGATGCCTCCGCCCACGCGTGCGAAGAGGGCCTGGGAGCTGGCGCCCATGCCGAAGCAGAGCATCGTGACCGTGATCTCCTCCAGCGAGAGCGGCTTGAAGCCGAGCGCCGGCACGGCCCAGTAGAGGATGAAGAACCAGAGCATGATGTCGAGCAGGCCGAGGCCGACGACGGTGAGCCCCATGACCGCGCCGGAGCGGAAGGCGATCTGGAGGCCCTCGTTGAGCGACCGCTCGGCGCCGGCCGCGGTACGGTTGCTGGCGAGCGTCGCCGTCTTCATGCCGAACCAGCCGGCAAGGCCCGAGAACAGGCCGCCGGAGATGAACGCGAACGGCACCCACGGGCTCTGCACCTTGAGCACGAAGGCCATGATCGCCAGGAGGAGGAAGATGGCGATGAAGAACAGCGACACCACTTTGTACTGCTGCTTGAGGTAGGCGTCGGCACCGGTGCGGACGTAGCCCGCGATGTCGATCATCCGCTGCGAGCCGGCGGGCTGCCGCTCCACCCAGCCGAAGAACTGCCATGCCTGCCAGAGGGCGAGCACCGAACCGGCCACGCCCAGCAGCCACCAGAAGCCGTAGGGTCCGATCAGCCAGAGCGTCTGGTCGGCCTCGGCGGCCACGGGCTCGGCGGCATGCACCGCGGCGGCGAGCAACAGCGATGCGGGAAGGGCCGTCAGGGAGGCGAGGATGGTGGCACGTTTCACGATCGGGGTGGCTCCACGGAAGGAACGGTCGGTGGTCGGGCGATGCGGGCGGAAGACCGGCCGCGGCACGCGGGCGAAATTGAAACCTCGCGCCGGGGGCGTGTCAAACGGCCTCCGGCTGGGGCGGGCGGCGGCACGAACCGGACCCTCGGGCCGACCCCGTCGGGCTCGCGGCGTGAAGCCGGAGCCGTCAGACCGGCGGCTTGCCGATGGCGTGATAGGCGAAGCCGCGGGCCTTGAGCTCCCGCGGGTCGTAGAGGTTGCGGCCGTCGAAGATCACCCGCGACTTCATCCGCCGCGCCATCTCGTCGAAGTCCGGCCGGCGGAAGTCACCCCACTCGGTGACGATCACCAGGCAGTCGGCGGCGTCGAGGGCCTCCAGGGCGCTGGCGGCGAACGTCACCCGGTCGCCGTGCGTCGCCCGGACGTTGTCCATGGCCTCGGGATCGTAGGCGGCCACCGCGGCGCCCCCGGCCAGGAGGGCGTCGATGAGGTCGATCGAGGGGGCGTCGCGGACGTCGTCGGTCCGCGGCTTGAAGGCCAGGCCCCAGACGGCGATCCGCTTCCCCTCGAGGCGGCCCCCGAAGTGGGCAGCGACCTTCGTCGGCAGCACCTGCTTCTGCGCCAGGTTCGTCTCGTGGACGGCGGCGAGGATCCTCGGGACGACGCCCTTGTCGCGGGCCATCGCGGCCAGCGCCTGGACGTCCTTGGGGAAGCAGCTGCCGCCGTAGCCGGCCCCCGGAAACAGGAACGCGAAGCCGATGCGGCTGTCATGACCGATGCCGCGACGGACGTCGTCGATGTCGGCCTCCATCCGCTCGCAGAGATTGGCCACTTCGTTGATGAAGCTGATCTTCGTCGCCAGCAGCGCGTTGGCGACGTACTTGGTCATCTCCGAGCTTTCCGGCGACATGACGAGGAACGGGTTCTCCGTGCGGAGGAACGGCGCGTAGAGCCCCCGCAGCGTCTGCCCGACCTCCGCCCGCCGCACGCCCACGACCACGCGGTCGGGCTTCTGGAAATCCTCGATCGCGGCCCCTTCCTTGAGGAACTCGGGGTTGCTCGCGACGTCGCAGGCCCGCCCCGTCCGCTCCTTCAGCCGCTTTTCGATCCCTGCGGCGGTGCCGACCGGGACCGTGCTCTTCGTGACCACGATGGCGTCCCGCTGGAGGTGCGGCGCGATCGAGTCGACCACCTTCCACAGGGCCGAGAGGTCCGCCGAGCCGTCGGCGGCGGGGGGGGTGCCGACGGCCAGGAAGACGACCTCCGCCGCCGCGATGGCCTCCGCCGTGTCGGTCGTGAACAACAACCGGCCGGCCTTGGCATTCCGCTCGACGAGCTCCTCGAGCCCGGGCTCGTAGATCGGGACGTCCCCGCGATTCAGCCGGGCGATCTTGCCGGCGTCGATGTCGAGGCAGGTGACCGTGTTGCCGCTGTCCGCCAGGCAGGTTCCGGTGACGAGCCCCACGTAGCCTGTGCCGACGACCCCGATCTTCATGGTTGCGACTCCGTGGCGGGCGGATCGCCGGGCGAGTCCGGAACGACAGGCTCGTCGGCCTCCTCCTGCTCGCTCGGCGGCACCGGCACGACCGCGGCCAGCGCGTCGCCGTCGTCCACCCGCATGATCCGCACCCCCTGGGTGTTGCGGCCCATCGGGCGGATCTCGCGGACGTTCACCCGCTGGATCTTGCCCCGGGCCGTCATCATGAGCACCTGGTCCTCGTCGCTCACCGACACGATGGAGACGACCGAGCCGTTGCGGGCCGTGGTCTTGATGTCACGGATGCCCTTGCCGCCACGCCGTTGCGTGCGGTACCGCATCCCGCTGGAGCCGGCGTCGCCCTCGGCGTCGTCGCCGGCCGGCTCCGGAGCCTCCGGCTCGACCGCCCCGTCCTCACCCCCGTCCTCGCCTGGAGCGGGACCCGAAACCGGCGTCCCGGCGCCGAAGGGCGTCCGCTTGCCGTAGCCGTTCTCGCAGACCGTCAGCAGGGTGGCGCTGGGGTCGGCGACCACCATGCCGACCAGCCGGTCGCCGGAGCCGAGCTTGATGCCGCGGACTCCGCTGGTGTCGCGGCCCATCGGGCGGGCATCGGACTCGGGGAACCGGATCGACATTCCCTTGGCGGTGGCCAGGATCAATTCGTCGCCCGGCCGGGTGATCACGGCGTCGACGAGCTCGTCCCCCTCGCGGAGCTTGACGGCGATCAGTCCCTTGGTGCGACGGCGGCGGTACTGCTCCAGGGCCGTCTTCTTCACCATGCCGGTCCGCGTGGCGAGCATGAGGAACTGGTCGGGATCCTCGAATCCCGAGACGGCGCGGCAGTCGGCGACCTTCTCCCCCGACTCGAATTCCAGCAGGTTCACCAGGGCCCGGCCCTTGGCGTCACGGGCGAGCTCCGGAAGCTCGAAGACCCGCATCGAGAACACCTTGCCGAGCGTCGTGAACACCAGCAGCCAGTCGTGGGTGCTGGCCACGAACAGATGCTCGACGGGATCTTCCTCGTCGGTGCTGGTGCCCTTGATCCCCTTGCCGCCCCGCCGCTGGGCCCGGTAGACGTCGGCCGCCGTCCGCTTCACATATCCCGCCCGGCTGATCGTGACCACCATCGTGGCCTCGGTGATCAGTTCGGCCATGTCGCGGATGTCGCCGGCCTCGCCGCTGATCTCCGTGCGTCGCTCGTCGCCATGCTTGGACTCGATCCCGACGAGCTCCTCGCGGATGATCGCCTTGATGTGGGCCTCGCTGGAGAGGATGCGGCGGAATTCACCGATCTTCGCCAGCAGCTCGCGGTGCTCGCCGCCGAGCTTCTCCTGCTCGAGGTTCACGAGCTGGCCGAGCGTCAGCCGGAGGATGGCATCGGCCTGCACCGGCGAGAGGCCGTAGGTCTCGCTCGCCCCCCGCTCCTCCTGGAGCACCGCGAAGCCCTCCGCCCCGAGCGCCCGCTCGAGGAGCGCCGCCGGCGCCTGGAGCTGGCAGAGCCGCTCCTTGGCCTCGGCCTGCGACTTCGAGCTGCGGATGATCTTGATCACCTCGTCGATGTTCGCCAGGGCGACCAGCAGGCCCTCGAGCGTGTGCTTGCGGCTCCGGGCCTTCGCGAGCAGGTGCTGCGTGCGGCGGCGGATGACCGTCGTGCGGTGCCGGAGAAACTCCTCCAGCATGTTCTTGAACGAGAGAATCCGGGGCTTGCCGTCGACGAGCGCCAGGAAGATCAAGGAGAACGACGTCTGCAGCGGCGAGAACTGGTAGAGCTGGTTGAGGACGACGTCGGGATCGGCGTCCCGCTTCAGCTCCAGGATCAGCCGCACGGGCTCCTTGAGGTCGCTCTCGTTGCGGATCGCCGAGATCCCCTTGATGCGGTCCTCGTTGACGAGCTCCGCGATCTTCTCCTCGATCGCGTCGCGGGTCTGCTGGTAGGGAATCTCGGTGACCACGATCCGGCTGCGGTTCTTGCCGAATTCCTCGACGTGGGCCCGGGCCCGCAGCGTGATCGTGCTGCGGCCCGTGAGGTAGCCGCGAACGAGTGCCTCGCGGCCCATGACGATGCCGCCGGTGGGGAAGTCGGGGCCGGGCACGATCTCCAGCAGTTCCGCCATCGAGAGCGACGGGTTGTCGATGAGGGCGACGAGCGCCCGGCAGACCTCGCCGAGGTTGTGCGGCGGGATGCTCGTCGCCATGCCCACGGCGATGCCGCCGGCCCCATTGACGACGAGGTTCGGAAACTTGCTCGGCAGGACGACGGGCTCGGTGTTCCGCTCGTCGTAGCTCGGCACGTAGTCGACGGTGTCGAGCTCGATGTCGTCGAGCATGAGGGCCGCGATCGGCGAGAGCCGCGCCTCGGTGTATCGCATGGCCGCGGCGGGCAGGCCGGCGATCGAGCCGAAGTTGCCCTGCTTGTCGACGAGCACGTGCCGCATGTTCCATTCCTGGGCCATGCGGACGAGCGTGGGGTAGATGACGCTCTCGCCGTGCGGGTGGTAGTTGCCGCTGGTGTCACCGGAAATCTTGGCGCACTTCACCCGGGAGGCACCGGGCGAGAGGTTGAGGTCGTTCATCGCGACGAGGATCCGCCGCTGCGACGGCTTGAGGCCGTCACGGACGTCCGGCAGGGCCCGGCTCACGATCACGCTCATGGCGTACGTGAGGTAGCTGTCCTTGAGTTCCTGCTCGATCGGCTGCTCGATGAGCCGGCCGCCGGAAATGTCCCGCAGGCCCTCGCCGGCCCCCTCGGTGCCGCCCTCGGGCGGGGAGTCGTCGGCCGGATTCCGGTCGTCTGCCAAGGTGCCCTTCTCCTCGTCGCCGGCCCGGAAAAAGCCCGGGAAAGAGTCTGCAAGATACCCGTCCCGCCGGGGCGGTCAACGGGCCGCCGAGGCTGCCGTGCGGCAGGAAAACCAGCGGCCGGCGAGCGTTCGAAGCCGCGGTCGGCCGGGGTTGCCGAAGCCGTCTCCGCACGGACGTTCCGTGGTGCGGTTCGGGGTTGCCCATACCGTCTCGCCCGGACGTTCGCTGCGGGCATCCTGCCCTCCGCTCACTCGGACCTGGCTGCGCTTCGCCGTCCCGGCTGCGCTTGCCAGATACGCCGGCTCGACGGCATGGGCAACCCCTCCCGTGGCCCATGCGCAGAACCTGCGGCAGCCCACGCTATTTGGCCAGCGCCGCCTCGATCGCCTGCGTCAGTTCGGCGGCGTCGGGCTTCACTCCCGACTTGTAGCGGCCGATGACGGCGCCGTCCTTGCCGATGAGGAACTTCTCGAAGTTCCAGGAGATGTCCCCTGCGGGCTGGGCGGCGGCGAGGATCGCCCCGTAGATCGGCGGCTTGCCCGGGCCCTTCACCGTCACCTTCGAGAACATCGGAAACGTCACGCCGTACTTTGTCGAGCAGAACGTCGCGATCTCGGCATCGCTGCCGGGCTCCTGGGCGCCGAAGTCGTTGGCGGGGAAGCCGAGGATCACGAAGCCCTTGTCCTTGTAGGTGTCGTAGAGCTTCTGCAGGCCGGCGTATTGGCCCGTGTAGCCGCAGCGGCTGGCGACGTTGACGACGAGGACGACCTTCCCCTGATACGCCGCCAGATCGACCGGCTTGCCGTCGATCGTCTTCATCTCACCGGTGAGCGGCGAAGCGGCCCGAGCGGACGACACGGCCAGGCCGAGCGAGCACCAGGCCACGAGGGCGATACCGAACTTGAGCGCGAGCATGATTCAGCCTCCGGAGGGTTGCGACGCTGCATTATGGACGGCTGCCCCGGGGCGGCAAGCGGCACGGGCTCCGCGTCAGTCTGGCAGCGGCGTCCAGCGGTCGAACGTGGCGGCTTGGCCGCGGGGGATGCCGGCAGCATCGGCCAGGTTCCAGACGATCGCCTGCTCGATCCGGAATCGCTTTCCGGATTTCGAGATGCGGATCCCGGAGTAGTCGTCCACGAAGCCGTCGCGCCGCGTCCGCTCGAGCAGCCGGGCCCGCTCGTCGCGGTGGACGGGCTCGGCGGTGAGCCGCGACGGCGTCCGTCGGAGCTCCTCGGGCGTCATCTCCCAGAGGGCCAGCGCCGCGGCGTTGCCGTAGTTCAGGATCGGGTCGGCCTCGACGCCGTGGGACACGACCACGAAAGGGGCCCGGAAAAGCCGCTCGGTCTGCGCCTCGGCCGAACCCTCCCGCGGGATGAGCTCACGCCCCAACAGTCGCGCAAAAGAGTCGAGCAACAGCTGCACGTGCTCGGTCGGATCGGGCATGGGTCAAGAAAGCCTGTTTTCACGGATGGAAATCGTGGTTTTCCGGGAATCCGAAATGAAAAGCGGGCATCCTCTCCCGTCCTTCGCATCGGTTTCTGATTCCCTATGCTAGCGAACCGATTTCCACGATCTGGCGAGATCTATTCGCCTTTTCTGGGAAATTCATTCGGCCCGGTGAAGGGCCTGCAAGCCTCGGAATTGATCCCGCTCGGCGACCGCAAGGTCGCCTGCAGCATGGATGCGACGAAGACTCCCGGCGAGTCGGTGTCCGGGACTGCGTCCCCGACCGCATCGCCGTTCTCGCGACGGCACCCTCCTTCTCAGCAGCGGTGGTCCCGCCTGCCAGGTGAGTCCGCGGCCTTTCGGCGGCTGGAGGAGGCGATTGCCCGTGTGGCCGAGTTCGAGTGCCCCGTCCTGATCACGGGCGAGACCGGCTGCGGCAAGGAGGAGGTGGCCCGCGCCGTCCATGACGCGAGCCCGCGCCGCGACAGGCCGTTCGTGGCCGTCAACTGCGGCGGGCTGGTCAGCTCGCTCGCCGAGAGCCAGCTCTTCGGCCACGAGAAGGGAGCCTTCACGGGCGCCTTCGGCCCGTCGCGGGGCGTGTTCCGGGCGGCGCACGGTGGCGTCGTGTTCCTCGACGAGATCGGCGAATTGCCGCTCGAACTGCAGCCCAAGCTGCTCCGCGTCCTCCAGATGAAGGAGGTGACGCCGGTCGGCTCGACGGAGGCCCAACCGGTCGACGTGCAGGTGCTCGCCGCCACCAACCGCGATCTCGAGGCCGCCGTCGAGGCGGGCGACTTCCGCGAGGACCTCCTCTACCGACTCAACACCGTGCACCTCACCGTCCCGCCGCTCCGGGCCCGGCCCGAGGACATTCCCCGGTTCGTGGCCCACTTCTCGGACCACTTCGCCCGGGAGTACGGCCGGCCGGCATGGCAGCCCGACGCGGAGACGCTCGACCGGTTCGTCCAGCACGCCTGGCCGGGCAACGTCCGCCAGCTGGCCCAGACGATCCAGCGACTCTACGTCTTCGGAGACCGGATCGACTCGGTGCTCGCGGAACTCTTCACCACTGCCGGCCCGAGCCCCCTGCCGACAGACGGCGGTCCGGCCGAGAGGGCCGCGATCGGCGGCGCGGCGAAGGCCCCGGGAGCCTGGGCTCCCGACCACGAACCCGCCACCGCGGGCGTGCCGACGGCCGAGCCGGCCGTGCCCGTGTTCAATCTCGACGAGCTCCGCCGACTCGCCGTCCGTCAGGCGCTCGTCGCCACCGACGGCCATCGCGGCAAGGCTGCCGCATTGCTGGGAGTATCGCTCAACACCATGACGCGGCTGGTCGCCGAGTCCTGCCCCGAGATGACCACGACCCGCGGCCGGCGGCGGAGCGTCAAGCCCCGCTGAGCGACGGTCACGCCGGCCCGGCGGCGACGACGTCGGGCCCGGCCGCGGCCGCGTAGGTCGTGAAGTTGTCCCTGAACCGGGCGGCCAGCTTCCGGGCGGCGGCCTCCCAGGCGGCCTCGTCGTGCCAGGCCCGGTGCGGCACCAAGAGTCGGTCCTCCAGGTGCGGCACCCGCGTCACGGCGTCGAGGCCGAACACGGCATCCCGCGCCACCGGAGCGGAGTCGAGGGCGCCCGCATGGATGGCGTCGACGATCCGCCGCGTGGCGGCCAGCGCGATCCGCTTGCCGACGCCGTAGGGGCCGCCCGTCCAGCCGGTGTTCACCAGCCACGCCTGCGCGCCGTGCCGCTGCAGCTTCTCGGCCAGCAGCCGCGCGTAGACGGCGGGATTCCGCACCAGGAAAGCGGCGCTGAAGCAGGCCGAGAAGGTCACCTGCGGCTCCACCACCCCCATCTCCGTGCCCGCCACCCGCGCGGTGTAGCCGGAGAGGAAGTGGTACATCGCCTGCTCCCGCGTGAGCCGGCTGACCGGCGGCAGCACGCCCGACGCGTCGCAGGTGAGGAAGATCACGTGCCGCGGGTGCGGCCCCGTGCACGGAACCTGCGCGTTGTCGATGTACTCGATCGGGTAGGCCGCCCGCGTGTTCTCGGTGATCGCGCTCGACTCGAAGTCGACCTCCCGCGACTCCGGTTCGTAGACCACGTTCTCCAGCACGGTGCCGAAGCGGATCGCCCGCCAGATCTCCGGCTCCTTGTCGGCGGCGAGGTGGATGCACTTGGCATAGCATCCCCCCTCGATGTTGAAGACGCCGTGGTCCCCCCAGCCGTGCTCGTCGTCCCCGATGAGCCGCCGGGCCGGATCGGCCGAGAGCGTCGTCTTGCCGGTGCCCGAGAGACCGAAGAACAGCGACACCTGCCCCGGCCCCCCTCCCGTGTCGACGCCCTGGTTCGCCGCGCAGTGCATCGAGAGGATGCCCCGGCCGGGCAGCAGCCAGTGCATGTAGGTGAAGACCCCCTTCTTCATCTCCCCGGCGTACTCGGTGCCGAGGATCACCTGCTCGTGCCGCTCCAGCGAGAGGTCGATGCTCGTGCGGCTCGTCATGTGGGCCGTGTAGGGATTCGCGGGGAACTGGCCGGCGTTGTAGATGACGTAGTCCGGCGATCCGAACCGCTCGAGCTCATCGCGCGTGGGCCGGATGAGCATGGTCTGCATGTAGAGGGCATGGTAGGCGCGGGCGCAGAGCACGCGCACCTTGACTCGGGAGGCGGGGTCCCAGCCGGCGTACCCGTCGACGACGTAGACCCGGTCGCGGGTGTTGAGGTAGTCGATCGCCCGCTGCCGGTTGAGCTGGAAGGTCTGCTCGTCGATGGGGTGGTTCACGGCCCCCCACCAGACCTCGGCCTCCGACTCCGGGCGGCGGACGACGTGCTTGTCGGCCGGGCTGCGGCCCGTCTTCGCCCCCGAGCGGATGGCCAGCGCACCGCTGGTCACGATGCCGGCCTGCTCGCGGGAGACGGCGTCCTCGTAGAGCCTCCCCGGAGGGGCGTTGCGCACGACGACGGGGACGGTGATCTCATGCGGCGACAGGTCGACGTGAACCGGCATGGGAGACTCCGGGAGTTGACGGGGGATCGTTCGACGGGTGCGGCGCGGGGCCGACGGGACGGAGGGCGATCCACAGGCTGCCGGCCAGCACCGCCAGTCCGAGGACCGCCAACACCGCCCCCCAGGGGCTTCTCCGCACCCGCAGCCCGCGGACGGCGCGGCGGACTCGGCGGCTGAATTCGCTCCAGGCCTCCGGGCTGGTCCGCGACCCGATGGCGACGAGGCTCACGCTCCGCATGCCGCCCCGGCCGTCGAGGTGCACCTGGACGTCGCGTCCCGGCAGGGCCACCGTCTCCCCGGCCCAGCGGGCTCCCGCATCGATGCCGCTGGCGATCTCGGCGACGACGGGCCGCAGCTGATCGAGCGAGATGTTGTAGACGACCAGCCGCGGCCGGGCGGCGAGCACCGCCAGTGCCACCAGGAGCGCGAAGAGCACCGCCGGAAGCAGCAGCCGCCACGGTCCGCGCACGGCGACCGGCTGGAGCAGTTCCAGCGGCCCGGCGATGGCGAGCCCGGCCACCGCCGCCGCCAGCAGCACGAGGTCCCACGTCCCGGTCACCGCCACCGGCCGACGGCGCAGGTGCAGCGTCGCGATCCCCAGGAGGTAGAGCCCCGCCGGCAGGCAGGCGAGCCACAGCGGCAGGCTGGCGAACGACGATGGATTCATGGGTTCACCGGTTCATGGGCCGATGCCCGCCGCTCGAGCCCGGACTAGCGGAACGCCAGCCAGGCCAGGAAACCCAGCCACGCGGCCTCGGCGATCGCCGCCGCGACCAGCACCGCCGGCCATCCTCCGCGGACGACGGTGGGCGGCCCGGTCATCGGCGCGTCCCTCCGGCCTCAGACGGCATCCGGCACCACGAACGAGAGATCCCGTGCGAACGCCTCGGCGAACTCGTAGACCTCCTGGAAGTCCTCGCGCCTGTCGGACTTCGTCTTCCGCATCTGGCCGATCTCGATCATGTTGAAGACGATCTCGCCGAAGTCGGCCGTGCGGCGGATGCCCCAGGAGCCCAGCACCTTCGGGGCGAGGTAGCCGTATTGCTGGAGCCCGTAGAGCCTGGCTGCCTCGCACAGCTCCTGGCCAGACACGTGCCGTTCCGCCTGGCGCTTGCGGCCGCGTCCGGTCCGCGGCCGGGACTTGCCCACCGCCTCACCCTCCGGATTGGGCAGCGGCTCGAGTTCCTCGACGGCCGGTTCCTGCCCCATGCCGAGCGACTCCTGCGCGAACGACAGGGCCTCGAGGACGAAGAGGTAGGCGTCGAGCGTGTACCGACGGTCCCGCTGGAGGAGCTGGAAGAGCGGGTGCTTGGGATCGACGAGGGGCATCGGTGGCTCCGGAGCGGAAAAACGCCACCGAAGTATATCGCCCGGCCGCCGCCGTGAAGCGTCCCCGACGCGACGTCGCGGAACGAGCCGGCTCCGTCGGGAATCAAGGCCCGACGCGGATCAGGGGCGACGCTGTCCGGCCTGCGGCTGGGCCTGCGGAGCGGACGCGTCCTCCAGGATGTAGGTGTATCCGAAGGGCGTGACCGGCCTGGCGAAGTCGCGGATCAGGTCGAGCCCCTTGTCGATGAGGTTCGTCTTGGGATCGAACTGGTAGACGTCGCGATCCTGGCCGCCGGGCTTGTGGATCTGGATCGCGAACGGCATGAGGTCGCGGGCCTGGAGGATGAGCTCCACCTTGGCGAAGTTGGCCGCGTCCGCCTGAAACCGCGGCAGGGACTCCAGCCAGATCTGGTCGGTCACCTCGCGCGGGGTGATGAGCCGCATCCAGTACCGCTTCTTGAGCGTCTCGGCCTTGGCGCCGAACACGAAGGGGAGCGGCCCATCGCTGATGGCCTTGCCCCGCATCTCCGGCGGGAGCTTCGTCTCGCGGAGCTGGCGATCCGTATGGCGGAACTCGTAGATGCTCTCGCCGTTGCAGACCCAGTGCTCGCCCGACTCCCCTCCACGGACCTCGTAGCGCCGTGCCTCCGGGCTCCACTGCTTCGACTCCTTGACGCGAAACAGCCCCTTGTCGGGCGCCGCGTACTTCAGCTCGCCGATGCTCTCCGCGAACGCCAGCCGCTCGCCCGCCGCGTCGGCGGGGCTCCAGGCGTTGTATTCCCACTTGTGGAAGTTGCAGGCCCAGGTGCGGACGGCGGCGTTGCGGGCCTCCCAGGCGGCCAGCAACTGGTCGAGCGCCGCCTGTTCCTGGGGCGAGAGGGCGGGCGGCTGGACGGGCGGCGCCGCGGTGGCGGGCACCGTGGCGACACGGGCGGGCTGGACTGGGCCGGTCTGGGCTGGGCCGGTCTGGGCTTGGCCGGGCTGGGGCTGGGGCTGGGGCTGCGCGACCGCCCGGGGTCCGGCGGCCGTGGCCTGCGCGACCGCCTCGCCGCCGGCCATCGGCAGGGACGCGGCGATCGCGAGGAGCCCTGCGGCGATCGGGCGGCTGGGCATGGCGGGCAGATCCTGGCGCGAGGGGACGGCTCCGCCGAGGACGATAGCAGGCGGCCTCCGGGCCGGCGAGGCCGGTTCGCGGCCGGAACCGCCGGCCCCACCGGCGCCGCCGGCGGTTCAGATCCCCGCGGCGGCACGCAGGGCTGACAGCTCCCGGGCAAAGCCCCCGGACAGGATCGGGAACCGGCACCAGGTCTTCGGGTCGAGGCTCTCGTCGTCGAGGTGGAACGACGGGGCGTACCGCTCCCGCTTCCACTGGTTGCGGGCCCAGAGCGTGAAGAACCGTTCCGTCCACCGCGCCAACTGCGCCGGATCGTGTCCGGGAAACTCGCCGTGGAGCCGCTGCCAGGCCTCGAGCGGCGTCTGTCGGTCACGGATCGCGAACCGCTCCACGCAGTCGAGCACGTCGTAGGGCATGAGGTCGGCCTCGTCCGTCTGCCCCGCGGCCGGGGGCCGCAGCTCGGCCGTCGGCTGCTGCGCGTTCACCGCCGCCAGCGCCGGAATCGGGCCGCAGCCCTCGGGCCCCTGCCGCTCCAGCCACACCAGCCACCGGCGCAGGTAGGCCTTGTCGATCCCGGCGATCGGCGCGATGCCCCCCGAGGTGTCCCCGTCCATCGTGGCGTAGCCGACGGCGGCCTCGGAGCGGTTGCTCGTCGAGACCAGGAGGGACCCGGTGAGGTTGGCCAGCATCCAGACGCCGGGGGACCGGACGCGGGCCTGGATGTTCTGCAGCGCGACGTCGTCGCGGTCCCACGAGAGCGGCCGCCCCACCGCCCGCGACACGAGTCCTTCGTAGCCGCGGACGATCGCCTCGACGTCGAACTCGGGGTAGGAACCGCCGAGTGCCGCGGCGAGGTCGCGGGCGGCGGCCCGGGTGACGGGGCCCGAGTTCGCGGTCCGCTGGTAGACGCACGTCAGGGTCTGCCGCAGGACCGCCCGCTCCGCCGCCTCGTCGTCGCCGGCAGCGACCCGCGGCAGCCCCAGCCGCTCGGCCGTCCCGGCGACGCCGTGCTCGCGGACGGTCAGCCGCACCGCGAGGGCCACCAGGCAGGCCACCGCCGACGAGTCGGCTCCGCCGCTCGCGGAGACGACGAACCCCCGGGAGCGGCTCTTCCGCACGTAGTCGCAGAGCCCGAGGGCGACCGCCCGCGCGAACTCCTCCTCCTTGACGTGCCCCTCCCGCTCCCAGGCGTCGCGGCGGTCACCGGTGCCGGCGCCGGCTGCCGCGGCCGGGGGCACGGTGGCCGGCGTGAACGCGACGGTCACCCGGTCGTCGCCGGCCGGCTCCTGGGCGGCCGCGAGCCGCGACTGCGCCGCGCGGACCGCGTCGAGGTCGACCAGGGCGGCGGTGCACGCCCGGTCGGCGAAGGAGAACCGCCGCCCGGAGGCCGCCAGCGACCCGGCCGCGGCGACGATCACGCCCCCGTCGTAGATCGCTCGACCGGCCTCGTTGCCGACCAGGTTGGCGTAGACGTACGCCGTGGCGAACGACCGCGATCCCTCGAGCACGAACCGCCGGCGGATCTCGTCCTTCCCGAAGGCGAAGTGGCTCGCGGACGGATTGAGGATCACGTCGACGCCGCGGGCGGCGAGCCGCGCGCCCGGCCGCTGGGCCACCCAGGCGTCCTCGCAGATCTCGAAGCCGATCCGCACGCCGCCGCAGTCGAACCGCAGGTCGCCGATGGGCACGTCGCGGCCACCGGCGGAGAGCAGGGCCCGCCGGCCGGCCGGCCAACCGCGAAACCACCGCGGCTCGTAGTGCAGGCCGTCGCCGGCGAGGTGCTGTTTGCAGACGATGCCCGCCAGCCGGCCGTCGACGAGGAGCGCGGCCGCGTCGTAGATTCCGTTCTCGAACCTCACCGGCAGGCCCACGGCCACGGCCAGGCCGGTGGTCTGCGGCTCGATCTCCTCGAGCACCTGCCACGCCGTCCGCGGGACCGCCGGAGCGAGGAAGGCGTCCTCGCATCCGTAGCCGGAGACGCACAATTCGGGGAGGCAGAGGACCGAGAGACCGTCCGTCCGGGCGGCGTCGATGGCGGCGACGATCCGGTCGCGGTTGCCGTCCCAATCGAGCGGCGTCTGATTGAGGGCGCAACCGCCGATCCGGATCAGGTGCATGGGTGCCCGGGCCGCGTCGTCAGTGCTGCGACGGCTCCTCGAGATAGGTGTAGCCGCCCAGCCCCTCCTCGTAGAAGCGGAGGAACCGGCCGGCCTGGCCGTCGCAGATCCGCCCCTCGCGGACCGCCTGCTCGATCGAGTCCCGCAGCCGCTGCACGAGCTGGTTGGAGTCGAACTCCACGTAGTCGAGCACCTCGCGGACGGTGTCCCCCTTGATCACGGCGTCCACCACGACCTCGCCGCGTTCGTCGGTGCTGACGTGCACGGCATTGGTGTCGCCGAACAGGTTGTGCAGGTCGCCGAGGATCTCCTGGTAGGCACCGATGAGGAACGCCCCCAGGTAGTACGGCTCGTTCTGCCAGGCGTGGAGCGGGAGCGTGCGCTTGACGTCGCGGCGGTCGATGAACTGGTCGATCTTGCCGTCGGAGTCGCAGGTCACGTCGCCCAGGACGGCGTTGCGGCAGGGTCGCTCGTTGAGCCGGTGGATGGGCATCACCGGGAACAGCTGCTTGATGGCCCAGCTGTCGGGGATCGATTGGAAGAGCGAGAAGTTGCAGAAGTAGGTATCGGAGAGCGTGGCCTCGAGCCCCTCGAGTTCCTCCGGCATGAACTCGAGGTTCTTCGAGAGCTTGAAGATCTTCCGGCAGATGGCCCAGTAGAGGTTCTCCACGGACGACCGCTGGTCGAGCGGAAGGTAGCCGCTGGAGAACAGGTTCATGGCGGTGTCGAGCGACTGCTGGGCGTCGTGGTAGCTCTCCAGCAGGTTCCGCACGTTGATGCCCTGGTAGGTCTCCATCAGGTCGTGCAGCGGCTGCTCGGCGTCGGGCGGGGGCTCCGTGAGCTCGCCGGTGCCCCCCTGCTCGGACACGCCGAGCACGCCGAAGATCAGCATGCTGTGGTAGGCGACCACGGCCCGGCCGCTCTCGGACACGATCGTCGGATGCGGCACACCCGCCTCGTCGCAGGCGTTCTGCACGTGCGCCACCACGTCGTTGGCGTATTCCTGGAGGCTGTAGTTGACGCTCGACTCGAAGTTCGTCTGCGAACCGTCGTAATCGACGCCCAGCCCGCCGCCCACGTCGAGGTACCGCAGGCCGGCGCCGCGCTTGACGAGCTCGGCGTAGATTCGGGAGGCCTCGTTGAGGGCCGCCTTGATGTGGCGGATGTTCGTGATCTGGCTGCCCTGGTGGAAGTGCAGCAGCTGGAGGCAGTCCTCCAGCCCCCTGGACGCCAGCAGGTCGAGCCCCTTGACGAGCTCACTGGCGGTGAGGCCGAACTTGCTGCGGAAGCCCCCCGAAGACTGCCAACGGCCGCTGCCGCGGGTCGCCAGCTTCACCCGCATGCCGATCCGCGGCCTGACGCCGAGCTTCTCGGCGTAGTCGAGGATCAGGTGCAGCTCGGAGAACCGCTCGACCACCGGGATGATGTGCCGGCCGATCTTCTGGGCGAGCATCGCCGTCTCGATGAACTCGGCGTCCTTGAAGCCGTTGCAGATGATCGGCGTCTCGTTGTCCGCCAGGGCGATGACGGCCAGCAGTTCGGGCTTGCTCCCCGCCTCGAGTCCGAAGCGGTAGGGCTTGCCGAACCGCAGCACCTCCTCGACGACCTGCCGCTGCTGGTTGACCTTCACCGGGTAGACGCAGCAGTAGTCGCCCCGGTAGCCGCTCTCCTTCATCGCCGTGGAGAACGCGCCGTGGATTTCCCCCAGCCGGTGCTGGAGGATCTCGGCGAACCGCAGCAGGATCGGCAGGTCGATCCCGCGAACCTGCAGTCGGTCGACGAGCGACTTCAGGTCGATGCTCTTGGTGGCGTTCTTGTCGGGATGGACGAGCAGATTCCCCGTCGGCCCCACCGAGAAGTACCCGTTGCCCCAGCGGGACACCTCGTAAAGCTCGGCCGCGTCGGCGGAGCTCCACTGTTCGACGTCCCGATCGACCGCGGCCATCAACGAACCTCGCAGTGCCTCGCCAGCCGCCGGAGAGGCCGACGTGCTGCGCTCGAGGAAGTATCGCCACGCGGGCCGCCGGCGGCAACACCGTCGGCTGTCGCGTACCCGTCAGGGACCGCCGGCAGCCCGCATCGCGGGCTTCAGGCGAACAGCTCCTGGATGACCTTGCCGGAGTTGGCGATCTTCATCGGCCGGCCGTTCTTGGAGGTGAAGGTGGTTTCCAGCGAGATGCCCAGCGACTTCAGCACGCTGGCCATCAGGTCCTGGGAGGCATAGGCCTCGGTGACCACCTCCCTGCCGTCGGGACTCGTTTCGCCGACGGCGACGCCCCGCCTGAACCCGCCCCCGCCCACCACGGCGCTCCAGCTGCGGGCCCAGTGGTCGCGGCCGCCCCCCCCGTTGATGTTCGGCGTGCGGCCGAATTCCCCCATCCAGATGATCGTGGTGTCGTCGAGCATGCCGCGGGTCGCCAGGTCCTCTACCAGGGCGCTCATGGCCTGGTCGAGCACCGGCAACCGGTCGTCGGCGAGGGTGCCGAAGATCCCGGCGTGGTTGTCCCAGCCGCCCAGGTCGACCTCCACGAAAGACACGCCCGCCTCGACCAGCCGCCGGGCGAGCAGGCAGCCCTTGCCGAAGCCGCTGCTGCCGTACCGCTCCCGGACGGCCTGGGGCTCCTGGGACACCTTGAACGCTTCCATCTGGCTGCTCGACATCAGCCGGACGGTCTTCTCGAGCACCCGCCGGTGCTCCTCGGCGGCGTTGCCCCGCTTTTCGCGGATGAACCGGTCTTCCACCGCGGCGAGCACCGCCAGCCGCTGCTCCCGCCGGGCCGGGTCGATGCCCATGTCGAGGTTCCGCACGTTGCCGTTGGAGTCGACCACGAAGGGCGCCCAGGTCATGCCGAGAAATCCGGGCCCCACGCTGCCGCCCCCGATCGAGACGAAGGGGGGGATCTCGAGGTCCGGCACCCGGCTGGCGAGCTCGTGGGCGACCACGGAGCCGTAGCCGGGGTGCTCGACGTTGGGACTCGGCACGAAGCCGGTGTGCATCGCGTAGCGGCCGCGCATGTGATCGGCCTCGCGGGTGCTCATCGACCTCACCACGGCCATGTGATGCATCTGCCTGGCCATGAGCGGCAGGTGCTCGCAGATCTGCACGCCATCGGCAGAGGTGGCGATCGGCTTGAAGGGCCCGCCGGTGGCGGCGCCCGGCTTGAGGTCCCAAAGGTCGATCGTGCTCGGGCCGCCTCCCATCCAGAGCAGGATCGCCGCCTTGTGACGCCTGCGGATGTCGGCCGCGTTGGCGAGCAGCGAGTTCGTGAAGTCAGTCGCCGGGGCGGCCAGCGCGGCGGCCCCGGCGAGGTGGCCGAGGAAGTGCCGCCGCGACATGCCAGCCGGGATCGCCGCGTAGCGGGACATGGTCGGACTCCTGGGGTGGAGGGGCGGCGGGCCGCCCTGAGGTCAGTGGTTGAGGATGAATTCGTTCGAGTTGAGGACCGCCCACCAGACGTCCTGGAGCGCCCCGGGGACGTCCCCGCCGCGGGCCGCCACGACCCCCGACGCGACGGCGAGCTCCTTGGCCGAGGGCTTGCGTGCCAGGGCCGCCAGGTAGAGCGTTTCGATGGCGTCCGTGGGCCGGCGGCCGCGCACGACCTCGTTCAGGAAGCCTCCCTTGCCCAATTCGGTTGCCCGCTTCATGAGCTCGCCGTTGAACATCATCAGCACCTGGGGGATCGAGCCGTTGAACGTCGTCGCCTCGTCGCCCTCGTCGGTGCCGAAAGCGATGACGAATTGCGCGAGCCACTGGTCCTTTTTCTTTGCGGCGTCCTCGCCGGCCGTTCCCGCGTGCTCGGCCCGCGTGGCGGTGAGGAGCGATTCGTAGAGCTGCTCGGCCTCGAGCGGCCGCATGTAGAAGCGGCTGAACCGCGGGGTCTCCCCCAGGGACGGATCGTCGGCCGCATTGCCGGTCGCGAACCTGCTGGAGAGGGCGTAGGGCCTCGAGAGCGTGATCCAGCGCATCAGCTCCTTCATGTCGAAGCTCTGGCCGCGGAACCGTTCGGTGAGTCCGTCAAGCAGTTCCGGGTCGGAGGGTAGGTTGTGGTCTCCGAAGTCATCGAAGGGCCTGGTGAATCCCCAGCCCAGGAAACGGGCCCAGATCCGGTTGACCAGTGCCTTGGGGAAGAGGTCGTGCCCCTTGATGAGCCTCGCCAGCTCGCTTCGCCGATTCACGCCGTAGGCCTTGCCGGCGGCGTCGGTGCCTGGCAGGTAGCCGCTGCGTGAGATCGCCGTGCCGTCGAGGAACACCGGATAGGCCACCTTCATGAGGCCGTTTCGCAGCTCGTAATAGAGCTCGGCCTCCACCGGATTGCCCCCCTCGCCCGGCCAGTCGGAATCGACGAGTTCCACGTAGCTGACGTCGTCGCCCCCCCGGTAGCGCCGGAGGGCTTCAACCTGGCGAAAAAAGGCGTTCAATTCCCAGAACTGGTTTTGTTTGCCCTTGTTGAACGGATGGTTGTGGCACTGCGTGCACTGCACCTGCACACCCAGGAAGATCTGGGCCGTCCTGGCCGTGGCCTGCACCGCGTTCTTGACGCCCATGTCCTCGAGCTTGCCGCTGAGAAAATTGGCGGCGCCGTTGAAGCCGGCGACGCCGTCGCGGTCGGCGTTGGCCCCCGTGGCCGTGACGAGTTCCTCCATGAAGCGGTCGTAGGGCATGTTCCGCGCGAGGGCCTCCCGGAGCCAGCGCCGCATGCCGGGCCGGTCCACCCGATCGTTGGTGGTGTCACGCCCGATGAGCACGGTCGTCCAGACGTCGGTCCAATGCCGGGCGTACTCGTCCTCGTAGTCGGGACCGAGCAGCTTCGCCACCAGCCTGGGCCGCCTGTCCGGGGCGGTGTCGGCCAGATGGCGCTGGAGCTCGCCGATGCTGGGAATGCGGCCGATGAGGTCGAGGTGCACCCGCCTGCACCATTCGCTCTCGGTGGCCTCCGCCGCGGGCTTCAGGCCGGCCTCGGCCCAGCCGGCGGCGATCCGCTCGTTGATGAGCCTGACCGGCCCGATGCCGAAGTCGTCCGCCGGGAAGGCGACACCCGCCGCGGTCAGCGCCAGCACCACCGCGACGAACGCCCCGAACCCAGCCCCAGCGTCGCGCTGCAGCCGTCGAGCACCACCCGGCAGCGGCGACCTCGTGGGCATGCCACCCTCGCTGACGAACTTGGCCACGATCCCCTGGGCGATCCCCGCCGGGCTCCCGGATACGCTCCCGAGCACGGGACCGCCGAGACGGCCACCACTTCCCCGATTCTATTCGGGGCCGGCGACACGCTTCAATGAAGGTCTGCGGAGGGTGCCGGGACCACCCTCCTGGCGATCACGGTGCCGGCTGGCACCGCCCTGGAAACGCAAGCCCATGCAGCCTGCGCCGGGGAGCGACGTCGGGCGGCACCCGGGCGGTGCGATCCGCGAAACCCCGGGCCCGGACCTACGTCCGCGCCGGACGCGCCCGCTCCACCCGAGGCGTGGGGCTTCCGCCGGCGGCCACCTCGACCCCGACGAACTCCAGGATCGCCCGGGGGCCGGCGTCACCGAGCCGCGGCGTCGCCAGTTTGAGGATCCGCGTGTATCCGCCCGGACGATCGACGTACCGGGGTGCGATCCGCTCGAACACCACCCGCGCCGCCTTCTTGTCGCCGAGCAGTTGGATGACGCGCCGGCGGGCCTTCACGGCAGGAGCGACCGCCTTGGCCCACTGCCGCCACTGCTCGCTCTGCCGCCACTGCTTCCAGGCGGCCGAATCCCGAGCAGCGGTCGAGCCAAATTCCTTCGCCTTGTCCAGGGCCCCGAGGCCGTGCTTGGCGACGGTGATGCACCGTTCGACGAGCGGCCGCACCTCCTTGGCCTTGGCGACGGTGGTCACGATCCGGCCGGCGACCTTCGGCGCTCCCACGGCATCGGCCTCGTGCTCCTGCTCCGTGAGCATGAGGGCGGCCGCCAGGTTCCTCAGGAGCGCACGCTGGTGCGCTGGGCTCCGGCCGAGTACACGGCCCTTTCGACGATGACGCATGATGGAGTTCCCTTTCGACTCGATTCGCGGGGCGTGATCGCCCGCCGTCAGACGCCCGCACCGGCCGGGGCGTCCATGCCGAGGCTCAGCCCCAGTTCGCGGAGCTTCTCCTCGACCTCCTGCAGGCTGGTCTCGCCGAAGTTCCTCAGTTCGAGCAACTCGTCACGCGAACGCGAGACGAGTTCCCGCAACGAGGCGATTCCGGCCTCCTCCAGGCAGTTGCTCGACCGCAGCGAGAGCCGCAGATCGGAGACCAGCATGCCCAGCCGGCTCTCCAACGGCGCCTCGACGCTGAGGACGCCGGCGGCCGCCGGCACGCTCAACGCCGGGCCCGGCTCGGTGTAGCCGACGAACGGATTGAGGTGCTTCCGCAGGATCTTGGCAGCCTCGACGAGGGCCATCTCGGGCGTCACGGTCCCGTTGGTCCAGATCTCGAGCGTGAGCTTGTCGTAGTTGGTCTTCTGGCCGACGCGGGTCTCCTCGACCTCGTATTTGACCCGGGTCACGGGACTGAACACCGCGTCGAGCGGAATGATGCCGATCTCCTGCGACTCCTGCCCCTGCTCGCTCGCGGGAACGTAGCCGCGGCCGTTCTCGACCACCATCTCGATCTCGAAGGGCACGTCGTCGGTGAGCGTCGCCAGGACGAGATCCTTGTTCACGATCTCCACGGCTTCGTCCGTCTGAATGTCGGCCCCCGTCACGGGCCCCTTGCTGCTCTTCTCGATGCGGATGACCCGGGTGGACTCGCTGTGGTTCTTCACCACGAGGCTCTTCACGGCGAGCACGATGTCGGTGACGTCCTCGAGCACGCCCTTGATGGTGGTGAACTCGTGGAGGGAGCCGCCGACCTTGATCTGCGTGACGGCGCTTCCCTCGAGGCTCGAGAGCAGCACCCGCCGCAGGCTATTCCCCACCGTCGTCCCGAAGCCCCGCTCGAAGGGCTCCGCCACGAACTTGCCGTAGGTCGACGTCAGCGTCTTTTGGTCGGCGACAACCGAACCGGGAAGCTCCAGACCGCGCCAGCGGATATGCATGCCTCGTTCCTCCTGTCGATGAATGTTCGTTGCCGGTGCGTCGGACCGCCGCGACCGCTCAAGGTTACTTCGAGCACAACTCGATGATCAGGTTCGCCTGGACCGGGACCGAGACGTCCTCGGCGGCGGGCAGACGGTCGACCCTGCCCTCGGGAATCGCCCCCTCACCCCGCGAGAGGAAGTCGGGGACCTCACGGCGAAACTCGGCGAGGGCGGCGTGCACGAGCTGCAGGCTCTGCTTCCGATTCTTGACCCGCACGAGATCCCCGGCCTTCACCTGGTAGCTGGGCACGTCGACCCGTCGGCCGTTGACGGTCATGTGACCGTGCATGACCATCTGCCGCGCCGCCGCCCTGGACGGGGCGAAGCCGAGACGGTGCACGACGTTGTCGAGCCGCCGCTCGAGGAGCGACATGAGCGTCTCGCCGGTGTTGCCCTTGCCCCGCTCGGCCCGGGCGAAGTAAGTGCGGAACTGCCGCTCGAGCACGCCGTAGAAGTGCTTGACCTTCTGCTTCTCGCGGAGCCGCAGGCCGTAGTCGGTGGCCTTGCTCCGCCGCTTCTGCACCATGCCCGGAGGCGTGGACCGGCGCTCGAAGGCGCACTTCGGCGTGTCGCAGCGGCTCCCCTTCAGGAAGAGCTTCAGCCCGTCACGGCGGCAGAGGCGGCAGACCGGCCCGGTGATTCGTCCCATGGATCAGACCCTTCGCTTCTTCGGCGGCCGACAGCCGTTGTGCGGCAGCGGCGTGATGTCCTCGATGCTCTTGACGTTCATGCCGGCGGCCTGGAGGGCCGTGATCGCGCTCTCGCGACCGCTCCCCGGACCCTTGACCCGCACCTCGAGTTCCTTGACGCCGAACTTCGCGGCCTTTTCGGCGGCCTGCTGCGCGGCGCACTGGCCCGCGAACGGCGTGCCCTTGCGGCTGCCCTTGAATCCGCAGGTGCCACCACTCGCCCAGCAGAGCGTGTCGCCCCGCGTGTCGGTGATGGTCACGGTCGTGTTGTTGAAGCTGGCCGTGATGAAGGCGATGCCCGCCGTCACGCTCTTCTTCTTCGATTTGGCTACCTTCGACATGAAACTGCTTTCGCTGGGTGCTCTCGGAGTGATTCCACGGGGCCGACCGGCCTCACTTGAGGTCCTTCACGCCCTTCTTGCCCGCGACGGTCTTCTTCGGCCCCTTGCGAGTGCGGGCGTTCGTCCGCGTCCGCTGGCCGCGGACGGGCAGGCCGCGCCGGTGCCGCAGCCCGCGGTAGCTGCCGATGTCCTTCAGCCGCGAGATGTTTTGGGCGACCTGCCGGCGGAGCTGGCCCTCGGCCACGTAGTCCTTGTCGAGCAGGGATGCCAGCCGGGCGAGCTCGTCCTCGTGAAGCTCGCGGGCCTTCACGAGCGGATCGACACCCGCCTTGTGGCACAGGTCACGCGCCACCCGGGGGCCGACGCCGTAGAGGTACTGCAGCGAGAAGATGGTCTTCTTCTCGGAGGGGATGTCGACGCCCATCAAACGCGGCATGGCAGGATTCCCGATTCTCGAAATCGACCCGTCCGACACCGACGCCCGGAGGACGGACGGCATGCGGACGCATTCCGCCATGACGGAGCGGAACACCCGCACCGGCACCGGCGGCAGCGCTCCTCGGACCTTCTCACCCCTGCCGCTGCTTGTGGCGGGGATCAGCGCAGACCACGAACACGACGCCGCGGCGCCGAACGATCTTGCACTTCTCACACATGCGACGGACGCTGGCGCGAACCTTCATGACCACTCGTGGACGTCACCGGCCACGTTGCGACAGGATGGGGAGGCTTGGAGGGAGCTCCAAACTATAAAAACGCCGGGACGCGTCCACAAGGGGGTGTCGCCCGAAGGCCATTTTTTCGGGCCCTGGCGGCTCAGGCCGCGGAACCCGCCGACCCGACCTGCTCCCCGGCAGCGGGGGCTGCCGTCAGCACGACCGGGCCGCCGTCGGTCACCGCGACGGTGTGCTCGAAGTGCGCGCTCGGCAGGCCGTCCACGGTCGACTGGGTCCAGTGGTCCGCCAGCAGACGGACCTTCTTCGTGCCTATGTTGACCATCGGCTCGATCGCGATCACCAGACCGGCCTCGAGCTCGAAGTCGTGGTTCCTGCGGAACGCGGGGGTGCAGAAGTTCGGGACCTGGGGATCCTCGTGCATGGTCCGGCCGATGCCGTGGCCGACGAAGTTCTCCACCACGGAGAAACCGTGGTCCCGGACATACTTCGCCATCTCGGTGGCCACGTCGCTCCAGCGGTTCCGCGAGGCCATGAGCTGGATCGCCAGGGCGAGCACGCCGGACGTCACGTCCAGCAGCTCCTGAACCCGGGGCTCGACCCGTCCCACGGGGTGGGTGATGGCCGCATCGCCGCACCAGCCGCCGACGGAGCAGCCGGTGTCGATGCTGATGACGTCCCCTTCCCGCAGCACCCGCGGGCCGGGAATCCCGTGGACGACCTCGTCGTTCACCGAGATGCAGCAGGCCGCCGGGAACGGCACCTTGCCGGGCACGCCCTTGAAGAGCGCCACGGCCCCCTGGGACTCGAAGAAGCGGTCGACGGCCGCGTCGATCTCCCCGGTGGTCACGCCGGGCCGCACCAGCTTCGCCGCCTCCTGGTGTGCGCCCCACACGACGAGCCCCGCGCGCCGCATGAGCGCGATCTCTCGGGCCGAACGAAGATTCACCACGGTGCAGCCAAAGCCCCTGCGAGGAATGAACGATAGGCCGAGTATACACCGCCCCGAAGTCGAGTCTGCGCGCCGGCCAAGTCACCGGCGATGCCTGGATGCGACGACCCGAGTCCGCTCACAGGCGGCCGGCGCGGGCTCCGAACCGCTCGATGGCACCGCGCACCCGCGCGAAGATCTCGTCGGCCGACCCCAGCCCGTCGATGCTGACGAGCTTCCCCTGCCTGGCGTAGTACTCCAGGAGCGGGGCCGTCTGTTCCTCGAAGCTCACGATCCGCTTGGCGAAGATCTCCGGGTCGTCGTCGGCCCGTCTGCGGGCGAGCATCCGCCGCACGAGCTCGTCGCGGGGCACGGCGAGCTCGATGACCCCGTCGACGCACATGGCCTGCCGCTCGAGCAGGTCGTCGAGCGTCGCCGCCTGCGGTAGGGTGCGGGGAAATCCGTCGAGCAGACAGCCGTCACGGCAGTCGACCGACTGGAGGCGGGCGATCACCATGCCCACGATGATGGGATCGGGGACGAGCCTGCCGTGCCGCATATAGTCGGCCGCCTCGCGTCCCTCCGGCGTTCCCGCGACGACGGCGGCCCGGAGCATCTCGCCCGTCGAGAGGTGCGGCACGCGGAGCATGCCGGCCAGCCTCTGACACTGGGTGCCCTTCCCCGCGCCGGGGGGTCCGATGAGGATGATCCGCATGCCGTGCCCGCCTCGTTCGATCACCGTCCTCGTCCTCAGCCCTTTTCCAGAAGGCCGCTGTAGTTCCGCATCACGAGGTGGCTGTCGATCTTCTGCACGAGGTCGAACGCGACGCTCACGGCGATCAGCAGACCCGTGCCGCCATAGAAACTTGCGATCTGGGCCGGGATGCCCAGCGCCCCGCCCACGATCGTGGGGATCACGGCCACGAGGGCCAGGAATCCGGCGCCGACGTAGGTGATCCGCTCCATCACCCGCTCCAGGTAGTCGGCCGTCCTCTTGCCGGGCCGGTAGCCCGGAATGAAGGCGCCGAAGTTCTTGAGGTTGTCCGCCATTTCCTTCGGATTGAAGGTGATCGCCGTCCAGAAGTAGCAGAAGAAGTAGATGAGCGCGATGTAGCAGAGGTTGTAGAGATACGACTGACCGCGGGTGAACGCTTCGTAGAGCGAACGCAGGACGTCGCTGCCCGGGAACGCACTCGCCAGGTACTGGAAGAACATCTGCGGAAAGAGCAGCAGCGAACTGGCGAAGATGATCGGCATCACGCCGGCCTGATTGACCCGCAGCGGCAGGTACTGCCTCGTCCCGCCGTACACCCGCCGTCCGCGGACGTGCTTGGCGCTCTGCGTGGGAATCCGCCGCTGGCCCTGAGTCATGAAGACGACGCCCGCGACGACGCCCACGAACAGCGCCGCGAGCACGAGGATCGTCTCGATGCCCAGCTTGCCGCCGCCGCCGCCCACCTCCCAGTTCGTCTCGCTGCCCAGCTCCATCAGCGCGCTGGGCATGGCGGCGAGGATGCCGGCCATGATCAGGAGGCTGATCCCGTTGCCGATGCCGAACTCGTCGATCTGCTCGCCGAGCCACATGAGGAAGATCGTGCCGGCGGTCATCGTCATCACCGCGACGAACTGCCAGACGAGCGGCAACCGGCCGTCGACGAGGAAGCTCTGCTGGATGAGCGACTGCTCCCCGACCCGGGCCGAGGAGAGGAACGCCACGTAGGCCCAGCTCTGGACGACGCAGATCAGGACGGTGGCGTACCGCGTGTACTCGTTGATCTTCTTGCGGCCGGCCTCACCCTCCTTCTGGAGCCGCTCCAGCGGCGGCCAGACGGTGCCCAGGAGCTGAAAGATGATCGAGGCCGAGATGTAGGGCATGATCCCGAGGCCGAAGATCGTCGCCTGCGACAACTGGCTGGCCGAGAAGACCGCGACCGTCTTGAGCAGGTCCCCGATCCCCCCGGTCTGCTCGGCGAACGCCGACATCGCCTTGGCATCGACGATGGGCAGGGGCACCTGCCAGCCCACGCGGTAGATGGCGAGCAGCCCCAACGTCAGCAGGATCTTCTGCCGCAGTTCGGGAATCGTGAAGATGACACGGATTTTTTCCAGCACGGACGAGGCTCCTGGGACATTGGGCGGCGACGCCGCCGCCATACCCTACCCGCCGGCGGGCTTTTTCCGCGACGCCTGCGCCTTGCCGATCTTCCGCTCCAGCGCCGCGGGGCCGGGGAGGACCGTCACCGTGCCGCCGGCCGCCTCGATCTTCTGGCGGGCCTGGGCGGTGAAGTGATGGGCCGAGACCTTGAGCGGCTTCGAGAGGCTGCCGTTGCCCAGGATCTTGAGGTCTTGCCAGATTCCCTTGGCGAGGCCGGCCGCCTTGAGGGTCGCCGGGGTGACGTCGGAACCCGCGGCGAACGCCTCGTCGAGCACCGCCACGTTGATGCCCTTCACGATCCGCCCGTAGGCGTTGTGGAATCCGCGTTTGGGAATGCGCCGAATGAGGGGCGTGCCGCCGCCCTCGAAGATCGCCGGCGCGGACCAGCCGGCGAGCTGGCCCTGCCCCTTGTTGCCGCGGCCGGCCGTGCGGCCCCGGCCTGAGCCTGGCCCCCGACCGACCCGCAGCCGCTTCGTGTTCTTGTGGATGCCCGAATTGACGTCGTTGAGCTTCATGGGATTTCCTACGAGAGCGACACGCCCCGCAACCGCTCCACCTCGGCCCTGGTGCGGAGCTGCTTGAGGGCCTCGAGTGCCGCCTTCACGAGGTTGACGGGGTTCGTGGAGCCGTGGGCCTTGGTGAGCACGTCGTGGATGCCGGCCGACTCGCAGACGGCCCGCACCGCCGCGCCGGCGATGATGCCCGTGCCGGGACTCGCGGGGAGGAGAATGACCTTGGCCGTCTCGTAGTGCCCCTCGACGCGGTGCGGGATCGTGCCCGACTCGACTGGGACTTCGATGAGGTTCTTCATCCCGTCCTTGATCGCCTTCTCGACGGCGGGGGGGACCTCGTTCGCCTTTGCGTAGCCGCAGCCCACCTTGCCGCGGCCGTTGCCCACGACGACGAGCCCGGCGAAGCTGAATCGCCGACCGCCCTTCACGACGGTGGCGCACCGCCGGACCTTCACCACCTTCTCGACGAACTCGCCCGTGCGGGACTCTTTGCCTGTCGACACGTTTGCTCAGCCTCCGGTGATGAATTGCCCGTCGTGAATCAGAACTCGAGGCCGGACGCCCTGGCCGCGTCGGCCAGGGCCGCCACGCGGCCGTGGTAGCGGAACTCGCCGCGGTCGAAGCAGACCTTCGTCACTCCCGCCGCCCTGGCCCGCTCCGCCACCGCGCGGCCGATCGCCTCCGCGGCCTGCTTGTTGCCGCCGAAGCCCAGGCCGTCGCGGATCTGCTTGTCGCGCGAACTGGCCGAGGCGAGGGTCCGGCCGGCCGCGTCGTCGATGACCTGCGCGTAGATGTGCTTGTGCGTGCGGAAGACGCAGAGCCGGGGGCGGTCCGCCGTGCCGCGGATCGAGCGGCGGACGCGGTGCCGGCGACGCAGACGCTGCCTGAGGATGACGCGGGAGTGTTCCATGGTGGTGCCCTTACTTCGTCACGGCCTTGCCGGCCTTGCGACGGACCTGTTCGTTCTCGTACCGGATGCCCTTGCCCTTGTACGGCTCGGGCTTCCTCAGGGCCCGCACCTCGGCGGCGAACTGCCCGACGAGCTGCTTGTCGATGCCCTTGATGGAAATGTGCGTCTGATCGGGACAGGTGACCGTGAGCCCGGGCGGGATCGGCACCTGCAGCTCGTTGGCGAACCCGACGCGGAGCTGGAGGACGTTCTTCTGGATCGCCGCCAGGTAGCCGACGCCCACGATCTCCAGCTTCTTCTCATAGCCCTTCGAGACGCCCTCGACCATGTTCGCCGCCAGCGCCCGGGTCAGCCCGTGCACCGACCGCGACACGCGGTTGTCGGATTCGCGGACGACGCTGAGCACGCTCGCCGCGGGGTCGACCGTCACCGTGACGGCCGGGTGCAGCCGCTGCTCGAGCTTGCCGAGGGGACCCTCCACGGTCAGCACATCCTTCTGGACGGCTGCCTTGACCCCCTTGGGCAACGGAACCGGAGCTTTGCCGATACGCGACATCGTCGTGAAACCTTTCCGACTACCAGAGTTCGCAGAGGACTTCGCCGCCGAGCTTCCGCTGCCGTGCCTCGCGGTCGCTCACCACGCCGCTGGAGGTGGAGAGGATGGAGATCCCCATGCCACCGAGCACCGGACGGAGCCGGGCTGACCGGCTGAACACGCGGCGGCCGGGCGTGCTCACCCGCTTGATGTGCCGGATCAGCCGCTCGCCGTTGGGTCCGTACTTCAGCTCGAGCTGGAGATGGGGCACGGGCTGCGCGTCGACCTCGCGCCAGTCCCAGATGAAGCCTTCCCGCTTGAGCACTTCCGCCACGCCACGCTTCACCTTTGAAAGCGGCACATCGACCGTGGCGCGTTCGACGCGCACGGCGTTGCGGATGCGGGTGAGCATGTCGGCGATGGGGTCGGTCATCATGTCAGCGGAACCCTCTCGTGAATTCTCGAGTCGTGCCTGCGGAACCCCGCGCTACCAACTGGCCTTCTTGACGCCCGGAATGCAGCCCTGGTCGGCCAGTTTCCGGAAACAGATGCGGCAGGTGCCGAACTTGCGATACACGGCCCGCGGCCGGCCGCAGAGCATGCAGCGGCGGACGATCCGTGTGGAAAACTTCGGTTTCCGCTTGGCGGCGGCGATCTTGGATTTGCTTGCCATGGTCGTTTGCTCCGGTGGCGCCGCGTCAGGCTGCGGCGTCGCCCTCGCCCTCCTTCTTCAGCGGCATGCCCATCGCCCGGAGGAACTGCCGGGCCTCGTCGTCGGACCGCGCCGACGTCACGAGGGTGATGTGCATGCCCTGCGGACGCGTGTACTTGTCGGGGTTGATCTCGGGGAACACCATCTGCTCGGAAAGCCCGAGGCTGTAGTTGCCGTGGCCGTCAAAGGCCGTGCTCGACAGGCCGCGGAAATCGCGGACCCGCGGCAGCGCCAGCGAGACGAGCCGATCGAGGAACTCGTACATCCGGCGGCCGCGGAGCGTGACCTTGCAGCCGATCGGCAGGTTCTCGCGGAGCTTGAAGCCGGCGACGGCGGCCTTCGAGATCGTGGCGACCGGCTTCTGGCCGGAGATCTGCGTCAGGGCCCCGATCGCCTCCTCGAGGTACTTCTTCTCCGTCACGGCCGCGCCGACGCCCATGTTGATCACGATCTTCTGCAGCTTCGGGATCGCGTGCGGGTTGTCCCGGCCGAGCGCCTTCGCCAGCTGCGGACGCACCGTGGTCACGTAGTGCTCCAGCATCCGCGGCGTGCCCGCCGGCGCGACCGCCGCAGCCCCTTCCGCCTTGCTCTTCTTCGCCATCGCAGCCGACCCTCTCGTGTCTCGTTCCGTATGTGTTCTCGCGACCCGACGCCCGTCAGGCCTTCGCCGCCCTGGTCCTGGGCCGTCGCAGCGTGCCCTGCTCGGCACCACACTTTCGACAGACCCGCACCTTGCTCCCGTCGGTGGCCGACCGCGCCCCCAGCCGCACGGCTTTGCCGCAGGCCGAACAGACGATCAGCACGTTCGAGGCGTCGATCGGCAGCTCCTTGCTGAGCCGCCCACCCTGCGGATTCTTCTGGCTCCGCTTGATGTGGCGGTAGACGCGGTTCACGCCCTCGACGACGACCCGATCCGGCTGGCCGGCCGCCTTCGCAGGCAGCACGGAGAGCACCTTGGCCCGCGTGCCCCTGGCGTTGCCCGACCGCACCTCGACGAGATCGCCCGACTTGATCAGCATCACACCACCTCGCTCGCCAGGCTGACGATTTTCATGAAGTTCCGGTCGCGCAGCTCGCGGGCGACGGCCCCGAAGATGCGCGTGCCCTTCGGATTCTTCTCGTTGTCGATGATCACGCAGGCATTGGTGTCGAAACGCACGTAGCTGCCGTCGGTCCGGCGGGTCGGCTTCTTGCACCGCACCACGACCGCCTTGACGACCGCCTTCTTCTTGACGTCGCTCCCGGGAATCACGCTCTTCACGCTGCACACGATGACGTCCCCCAGGCCGGCGGTCCGCTTGCGGCTCCCGCCCAGCACCTTGAAGCACATCACCTCCTTGGCTCCCGTGTTGTCCGCGACGACGAGCCGCGTCTGCATCTGGATCATGTGGATTGTCCTTCCGTGCCGGCGGCCCGCGCCTCCTCGGCCTTGGCGGCGGTCTCACGCAGCTTGGTCGCCCGGGCACCGCTGCGGAGCGAGGCCACGTCGACCGCCCTGCTCTTCTCCACCACCCGGACGAGCTCCCACCGCTTCAGCCGGCTCCGCGGGCGGCACTCGACGATCTCCACGAGATCGCCGGGCTGCGACTCCTCGTTCTCGTCGTGGACGTGGCAGACCGTCCGCCGGTGAAGGATCCGTCCGTACTTCGGATGGCGGATGATCCGCGGGATCTCCACGCGCCGCGTCTTGCTCGCGGCGGCGCTGGTCACCGTTCCGGTCTCGACTCGCTTGGGCATCGACTGGGTTCCTCGTTACTTGCCGCTCTGCGTGCGATTCTTGAATGTCCGCCGCGTCGCCACCTCGCCGGGACCGCGGGCCCGGAGCTTGGCGCGGCCGCTGGCCCGGTGCCGCTTGGCGTGCTTGTCGTGCTGGACATCAGCGGTCTGGCCATCAGCGTCGGCGGGCGCCGCCGGGACGAGGGTTCCCCGCTGGGCCAGGATCGTCTGGCAGCGGGCGATCGTGCGCCGGTGCTTCCGCTTCTCCGAGGGGGCGGCGAGCTTCTCCGTCTGGGCCTGGATCCGCAGCCGGAACAGGGATTCGGCGGCATCCTTCCAGATGAGCCGGATCTGCTCGTCGGCCATGTCCCGCAGTTCTCGTGCCTTGTTCATGTCGTTGTTCCGTCGGCTCGTCGCCGTCCTGTCTCGCTACATCGCCCGCCGCTTCACGAACCGCACCCGGAGCGGCATCTTGTGCGCGAGCCTGGCCATGCAGATCCGTGCAGCTTCCTCGGTCACCCCGCCGATTTCGTAAAGGATCATGCCCGGCTTGATGACCGCCGCCCAAAACTCCGGCTCACCCTTGCCCTTGCCCATTCGGGTCTCGAGCGGGATCGACGTGATCGACTTGTGGGGGAACACGCGCACGAACAGCCGGCCCTCCGTGCGGAGGTACTGCTGGGCCGCGATGCGGCCGGCCTCGATCGTCGCAGCGGCGAGCCAGCCCGGCTGTTCGGCCTGGAGGCCGAAGTCGCCGAACACCACGCGGTTCCCGCGGGTGGCCTCACCTCTTATACGACCTCTTTGGCTTTTTCGGTGCTTGACCCTCTTGGGCATCAGCGCCATCGCCGGTCTCCTCGTACGTTCCTTGGTTCACCCACACCTGAATTCCGATGTTGCCCTGCGCGGTGGGAGCCTCGCAGAACCCGTAATCGATCTTGGCCCGGAGCGTCGACAGGGGCATCGAGCCGGCGATCGCCTTCTCACACCGTGACATCTCCGCCCCCCCGAGCCGTCCGGCGAGCTGGATCTTCACGCCCTTCGCGCCGGCGTCCATCGTGGCGTCGATCGCGCGCTTGAGCGTCCGCCGGAACGCCGCCCGTTTCGAGAGCTGGTCGGCGATGTCCTCGGCGATGAGCTGCGACTGGATCTCCGGACGCCCCACCTCCTCGACCTTGAGGTTGACGCGACGGCCGAGGAGCTCCTGCAGCTCGCCCTGCAGGCGGTCGACGTCCTGCCCCTTGCGGCCGATGATCACGCCGGGTCGTGCCGAGTGGAGGATCACCTTCACCTCGTCGCGGGTCCGCTCGATCTCGATCTTGGGAATGGCGGCCGCGCGATATTTCGTCTTGAGGAAGTGACGCACCTTCACGTCCTCCATGAGGAGGACGCGAAAGTCCTTCTTCGCGGCGTACCAGCGGCTCTTCCACGGCTCGGTGATGCCGGTACGGAAGCCGACGGGATGAACTTTTTGACCCATGATTCCTCCTCACTCGCCCGCCGGGGCGGCGGCCTCGTCGACGGCCACCGAATCGAGGGCCACCTTGATGTGCGACATCCGTCGCTTGATCCCGAACGCCATGCCGCGGGCCCGCGGCCGGATCCGCTTGAACATCGGCCCGCCGTCGACACGGGCGTCGACCACGACGAGGTCGTCCACGCCGGCCGCCTGCTGGTGCTCCGCGTTGCCGAGGGCGCTCTTGATCACCTTCTCGAGCATGCGGGCGCCGCGATGCGGCTGAAACCGCAGGATGTCGAGCGCTTCGTCGGCGAACTTGCCGCGGACGAGGTCGGCCAGTGCCCGCACCTTGCGGGCACTGATCCGGGCGTACTTGTGGGTTGCCGTGTATGCCATCGTTCACCTGCCCTTCCGGGCCGTCACTTGCCGCCGCCCGCGGGGGCCGCTTCCTTGACCTTGCCACCGTGGCCGCGGAACGTCCGCGTGGGGGCGAATTCGCCGAGCTTGTGGCCCACCATATCCTCGGTGACGAACACCTTCAGGTGCTGCTTGCCGTTGTGGACCATGAACGTCAGGCCGATGAACTCCGGCACGATCGTGCACGACCGCGACCAGGTCTTGATCGGATCACGCTTGCCGCTGGAGAGTTGCGATTCGACCTTCTCGAACACCCGGGGGTCGACGTACGGCCCCTTTTTTGCGCTGCGTCCCATGATTTCCTCGCCGGGCCGCGGCCCGGACTACGTGGCTCCTACCTCAGCTTCAGCTGCCCGTACCGCCGGCTCTTCCGCCGCCGGATGATCGCGGCGCCCGACGGCTTCCGCGGCTTCCGCGTGCCGCCGCCCTTGGCGCTCTTGCCCGTTGGGCTCACCGGATGGCGACCCCCCTTCGTCCGGCCTTCGCCACCGCCGTGCGGATGATCGATCGGATTCATCGCCGTGCCCCGGACGTGGGGCCGGATGCCCATCCAGCGGCTGCGGCCGGCCTTCCCGAGGCGAACGTTCATGTGCTCGGAGTTGCCGATCGCCCCGATCGTGGCGCGACAGGACGCCGGCACCCTGCGGATCTCACCGGAGGGCAGAGTGATCTGGGCCCACTGCGCCTCGCGGGCCACGAGCACCGCCGACGAGCCGGCCGAGCGGCAGAGGCGGCCACCCCGCCCCTCTTGGAGCTCGATGTTGTGGACCTGCATGCCCAGCGGAATGGCCGACATGGGCAGGCAGTTGCCGACCTCCGGGGGGGCCGCTGCGCCGCTCTGCACGGTCGCGCCGACCACGAGGCCCTCGGGAGCCAGGATGAATCGCTTCTCGCCATCGACGTAGTTCACCAGCGCCACACGGCAGGTGCGGTTGGGGTCGTACTGGATGGAATGCACCTTGCCAGGAACACCGTCCTTGTTGCGACGGAAGTCGATGAGCCGGTAGTGCTGCTTGTGCCCGCCGCCGCGATGCCGCGAGGTGATCTTGCCCTGGTTGTTGCGGCCACCGGTCTTGTGCTTGCGGACCCGCAGCGTCTTGGGGACTGCGGCCCCGGGCGTCAGCTCCGCGAAGTCGGAGACGCTCGCGCCGCGGCGGCCGGGACTGGTCGGGTTGTAGCTGCGGATGCCCATGATGATGCGTGTGTTTGAGGTGGCCCTGGATCGGTCCGGCGCGGCGAAGAGGGATGACTAGAACAGGTTGAT
This sequence comes from Pirellulales bacterium, assembly GCA_044339885.1. Classification (GTDB taxonomy): domain Bacteria; phylum Planctomycetota; class Planctomycetia; order Pirellulales; family UBA1268; genus QWPN01. The sequence continues at coordinate 5,876 of JBIIUP010000004.1, read as the reverse complement.
CTTGAAGTCGGGCTTGAGCGTCACGACGGCCTTCTTCCAGGCCTTCGTGCTGGTGCGGCGGACCCGGCTGCGCCGCATCTTGCCGACGCGGTTTTGGACGGCCACCTTCTCCACCTTGACGCTGAACATCTCCTCGACTGCCCGGCGAATGTCGGCCTTCGTGGCGTCGGGAACGACCTCGAACGAGTAGGCGTTGTGCCGGGTGGCCCGGTGCATGCCCTTCTCGGTGACCAGCGGACGCACGATCACCTGGTGCGGGGCGAGCCGGGGCGTGAGGGCGGGAGCGGGAGGGACGGGAACGGCCATGGATCAGGTCGCCTCCTTTGTGCGGCCAGCCGCCTTCTTGCCCGCGGTCCGGGCTGGCCTCTTGGCCTTGGCGTCGGCCTTCGGCTTGGCCTTGGGCTTGGGCTTCGCCTTGGACTTGCCGGCCGGAACAGCGGCCTTGGCGGCGCCCGCGCGGAAGGACTCGATCGCCGCCTTCGTCATCACGATGGACCGCGGCCGCAGGATCGACCAGGCATTGAGTTCGCCGACCGGCGACACCGAAACGCCGTCGATGTTGCGGGCGCTCTTCCAGAGGTTGGCGTCATGCTTCTCGGGAGCCACCAGCACGGTCGCCCCGTCGACGCCGATCGCCTCGAGGAACCGGGCGACCACCGACGTCTTCGGAGAGGCGACGGCCAGGCCGTCGACGAGCTTCACCTCGTCGTCAGCGATCCGCGAGGCCAGGGCCATCCGCGTCGCCGCCTGCAGCGACTTCCGCGGCATCCGCCAACCGAAGTCGCGCGGCCGCTTGGCGAAGATGTGACCGCCGCCGCGCCGGGTGCCGCTCCGCCGGGCGCCGGCCCGGGCGTTGCCCGTGCCCTTCTGCCGGTAGAGCTTCTTGGTGGAGCCGGCGACCTCGCCCCGGGTCTTGGTCTTCTGCGTGCCCTGCCGCAGGTTTGCCTGGTACATGACGACGGCGTCGTGGAGCAGCTGCTTGCTGACCTTCGGCGCGAGCTCGGAAGGGTCGATCTCGTAGGAGCCGACCTGCTTGCCCGCCATGTCGTAGACGGCGAGGTTCACTTGGCACCAGCCTTCTTCTTGCCGGCCGGCGCGGCGACGCCGACCCGCTTGATCTTGTTCGTCTGCCGGACGATCACGTAGCCGCCCACCGGACCAGGCACGGCGCCGCGGACGAGCAGCAGGTTGCCCTCCCGGTCGACCCGCACGAGCTTCACGTTCCGCATGGTCGACCGCTCGTTGCCATAGCGGCCCGCCATCCGCTTGCCCTTGAACACGCGGGCCGGCGAGGTGTTCATGCTCGTGCCACCCTGGTGGCGATGGACCTTCTTCACGCCGTGGCTGGCACGCTGCCCCTTGAAGCCGTGCCGCTTCATGACGCCCGCGGTGCCGCGGCCCTTCGTCGTGCCGGTGACGTCGACGTACTCGACGCCCTCGAACAGCTCGACCGTGAGGACCTGCCCCACCTCGGCGCCGTCGTAGATCCCGCGCAGCTCGCGGACGAACCGCTGGGGCTCGCAGCCGGCCCGGGAGACGGGCACCACGCCGGCCTCGGCACGCCGCTTCGCGCGCCGCCCCTCGAGGCTGGCGACCTGGCCGCGAACCGACCGGCTTGCCAGCCGACGCGGCTTGTCGAGAAAGCCGAGCTGGACGGCCGCGTAGCCGTCACGCTCGGCGGAGCGAACCGTCATCACGGGACAGGGACCGGCCTCGATCACGGTCACGGGCACCGCGGACCCGTCGGCATCGAAGATCTGCGTCATCCCGACCTTGCGACCGAGCAGCCCCTTACGGCCCGCCTTTTCCGTGGTCTTCGTGGATGCAGCCATGTTCGTCTACCGCCGGCAGGGTTCGCCCCCGTGCGGACCGCCTTCGCGATCCGCCGGAACCGAATCCGTCCGTTCACGCTCGAAGCCGTCTGGCTGCGGGAGCACCAGGACCGATACCGTCGACCCTCGAGGGACGACCGGTCCGGGCCTTACCCGCAACGCCTTCCAAGCATGCCGTGCCGTGCGCTCCTCTGTGCTTCTGGTGGGTGACTCGTGATGGGCCGAAAACGCCCCGCGTCACGAACGCGAGGACGCCTTGATCTTGATGTCGACACCGGCGGGCAGGCTCAGTTTGTTGAGAGCCTCGATCGTCTTGGCGGTCGCCTGGACGATGTCGATCACACGCTTGTGAGTGCGGATCTCGTACTGCTGCCGCGCCTTCTTGTCGATATGGGGGCTGGAGAGCACCGTGTACCGCTCGATCCGCGTGGGCAGCGGGATCGGCCCGTGCACCTCGGAGTTGGTCCGCTTGGCGGTGTCGACGATCTCCGCCGCGCTCTGGTCGAGCACGGCGTGGTCGTAGGCTTCCATGCGGATGCGGATGATTTCCTGCGTCGGACCGGCCACGTTGACTCGTCTCCAATGCCTGCGGCCATGCACGACCGCCCGCTGTTCATCGATCGCAGGGCCGCCCCGGCATGAACTGCCAAGCGACCCGGAAGAAAAACCCCGCGGGGGGCTTTTTTCGCGACGACCTCGCCGGCCGTAGGAAACGGCCAGGTCTCGTCGCTGCGGAATCGAGTCACGAAATCTAAAAGCCGATCGACGGCCTGTCAACACACGGCATTTTTCCGGCCCATGCACCCCGCCTATCCGCCGTTGCGAGTCGAAAGGACATCGGGGCCGCTCCGGAGCCGCCGTGACGCCGCCTGACCGGCCGCCCTCCGGCCGACGGCCCCTGCCGGAGGGGTTCGCACCCGTGAGCCACGCCGGCGGGGCTGAAAACCCGAGGGAATTCGACCCGTCTGACCCGCGGACGGGCAGGGCGACCGCCCTCGCTACGGCAGCTTTTTCAGCCGGATATCGCGGTATTCCACCCACATCGGCTTGCCGGCGTGGAGCTGCAGCGCGATGACCCCGGATGCCAGGGCCTTGGCCGGGTCGTCGTCGGTGAAGTCGAGGATCAGCCGGCCGTTGAGCCAATGCCGGATGCGACGGCCTTCGGCGCGGATCGCGACGTCGTTCCAGTCGTCGATCCGCATGAGCTTGGTGAATTCGTCCTGGTCGATGAGCGTTCCCAGCAGCCGCCTGCCCCCCTCCGCTTCCCACGTGGCCCGCTCCCCGGCAGGGCAGATGCGGCCGCGGCTGCCCCCCTCGTCGTAGATGAAGCCCGAGACGTCGGGAAAGGTGCTCTCGTTGCGGATCTCGTGCTGGTAGCCGCGAACGACCCACCGGTTCTTGGCCGACTCATCGGTGACGTGCCGGGAGCGGTACTGGATGCCGGAGTTGTTCTCGGGGGCGTGGCAACGGAACGACAGCCGCAGGTCGAAGTCAGCGAGCTCGCCCCCCTGCCAGATCAGGAACGTGTTGCCGACGGCCTGGTTCTCGGGCGTCGTCTCCCCGTGGATCACGCCGTCCCTCACGCTCCAGAGGCGGGGGTCGCCCTCCCAGCCGTCCAGGGTCCGGCCGTCGAAAATCGGCTCCAGGCCGGGCGTCTCCACCAGGGATTCCGTCTCGACGACGGCGGAGGTCTGGAAACAGGCACTGGCCGCCAGTGCCAGAGACAGGGCCAGGATCGACGCTCGTGCCATCGTGCTCAACCTCGGGGTGTTCGTTCGCGGGGTAGCGGAGCGACCGGCAGTCTACGTTCCACCTCGGCCCGAAAACCATGGCCCTGCGGAGCATCCCTCCCCCGACCGACAACGCCATCGCCACACCCAAAAGACCGCAGGTTCATCCCGCCCCGGGGACCGCTTGAATGGCCCCCGTCACACGAAGGCCTCGGCCGCCTGGGCAGGGGCCGGCCCGTACCGCAGCGGCGCCATCGTGAAGCTCGCCCTCCCCTGGCTGACGCTCCGGACGGCCGCCGAATAGCCGAACATGCTCGCCAGCGGGGCCTCCGCCGTGAGCACGTTCACGCCGCCGCGGATCTCCGTGTCGGTGATGATTCCCCGCCGCTGCTGGAGGTCGTTGATCACGTCGCCGAGGTACTCCTCCGGCACGCTCACCTCCACCCGCATCAGCGGCTCCAGGAGCACCGTGCCCGCCTCGGCGAGCATCCGGTCGACCGCCTCCGCCGCGGCCATCCGCAGGGCCACGTCGGAGGGGGGCGGGTCCGGGATCGGGCTCGCGAGCACCACGACCCTCAGGGCCCACAGCGGACAGCCCTTGAGGCCGCCCCGCTCGGCGCTCTCGCGGACCGACTGCGTCATCGTCGCCGCCAGGGCGGCCAGGGCCTCGCTCTCCGGGAACCAGCCCTGCTCCACGGTCACGCCTCCCTGGGCCTCGACCGGCTCGGCCCGCAGCGTGACGGTGGCCTGGAGGGTCTGGCCGCCGACCAGGCGGTTGATCGTCGCCGACACGGTGACCGGCCGCCCGAGTGTCTCCTTGTAGCTCACGCGCGGCTTGTGGACGCGGCACGTGAGGTTGAAATCCCGCTCCAGGCGATGGCGGATCACCTCGAGGTGCAGCTCGCCCATCCCGGAAATCAGCGTCTGTCCGGTCTCCTCGCTCTCGACCGCGCGGAAGGTCGGGTCCTGCCGCTTCATCATCTCGAGCGTCTCGGCGAGCTTCTTCCGCTCCAGGCTCGTCTCCGGCTCGATCGCCATCGAGATCACGGTCTCGGGGAACTGGATCGTCTCCAGCACGATCGGCGCGGCGGCGTCGCAGAGCGTGTCGCCGGTGACGCTCGCCCGCGGTCCGATCACCCCCACGATGTCGCCGGCGAAGGCCTCCTGGATCTGCTCGCGACGATCGGCCTGCACGTGCCAGAGCTGGGCGACGTTCTCCTTCTTCTGCTTCAGCGGGTTCCACGCCCGGCTGCCGGCCTTGAGCGTTCCCGAATAGACGCGGACGAAATACAGGTCGCCGTGCTTCTCGGCGATGATCTTGAAGACGAGACCGCAGAAGGGAGCGGCCGGGTCCGCCGTGCGAACGAGCTTCACGGCACCCCCCTTCTTCGCGTCGAGCCGGGCGGGGTCGATGCCCTCCACCGGCGGCACGTCGGCCGGGCTCGGTAGGTACCAGGCCACCGCGTCGAGCACCGGCTGGATGCCGATGCAGTCGAGGGCCGAGCCGGCGAGCACCGGCACCACCTGCCGGGCGATCGTGGCCCTGCGGATCGCCGTCCGCAGCAGGTCCGCGGGGATCGGCTGCTCGGCGACGGCGAGTTCCGCGATCTCGTCGGAGAAGTCGAAGAGGGTGGCGACGAGCTGCTCCCGCTGGGTAGCAGCCGCGGCGGCCAGTTCCGCCGGGATCGGTCCGGACATCACCGTCGTCAGGCCCTCGCCGCCGGCGAGCTGCTCCTCCTTGGGCGGAAAGGTCAGCAGCCGCATCTCGACGAGGTCCACGATCCCACGGAAGGGATCCTTCACGTGCGGCGGCCCCAGGCCCTGGGGGAGATGGAGCACCAGGGGCTTCGCCCCCAGCCGGCTCTCGATCTGCCTGACCGTGCCCAGAAAGTCGGCCCCCTCGCGGTCGAGCTTGTTGACCAGGGCGATCCGCGGCACGCCGTATCGGTCGGCCTGCCGCCAGACCGTCTCGCTCTGGGCCTCGACCCCTTCGCGGGCACTGAACACGACCACCGCCCCGTCGAGCACCCGGAGGCTGCGTTCCACCTCGGCCGTGAAATCGACGTGCCCGGGGGTGTCGATCAGGTTCACCGTCACGTCCCGCCACTGGAAGGAGACGGCGGCGGAGTAGATGGTGATCCCGCGCTCCTGCTCCTCGGGATCGAAGTCGGTGATCGTCGTGCCGCGGTCGACGTCGCCGAGGCGATGGCTGGTCTTCGTGAAGAAGAGCATCCGCTCGGTCAGCGTCGTCTTGCCGGCATCGATGTGGGCCACGATGCCGATGTTGCGGATCTTCGCGAGCTGGCGTGCCATG
>JBIIUP010000261.1:0-3890 GCA_044339885.1 Pirellulales bacterium | reverse complement strand
TCCCACCACGGCCGCCGTGGCCGCCATGCCGTCGGAGCCGTCCATGAAGTTGAAGGCGTTGGTCATGCCGACGATCCAGATCACCGTCAGCGGCCAGCCGACCCAGCCCAGCTCCAGCGAGCCGACACCCGGGATGCCGAGGCTCTTGAGCGGCCCGAGGATCAGCGTCATCGTGACCCCGACCGCGATCTGGATGAACAGCCGCAGCTTGGCGTCGAGCGGCTGGATGTCGTCGATCATGCCGACGCAGGCGATCACGATGCAGGGCAGGCAGATGCCCGCGAGCACCTGCGCCGCCACCGGCGGCCAGCGGAAGACGATGGCGAGCGACGCCAGCATCGCCGTGAGCACGATCGCCGCACCGCCGCCACGGGCCGTGGGCAGGGCGTGGGCGCTGCGGCGATTCGGCAGGTCGACGAGCCTCCAGCGGGCGGCGAGCACGATCATGAGGTCCACGAGCACCGCCGTCGTCACGAAGACCCCGATCGCGACGCCCGGCCAGATGATCGGCTCGATCGAGTCGAGCGACGGGAAGAGATCCGGGCCGGTGGTGGGCTTCATCGTGAGACGCTCGCGGGAAGGGCCGGCCCGATTGTCGCATGGCCCAGGGCGGCGCGAATCTCCCGCCCGATCCAGCGGGCGACGTCGGGAGGGACGTGGGCCCCCATCGGCAGGGAGAGCAGCGTGGCCGCCAGCCGCTCGGTGACGGGCAGCCGGGTGCCCGGGCGCAGGTGGCCGCGAAAGGCCTCCATCTGGTGGCAGGCCGGGGAGTAGTAGGCACGGGTGTCGATTCCCGCCGCCGCCAGCCGGCTCCGCAGGGCGTCGCGGCCGAGCGCGGCCCGCCCCGGATCGACCGAGATCGAAAAGTCCTTCCAGCTGCTCGTGGCCCCCGGGGGGATGGCCTGGAAGCCGATGCCCGGCAGGTCGGCCAGGGTCTCCACGTAGGCCGCGGCGGCCTCCCGGCGGCGGGCCGAAACATCGCCGAGCCTGGCAAGCGAAGAGCGGGCGAGGATCGCCGACAGTTCGGGGAGCCGGGCGTTGAGTCCGGGGATTCGGCAGCCGTACTGGCCGTCGTTGCCGTATTCGCGGGCGATCCGCACGAGGTCGGCGAGGCAGTCGCAATCGGTCGCCACGAGCCCCCCCTCCCCCGCGACCACGAGCTTCGTAGGCGAGAGGCTGAAGACCTGGGCGAGGCCCCCCGCGCCGACGTGCCGGCCGCCCGAGAGCGTCCCCAGCCCGTGGGCGGCGTCGACCACCAGCGGCACGCCCGCCCGCCCGGCGATCGCCTCCAGCGCCCGCAGGTCGCACGGGCAGCCGAACGTGTGGCAGGCCATGATCGCCGCGGTGTGCGGCGTCAGTGCCGCTGCGACGGCCGCCGGATCAATCGTGAAGGTGTCGGGATCGACGTCGACGAACACCGGATCGAACCCCGCCCACACGACCGCGGCCGGTGCCGCCAGGAAGTTGAAGCTCGGCAGGATCACCTCGTGGCGGTCGGACTCCGCCCCGCCGGCCGGCAGCGGACAGCGGCCCGCCGCGGGGCAGCCGGTTGCGCGGCGGTGGCGCACCTCGGCGAGCGACTCCAGCACGAGCGTCAGGCCGAGCGTGCAGCTGGAGACGCCGACGACGTGCCGTACGCCGAGCGCCGCCGCGGCCTCCTCTTCCAGCCGCTGCAGTTGCGGGCCCTTCGTGAGCAGGCCCGAGGAGATCGCCGCCTCGAAGTCCGCGGCGACGGCGGAGAACTCCGGCACGTCGGGCCGCACGAACGGCACCCGCCAGCCTCCCTGCGGCGACTCCGGCCCGCGCTCCCGTGCCGGGCCGGTGCCGGGCTGGCTCATGTCCGCTGCTCCGCCAGCGGCGGGGCGGCGACCGGGCCGGGCTCGGCGCTCCGCGGGTTCACCGGCTCCAGGCTGGAGCAGTCGGCGGCGACGATGTCCATGAGCGTGTGGAAGGCGGCCTCGGGATCGCCCGCGGCGACGCTCTTCAGCTCGCCGAGCCACTGCCGCACCTCCGCCAGCGGCCGCGCCGGCCGCTTCACCCGGATCACCAGCGGGTGTCCCGTCTCCTCGCGCCGCTCGTCCTCGAAGAACAGCTCCTCGTCGAGCTTCTCGCCCGGGCGGAGGCCGCAGAACTCGATCCGCACATCGGCGGGCGGGATGTCCATCACGAACGCGATGCTCGCCACGAGATCCACGATCGGGATCGACTCGCCCATCTCCAGGACGCAGGTGCCGCCGCGGCCCGGCAGGGCGCCGGCCAGGAGCACCAGCTGCGCCGCCTCGGTGGTCGTCATGAAGTATCGGCGGACGTCCTCGTGGGTGACCGTGATCGGCATCCGCTTGGCGAGCTGCTCCTGGAAGATCGGCACGGCGCTGCCGCTGGAGCCGATGACGTTGCCGAAGCGGACGGCCACGAAGCGGGTGGCCGAGTCGGCGCCGAACGCCTGGAGGAACCGCTCGGCCACGAGCTTCGAGGCCCCCATGATGCTCGAGGGATGCACCGCCTTGTCGGTCGAGAGGGCGACGAAGGCCTCGACGCCGTGGGTGTCGGCGATCTCGGCGAGGCTGGCCGTGGCCAGCGCGTTGTTCTCGATCGCCTCGACGGGATGCGCCTCCATGAGGGGGACGTGCTTGTAGGCCGCGGCATGGATCACGACCTGCGGACGGTGCTCGGTGAACAGCCTGTCGATCCGCTCGGCGTTGCCGATGTCGCAGATCACCGGCACGAGATCGGTGTCGCCGGCGGCCACCGCGGCAAGCTCGCGGTGGATCGAGAACAGCCCGCACTCCGACCGCTCGACGAGCAGGAGCTTCGCGGGATCGAACCGCAGGAGCTGGCGGCAGATCTCGGAGCCGATCGAGCCGCCGGCCCCGGTGACGAGCACCGTCTTGCCGCCGAGGAAGGCGAGCACGCGGGAATCGTGGTCGTCGAGGTTCGCCTGCGGCCGCGAGAGCAGGTCGCGCAGCTCGATGTCGCGGATCGTCAGCGGCGCGATCGACAGCCGCCGGCCCGTGCCCGGGCCCGCTTCGGTGGGATCGGGCGACCGCTCGGCGATCCGCACGCGGACGTCGATCGCGGCGCAGGCGTCGCAGAGGGCGCGGAGCCGCGACCCGTAGATCGAGCCCTCCCGGACGATGATCTTCTTGACGCGGAGCCGCTCGGCGCAGGCCGGGGCCATGGCGATCGGGCCGAGCACCTTCGCCCGGCCGACGTGCATGCCGTAGCGATCCGGATCGTCGTCGAGCACGCCGGCCACGAAGTAGTCGGCGATGCGGTGCTTTCCCAGGGCCCGGACCAGGTCGCGGCCGGCGGGAGAGGCGTCGATGACGAGCACCGGCTGCTGCACGCCGACCGCCGTGGCGGGCATGATCTCCTCGAAGACGCTGCGGGCGACGGCCTGCATGCCGCCGACCCCCAGGAGCGTGAACATCCAGTCGAGCAGGAGCACCGACCGCGGGATCGGCTCCCAGCCGGGGATAAGGCCGCCGAAGTAGTTGAACGCCACGAACACCAGCAGCACGGTCGTGGCCGAGCGGAGCAGACGGTTGAGGTCCTGGAAGCGGGCCGCCCGCCAGGGCTTGTGGCAGAAGCCCCGCCAGTAGAAGACGACCAGCTTGACCGTCACGACGAAGCCGATCGTCCGCAGGATCGTGTTGGCGTCGGAGGCCTTGAGGAGCAGCTCGCTGCGGACGAAGAATGCCGCGAGGTACGTCAGCTCGAAGATCAGCGCCAGCAGGGCCGTGACGACGATCGCCTCGCGCGTGGGCATCCGCGCCCGCCACCAGGCGACGCACCGCTCGACCAACCGGTTCTTGAGTTTGGCGATCATCCGATCCGCGTGTCCTGCGTCCGTTCAGAGGCGTTCGAGATCCACGTCCTCGAGCTCGATC
>JBIIUP010000063.1:0-14064 GCA_044339885.1 Pirellulales bacterium | reverse complement strand
TCCCGCCGTGCGGCCGTCGGCCCGTCGCACCGGCGCCGCCACGCGGTAGGCGTCGGCGGTGAACCGTCCCGTGGGCCGGCCTCGGGAGATCGAGTCGCGGGCGAGAGCGGCATCCTGTTGGGCGATGGGCAAAGGGGCCGTCGAGCCGGTGGCGTCGCTGGTCCGCCGGGCCGCCAGGTTCGCCAGCTGGGGATCGAGGATCCGCACCTCGAGGATGTCTCCGCCCACGAGCTCCCCCACGAGCCGCTGCAGGTCCTCGCCGCGGTCGAACTTGTCGTCGCCGGCCGAGGACGGCCCCACGTCGGCGTAGGCGATCGCCCGCGCGAGGACTTCGGCGATGCTCTCGCCGCCGACGCGGGTCTGCTCGAGCACGGCCCGCCGTGCCGTCCAGGTCTGCAGGAGCGTGTTCACGAGCACCGCGGCCAGCACGAGCAGCGTGGCGACGAGCGCGATCCGGGATCGAAGCGACATGCCGGTTCTCCGTGGCGCCCCGACGGACGCCACCGGCAAAGCTAGTTCGCTCCTCGGGAGCACGCCACCCGCCGGTGGATTCAGCGCCGGGCCGGGAGAACCGTCACGACCGACGTGATCGGCACCAGGGGCGGGGACACGGCGGGGGTTTTCGCGGTCGTGGCCGTGGATTCGGGCCGGCCGATGGCCGCGGCGACGCCGCAGCCGGCGATCGGCAGCAGGAGGAACGCCGGTGCGCACAGCCACGGGAACCAGACGACGGCCGAGCGGCCGAGCGGATCCGCGGTTCGGGGGGCAGGGGAGGCGGCAGACTGAGGCATGTCGGGTGGATACACGCCCGGCGTCCGACGAATCAAGACCGCCACGCGGCCGGTCGACCGGGGCCGGCGGCGCGGACTTTTGGCCTGGGAAGACGGCCCCTCCTGTGGCCGAGGCGGGGATCGAACCCGCACGGAGATCGCTCTCCCCGGGATTTTAAGTCCCGTGCGTCTGCCAGTTTCGCCACTCGGCCGTGGTGGCGCGATCGTAGCTACAATCGCGGCGAGATTGCCAGCGAACCGGGAGAGACCGTGCAGATCGAGGCCCCGTCCACCACCGTCAGTGCCCCGCCCATGCGGCCGTTCCCGGGGATCGACGGGTTTCTGGGGTCGCGGGCGTCGGTGGGGATGGACGTGGTGCTCGTGGTCCTCCTGGCCCTGCTTCCCGTGCTGGCGGTGAGCATCGCGATGGTCCGGCGGGGCCGGTACCTGGCCCACAAGCGGCTGCAGTTCCTGATCGTGGGCCTGCTCCTGGCGGCGATCGTGATCTTCGAGATCGACATCCGGCTGGTGAGCGACTGGCGGCCCCGGGCGGCCGAAAGCCCGTGGTGGCCGGGGGGCGTGCTCGGCGCCCTCGGCATCCACCTCGTCTTCGCGGTGTCGACGCTCGTGCTCTGGACGTGGGTCGTGTGGGAGGCCGCGGCCCGGTTCCCGGTGCCGCCGTTGCCCAACGCCCACGCACCGCGGCACCGCCTCATGGCCCGGTTGGCAGCCGCCGACCTCGGGCTCACGGCGGTCACGGGCCTGGTCTTCTATTGGCTGGCCTTCGTCGCCACCTGAACCGGCCGCCGCGGGGCGGACTCCCCGGCGCCGATCCAGCGGACAAGAGCGATCCCGCCGAAGTACAGCAGGCAGAGGGGCGCCGCCAGGAACAGCATGCTGTAGGGATCCGCCGGCGTGAGCACGGCCGACACGACGACGATCACGAGCACCGCGATCCGCCACTGCGCGGCGTAGGCGGCGGCGTCGAAGACCCCGATCCGCTCCAGGAACAGCATCACCAGCGGCAGCTGGAAGCCCAGGCCGAACCCGATCGGCAGGAGGAGCACGAACGAGAGCCACTCGCTGATCCGGGGGTCGGGATCGAGCCCCAGCCAGGCGTTGAACTGCAGCAGGTAGTCGAGCACGAAGTCGAACACGAAGAAGAAGGCCAGGACCACCCCGGCCAGGAACAGGCCGACGCTGATCGGCAGGAACGTCCACACCCACTTCTTCTCGTGCGGATAGAGGCCGGCGGCCACGAACGTCCAGAGCTGGTAGAAGATCCACGGGCTGGCGAGCACCACGCCCACCACGAGCGCCGCCTTCACGTAGATCCCGAAGGCCTCCTGCGCGGAGAGCGTGGTGATGCTCACGCGGGGATCGCGGGCGAGCGGTTGCCAGAGCAGCACCGGCACGAGCGCGTCGGTGGCGAACGCCGGGGCCGTGCCCGAGGCCACGGGGGGCCCTCCCGTGCCGAGCGCCCGCGCGAGCCGGTCTGGATGCACCTCGCGCAGTTCGAACGTCATCCCGTGCCGCTCGATGGCGTCGGCCACCTCGCTCCGCTCGTAGGGCAGGGCAGGGCCGCCGGGCGTCCGCGGCCGCCATTCGTCGAAGGTCTCGAGGGCCCGCTCGGAGTAGTACTCGCCGAGCGCCCGCCGCAGCGGGTCCTCGATGAGGTGCACGACGGGCCGGGCGACCATGAACCCGAGGAGAACGGCCACTGCCAGGCCTGCGGAGGCGCGCAGCAGGCAGGTGCGGAGTTCCTCCAAGTGCTCGCCGAACGTCATCGTCGAGCTTTGGAACAGGTCGTCGTCGGCGGTGCGGGGCATAGAACGACTTTACTTCAGACTCGACGCCTTCGCTCGTCCGTCACGCCCGGTGGGCGAAAGCCTCCGTCGCTGTGGATCCATGGCTGCACCCCGCACGGTGTGGGACGTCCAAGCGAGCCATGGCTCCAAGGCTCCTCCGGCTTCCGCCCACCGGGCTCGTCATCGGGCGCGGTCAGGCCCGTGTGAACGCGTCTGTCACGCCCCGTACTTGCCGAATCGCTGCGCGTGGGCCATGGCGAGGAGCATGAGATGCTTGGCCGGGAAGATGCCGAAGCCGCCGCGGAGGCAGTCGCGTTCGGAGAACTTCACGAGGCCGTCCGGCCGGCAGGTGTCGGCCACCAGGAGCGTGGGCACCGGGTGCCAGGAGTGGCTCTGGAGCCGGCTCGGCGTGGAGTGGTCGCCGGTCACGATGAGGACGTCGGGCTTCAGGGCCTCGATCCGCGGCAGGATCGCGTCGAGCTCCTCGATCCGCTGCACCTTCTGGGCGAAGGCGCCGTCCTCGCCGGTGGAATCGGTGTACTTGAAGTGCAGGAAGAAGAAGTCGTAGTCGCCCCAGCACTTCGCGAGCTCGTCCACCTGCTCGGCGAGCGTGTGCGGTTCGCCCACGAGCGTCATGCCGGCGAGCCGTGCGAGGCCCTTGTACATCGGGTAGACGGCGATGGCCGCGGCGCGGAGGCCGTAGAGGTCGGCGTACGAGGGCAGGGCGGGCTTGGCGGCGAAGCCGCGGAGCACCATGCCATTCGCCTTGGGCTCGTCCTTGAGGATCGCCCGGGCCCGCGTCACGAACTCGGCGGCGACCTCGGCCGTCTTCCGCGCGGCGGGGTCGAGTGGCTGCGGGGCGAGCGGCGGAACGCCCGTGGCCTGCGGGTCGGTGTCGGCCACGCGGCCGTCGAGGCCCGGGCCGCGGAACACGACCACGAAGCGGTGCTCCTTCACCGGCTTCACGAACACCTCCACGCCCGGCACCTTCACGGCCTGGAGCCTCTCCACGACCTTGAAGCTTTCCTCGGAGGCGATCCGGCCGGCGCGGCGGTCGGTGATCAAGCCCTGGGAGTCGAGCGTGCAGAAGTTGCCGCGGGCGGCGACGTCGTTGGGGCCGAGCTCGAAGCCGATGCCGGTGGCCTCCAGCGCCCCGCGACCGATCTTGAATTCGAGCGGGTCGTAGCCGAAGAGGCCGAGGTGTCCCGGGCCCGAGCCGGGCGTGATCCCGGGCAGCACGGGCACGCTCGAGCCGGAGGTGCCGCGGGCGGCGAGCCGGTCGAGGTTCGGCGTGCTCGCGGTTTCGAGTTCCGTTTTCCCGCCGGCCTCCATGGGCAGTCCGCCCAGGCCGTCGGCCACGAGCATCACGATCTTCGTGGTGTTCTTCTCGGCCAGTTCGCGGACGAGTTCCAACTCGTTCATGCTCGGTGGTCTCCTGCGTGACGGCGGGCCGTCCCGGAGCGTTGTCCGGGCTGCGGCGGGTCGGATACAGTCTTGGTCCTCGGCCCCCGTCGGCCAAGGGCGCGAGGGTTTCTCCCGCGGGCCGCGGCCGGGCCGCACGTCCCCCCGAGGCCCCGTGCCATGAGCGTCGTCCGCCCGCAGCCGCCCGAGGATCCGATTGACTATGACCCGGCCGCCGCGCTCGCCGCCGGCACGGTGTCGCCGGCCGCACTTGCCGCGCTCGGGCCAAAGCTCGAGGCCGCGCGGGCCGAGGCGCTCGCCGACGTCGACCGCTGGCGGAGCGGCGGCACGCGGCCGGGCGAGGTGCTCGATCCGGCGTTCGTCGACCTGCCGGACCGGCTGCTCGCGGCCTACAAGGCCGACCGGACCACGAGCGAGCTGTTCGCGATCCTCCAGGCCGCGCGGCGGATTCGCGAGGCCGTGGACCGCGTGATCGTGCTCGGCATCGGCGGCAGCTACATGGGCACGCGGGCGCTGTTCGAGGCCCTCTGCCACCCGTTCCACAACGAGCTGCCCCGGGGCGAACGCGGCGGCCGGCCGCGGCTCTCCTTCGAGGGTTTTAATGTCGATAACGACTCGGCGCAGGGGCTGCTCGACCTCGTGGCTCCCGCGGGAAAACCCCGCAGCGACGACCTGCTCGATCGCTGGGCGCTGCTCGTCGTGAGCAAGAGCGGCGGCACGCTCGAGACCGCCGTGGCCACGCGGCTTTTCCTGGCAAAGCTGGCCGAGGCGGTGGGCGGCGATCGCAAGCGACTCGCCGAACTCGTCGTGCCCGTCACCGGCAAGACGGGCAAACTCGCGGCGCTGGCGAAGACGCTCGGCTGCCCCGACGTGTTCGACATCCCCGACGGTGTGGGCGGTCGGTTCTCCGTGTTCACGGCCGTGGGCCTTCTGCCGGCGGCGATCGTGGGGATCGACGTCGTGCAATTGCTCGAGGGGGCCGCCGCGATGAACCGGCGGTTTCGCGAGGCGCCCGTGTCCGAAAACCCGGTGCTGCGGTTCGTGGGCGTCTGCCACTTGGCCGAAGAGGCCGGGGCCACGACCCGCGTGCTCTCCTCGTGGAGCAATCGTCTGGAGGCCGTGGGGCTGTGGTACGACCAGCTGCTCTCCGAGAGCCTTGGCAAGGACGAAAAGGGAGCCACGCCGCTCACGGCCGTGACCACCCGCGACCTCCACTCCCGCGGCCAGCAGCACCAGGACGGCCGCCGCGACAAGCTCATCACGAACCTCATCGTGGGCGAGCCGCGGCGTGACCGGCTCGCGCTCCCGAAGCTCGCCGGCGGGGCGGCCAACGAGGACCAACTCGACGACCTCGTCGGCAAGACCTGGCCCGACATGCTCACGGCGGCGACGGCCGGCACGAACGAGGCCTACGCCCAGGCCAAGCGGCCCACGGCCGACATCGTCCTGCCACGCATCGACGAGCACGCGGTGGGGCAGTTGCTCCAGATGCTCATGCTGGCGACGGTCGTCGAGGGCCGGCTCGTGGGCACGAACCCCTACGGCCAGCCGGGGGTCGAGGCCTACAAACACTTCATGATGCGGCGATTGCGGGGGTGACCTGCGGGCGCCGCCGGCCGCAGGTTGAACAACCTGCGGCTACGAGACGACGAACGGCAAGGGGTTGCCCGTGCCCCTGGAGCCGGCCGTGCTGGCGAGCGCAGGCAGGATGCCGAAGCGAGCCAGGACAGAGCGAGCGGAGCCCAGGAAGGGCGCAGCGAGCGTCCGGCGGAAGGGGTACGGGCAACCCCTTGCCCCCCGCGGACTACACCGACTCCCGGTATGATTCCGCTCCGTCACCTTTGCGCGGAGAACCACCCATGCCTGTCACGCTCACCTGGACCGGTCACGCCACCTGGCTCGTCGACACCGGCTCCGGCCGGCTGCTCATCGATCCGTTCTTCGACGAGTGCCCGACCGCGAGCATGAATGCGCAGGACGTGCGCTGCGAGGCGATCCTCGTCACCCACGGCCACTTCGACCACGTGGCCGATCTCGTGGCGATCGCGAAGCGGACCGGGGCGACGGTGTTCTGCAACTGGGAGATCGGCCAGTGGCTGGGCAAGCAGGGCGTGGAGAAGGTGCAGCCGATGAACCACGGCGGCCGCACGGCCGTGCCCGGCGGGACGGCGAAGATGGAGATCGCCTGGCACTCGTCGAGCCTCCCTGACGGCACCTACGGCGGCAACCCGGCCGGCTGGCTGCTCGACGTGGGCGGAAGGCGGATCTACGTCGCCGGCGACACGGCGGTCTTCTCCGACATGGAGCGGATCGGCCGGCCCGATGCCACCGGCCGCGGCCTCGACGCCGCCATCCTGCCCATCGGCGACCTCTTCACGATGGGGCCCGACGACGCCATCGAGGCGGTCCGCCTGCTCGAGCCGAAGCTCGCGCTGCCGAGCCACTACGGCACCTGGCCGCCGATCGCCCAGGATGCCGCCGCATGGGCCCGCCGGATCGTGGAGGCGGGTATCGCCGACGCCCGCGCGATGGAGCCGGGGGAATCGGTCAGCCTGGGCTGACGGGCCGCTCCTCGGCCGCCGGCGGCACGCGGATCTGCACCGCGTCGCCGACCACGCGGACCTCGAACACGTCGACCCTGAGTTTCTCGTTGTCGCACCAGGCGCCGTCGCAGGCCCGAAACCGCCAGGCGTGCCACGGGCAGGTCACGACGCCGTCGACGAAGGGGCCGCTGCCGAGCGACGCCCCCATGTGCGGGCAGAGGTCGTCCATCGCGTGGTAGGCCGCGCCGTCGAAGAACACGGCGACGAGGCGGCCGGCCACCTCGAAGGTGCGGCCCTCGCCGGCCGGGATGTCGCCCGCCCGTGCCACGGGGACGAAGGGGACGTCGGTTGCGCGACTGGATTCGGCCATGGGATCGTTCCGCTATCATAGCGGGCATGGACGCAGGGACGCGGTGGCCCGACGCCGCACGGATCCGCTTGCTGGTCGCCGACGTCGACGGGACGCTGGCGAACAGCAGCCACGAGATCGCCGCCGCCACGTGCCGGGCCATCGCCCGGATCCGCTCCGCGGGCATCCGCGTCATGCTCGCCACCGGCCGCCGTTACCGAGACACGCTTCCCGTCCACGAGCGGCTGGGGATCGACGACGCCCCGCTCGTCACCGCCTCGGGCGCCCTGGTGAAGCGGCCTCCCGACCATGCCACGCTCTGGCGGGCGGACTTCGCCCCGGGCGTGCTGGAGGGGGTGCTCGCCAGGATCGTCGCCGCCGGCCACGAGCCGGTGGTCTACACCGACAGCTTCGCCGCCGGCCACGACTTCCACTGCCGCGGCCTCGCCGGCGCCGCGGCGGGCGGGGGCGGCCTGGCGGAGTACCTCGACCGCAACCGGCAGCTCGCCGACGTGCGGCCCGACCTCGACCGGGCGCCGCCCGCCGGCGTGTTCGCCGGCTTCGCGATGGGCGGCCACGAGGCCATGCTCGCCCTGGAGGCTGAACTGGCCGCGGCCTTCTGCGGCGCCGTGTCGACGCACGTCATCAAGAGCCCGCGGTATCGCGACTGGCTCTGCGAGTTCGCCCCCGCGGGCATCACGAAGTGGACCGGCGTGCGGGACGTCGCCGCGC
Source organism: Pirellulales bacterium (assembly GCA_044339885.1). Taxonomy (GTDB): domain Bacteria; phylum Planctomycetota; class Planctomycetia; order Pirellulales; family UBA1268; genus QWPN01. The sequence continues at coordinate 6,440 of JBIIUP010000063.1, read as the reverse complement.
GGTGGGGCATCGGGCCGGAGGCGATCTGCGCCGTGGGCGACGACGTCAACGACCTGCCCATGATCCGCGCCGCCGGGCTCGGGATCGCGATGGGCAACGCGCGACCCGAGGTGCAGGCCGTCGCGGACACGGTCGTCGGCACGCACGACGGAACCGGCATCGAGGACGTGGCCGACCTGCTTCTCGCCGGCCTTTCCTAGCCTGCCCGCCTTCGCGGTCGCCGGCCCGCCGGCCGCCGGCCATGCGGGTTGCCACGCCCGGGCGGCGTCCGTATATCTCCCGGCCCGCGTCGGCGACGCGGAATTCCCGGGGCTGAATTCTCTATGGACCTCAAACTCGACCGCCCCGGGTGCACGTGCGCCGTGACCGGTCGTCCGCTCGCCCCCGGCGAGGTCTTCTACTCCGCCCTCGTCCGCGGCGGCGAAGGTCTCGGTCGAATCGACTGCTCTGCCACGGCGTGGACGGGGCCGCCTGCCGGGGCGCTGGCCTGGTGGCTGTCGACCCAACCCCGCGCCCTCTCGACCGGGCCCGCGCTCGCCCCCACCGACGTGCTCCTCGACGTCCTCGAAGAGCTCGAGGGCAAGCCCGACGACGCCGCGTTCCGCTACCTGCTCGCCCTGCAGCTCGTGCGGCGGCGGGTGCTGAGGATTCTCGATCCGCCGGCCGACCAGCCGGCCGGCGCCGAGCTCGTGCTCGCCTGCCGCAAGCGGGACCGCGAGTACCGCGTGGCCGTCGCCGCTGCGGCCGACGTCGCCGCCGAGGGCGTCGGCGACCGGCTCACGGCGCTGCTCTGGTCGGGGGAGGCCGCATGACGGGGCGACCGCGGGCAGCGCGTGCGGTGTCGAGGGCCGGCCTGCTGGCGATCGTGCTGGCGGCCGTGGCCTCCAGCGGCGCCTCCTGTCCGAGCATCATGCGGGGCTACCAGGTGGGAACGATGCCCTTGCCGCGGACGCTGCCGCCCCAGCCGACGCTCGACCAGGTCATGACGGCCGTACACGACAACACGCAACGGGTGCGGAGCCTGATGGCCTCCCAGGCCGTCCTCTCGGTGCCCGGTGTGCCCCGGCTCTCGGCCCGCGTCGCCTGCGAGCCACCGCGGCGGTTCCGCCTTCAGGCGCAGACCGCCGTGACCGGTCCTGAACTCGACATCGGCAGCAACGACGACCTGTTCTGGCTCTGGCTCCGCCAGCACGAGCCGAAGATCACGGCCTTCTGCCGCCACGACCAGTACGCCCAGTCGGCCGCGCGGCGGCTGCTGCCGATCCGCGCCGATTGGATGCCGGAGCTCCTGGGCCTCGTGAGCTTCCGCCCCGAGGACTCCCACGAGGGGCCATTTCCGGCGGCCGACGGCCGGATCGAGGTCCGCAGCCGGATCTCCGCCCCCGAGGGGGAACTGGTGAAGTCCACGATCCTCGACGGGACCACCGGCCTCGTCGCCGAGCAGCACCTGTTCACCGCCGCCGGCGAGCGGCTGGCCAGCGTCCGCACGACGCGGTACCGGGTCGATCCGCCGTCGGGCGCGGCGCTGCCGCACCTCGTCGAGGTCTCGTGGCCGGCGTCGCGGGTCGAGTTCAAGCTCGAACTGGCGTCGTTGACCACGAACTCGCCCACCGCGGATCCCGGCCAGCTCTGGCAGATGCCCGCCTATGCCGGCTACGAGCCGATCGACCTGGCCGACCCGTCCGTGGTGATCGGGCCGCCTCCGCAGTGACGACGTCAGCCGGCGTCGCGGAGCGTGCGCAGCCGGGCCTTCGCCCGCGACAGCGCCGGGCCGATGGAGCCCAGCGGCATGCCGGTCAGCCGGCTGATCTCGCCGTAGCTGCGGGCCTCGAGGTGGTGGAGCCGCAGGAGCCGGGCATCCCGTTCGTCGAGCTGACCGAGCAGGGACTCGACCTGCTCGCGGTCCGCGATGCCGCCGAACTGGTCTCCGCGGGCCGCCGGCTCCGGCCCGTCGGGGGGCGCCAGCCGCCCGGTCCGTGCCAGGCGCACCAGTGACCGCACCACCACCCTGCGGGCGATCACGGTGAGGTAGGTGGGCAGGCTCGCCCGGCCGGCGAACCGCCGGAGGACGGCGGCGTCGTCCCGCAGGCACTCCAGGAGGACTTCCGCCACCAGGTCGTCGCGGTCGGCCGCCGAAATCCCGATCCGTCGCCGCAGCGCGGAGCGGTCGACCACATGGAACAGGAGACCGGCGTACCGGGCGACGAAGTCGTCCCAGGCGCCGGGGGCCCGCGCAAGGCAGGCCTCGACGAGACGCCGGTCCTCCGCCGCGAGGGCCGCGGCGGGCGGGACGTCGGGCTGGCCTTCGCGGACGTTCACGGCGGCTTGATCTCCGGGCCGGAAGACCGGCTCATCCCTCCGGGAAAGCATAGGGGGTTCACGGTGCGGCCTCCAACGCCAGTCGTCCGGGCGGGCCGGGGGCCGCGCGGCCGTGTTCGTTCGTTGACAGCCTTTCCCGGTGCACCTACCATTCCGCGCAGACGTCCGGAACGCGGCCGGAATCCGCACGGGCGTCGGCCGTCCCTCTCGCCCAGGAGTTGTTCCACCATGACGCACGTCGTCGCCGAGCCTTGTTTCGCCTGCAAGTACACCGACTGCGTGGTCGTCTGCCCCGTGGAGTGCTTCTACGAGGGGGACAAGATGGTCTACATCCACCCGGACGAGTGCATCGATTGCGAGGCCTGCGTCCCCGAATGCCCCGTCGAGGCGATCTTCCACGAGGACAACCTGCCCGCCGAGTGGAAGGACTTCAAGCAGCTCAACGCCGAGATGTCGCCGCAGCTGCCGGTGATCACCGAGAAGAAGGATCCTCTCTGCGGCTGAGCCGTGGCGGCGGCCCTTCGCAGGCCGTCAGCGGAGGTCGGCCAGCCAGTAGGCGGAGTCCACGAAGCTCTTCCAGCTCGCATACTTCGGATTGCCGAGCTTGATGGTGAGCAGCGGGCTCCGCTTCGGCTTGACCGGCTGCCGCACGAGCTGCATGCGGGCCTCCTGCGGCGTCCGGCCTCCCTTCCGCACGTTGCAGGCGACGCAGGCGCAGACGATGTTCTCCCAGCTCGTCAGCCCTCCCCGGCTCCGGGGCACGACGTGGTCGAGCGAGAGTTCGCTGGTCGGGAAGGTGCGGCCGCAGTACTGGCAGAGGTTGCCGTCGCGGGCGAACACGTTGCGGCGGTTGAACCTCAAGCCCTGCCGGGGCCCCCGGTCGCACGAAACCAGGCGGATGACCCGTGGGGCCTGGAGTTCGTAGCCCACGGCGCGGACCCAGTCCTGGTCCGGGCTGCGGAACGAGGACTGCAGGGCGGAGAGTTCCCTCCAGGTATCGAGGGAGTAGGCCGCGAACTGCCCCTCCTCGATGTGCACGACCTCGGCCAGGTCGCGGAACAGCAGGGTGATCGCCCGGCGGACATTCGTGATGTGGACGGCCACGAACGAGCGGTTGAGCACGAGCACGCTCAGGCCGAGCGTGCCGGGGACCGTCGGGGCGGGCAGTGCGAACGACGACATGGGGCGCGGAAACCCGGCTTGGAGGAACACGAAATCCACGCTTCCGAGAGTCTAATCCGGCACCGCGTTTCTCCGCAAATTTCCCGGTTCACCAACCCTTGCCTTCGCCGCGGGATGCGGTCACACTCACGGGGAACGTCGGGTTTGGTCCGCCGCCCGTTCCGCGGGTCGTAAGTGCGGGGCCGATCGACGGGATTCGCGGCGGGGCCTTCCCCCTCCAGTCCGGAGATCATGATGCTTCATTATTCATGCGACCTGTGCAAGCGGCCGATCGACCCGCACGCGGACGTCCGCCACGTCGTCAAGATCGAGGTCTTCGCGGCGATCGAGGACGACCAGGACTGCGGCTGTCACGACGAGGCGACGGCCGACGCCGATCACCTCGACGAGATGCAGGACCTGCTCGAACGGCTCGACGATGCGGCTGAGGACGACGCCCGCGACGACGAGACGCGTTCGATGCGGTTCGACCTGTGCCCGGAGTGCCGCCGCCGATTCGTGCGGAATCCGCTGGGCGTGCGGTCGGGCAAGAAGCTCGACTTCAGCCAGAACTGACCGCCGGCGGATTTCCGCCATGCGGGGTCGGCCCGCTCGATGCAGCCGGGCAACGCACGGGCCGGTCGCACCCAGTCCGGGCTCCGCGCGACCCGGAAACGGGCAGCGTGGCCCGCGGACTTCCGCAGGCCGTCGGCATCGCTAGACTGCATGGCTCACCACGCGAGGAGCCCACGTCACGATGGCTGGCAAGACGCTGAAGATCGCCGCGATTCCCGGGGACGGCACCGGGCCCGAGGTCACCGCCGAGGCCATGAAGGTGCTCGCGGCGGTCGCGAAACTCGAGGGCTTCACGTACGACGTCGAGACGCTCGATTGGGGCGGCGACCGGTATCTCAAGACCGGCGAGATCATCCCCGAGGGCGGCCTCGACCACCTGCGGACGAAAGACGCGATCTTCCTGGGGGCGATCGGCCACCCCGGCGTGGCCCCCGGCATCCTCGAGAAGGGCCTGCTGCTCGACCTGCGGTTCAAGCTCGACCAATACATCAACCTCCGGCCCGTGAAGCTCCTGCCCGGCGTGGAGACGCCGCTGGCCGGCCGCGGCCCGAAGGACATCGACTTCGTCGTCGTCCGCGAGAACACCGAGGACCTCTACTGCGGCGTCGGCGGCTACCTCAAGAAGGGCACCCCCGACGAGGTCGCCGTGCAGCAGGCTGTCTACACGCGGAAGGGCTGCGAGCGGTGCATCCGCTGGGCATTCGACTACACGCGGAAGCGGAACAGCCCCAAGAAGACGCTCACGCTCGTCGCCAAGACGAACGTGCTGACCTTCGGCCATGACCTCTGGTGGCGGACGTTCCAGGAGGTGGCCAAGGACTACCCCGACGTGAAGACCGACTACAACCACGTCGACGCCTGCTGCATGTGGATGGTCAAGAACCCCGACGCCTACGACGTGATCGTGACCACGAACATGTTCGGCGACATCATCACGGACTTGGGCGGCATCCTCCAGGGAGGCATGGGCGTGGCCGCCGGGGCGAACCTCAATCCCGACAAGGGGGGCGTGAGCATGTTCGAGCCGATGGGGGGCAGCGCGCCGAAGTACACCGGTCAGAACGTGATCAACCCGATCGCCGCGATCAACGCGATGGCGATGCTGCTGGAGCACTCCGGCCACCCGGCCGCGGGCAAGCGGATCGACACCGCCGTGGCTCACGTGACCGGCACGAAGATGAAGAGCCAGGCCGCCGGCAAGATGGGCCACGGCACCCGTGAGATCGGCGACCTGGTCGTCGCGGCGCTCGGCTAGCGGCGGCGCGAATCTGGTGGCCGAGCCCCGGCGTTCCTACAATCGGGAGATGCTCAGTCAGGAAACCCTCGACGCCTACCGCCGCATGACGCCGGGCCAGCGGCTCGAACTCACGTTCGAGCTGATCCGCGAAAACACGCCCTACCTGTTGGTGGGCGAACCCGAACTGGTGCGCCGCCGGTTCGAGCTGCTCGAACGGGAGAACACGCTCCGGGACGAGAGGATCGTCGCGGCCCTGGCGAAGCTGCCACGCCTCTCGGTGCCGGCGCATGACTGATCTGACGGTCGTCATTCACCAGCTTGCCGCGCTCTTCGACCGGCTTGCCCTTCCCTACGCGATCATGGGCGGCATCGCCGTTCGCGCCCACGGCATTCCGCGGCCGACCTTCGACGTCGATTTCACGCTCGCTGTGCCGCGAAATCGATTGGCGACGCTCTTCGCGGCGATCGAGGAACTCGGCTATACGATTCCCGAGCAGTTTTCAGGCGGCTGGGTCGACGACGTGGGGGGTATGCCGCTCGTGAAGGTTCGGCTGTATCTCGAGGGCCGCGGTATCGATGCCGACGTGTTCCTGGCAGAGACCGACTTCCAACAGGAGGTCCTGGCTCGCCGAATGAAGGCCGAAGTCGAAGGGCGGCGGCTCGATGTGGTCACGCCCGAGGATCTCATCCTCTTCAAGCTCGTCGCCAGCCGCCCGCGGGATCTGATCGACGTGCAGGACGTGCTCTTCATGCAGGGGCAACTCGACGAGGCCTACCTGCGGCGGTGGGCCGGGCCGCTCGGCGTGGCGGCGAAGCTTGACGAGGTGCTCGCCTCGCGGGCGTGACGCGGTTCGTGGAGGCGCGTGCGAATCGCGGGTTTTTCCCGATCGGGCGGTGCGGCACGAACTTGGCCTGTTCGAGCAGGCGGCACTTGCGGAATTCTCGGCCCAGGAACGCCGACAGAATGTTCGCGACTTTGTCTGCGAGCACGTGGCCATCGAGCCGATCGAGGCGAATCAGCATTTTCTGCTGAATCTTCGCAAGATCGGTGACCCCTCCCCAGTTTCTGTACCAGCGCTCATGAGAGAGTTGGGGAACAGTCCGCGTGGTGTGTCGGAGGGAGGGGCGTAGCCCCGACCGGAGACAC
>JBIIUP010000260.1:0-3908 GCA_044339885.1 Pirellulales bacterium | reverse complement strand
CTGGAGTACTCTCGGGAACGGGTCGCCGGCCGGACCATCGTGATGACGACCACCAACGGGACGGCCGCGATCGCCGCCTGTCGGGCCGCCGTCGAGATCCTCGCCGGCGCCGTGGTCAACCGCGCGGCGGTGGCGGCGACGGCCCGGGCGCGTGCCGCGACGCTCGGCGTCGCCGACGTGCACCTCGTCTGCGCCGGCACCGATGGTCGCGAGACGGGCGAGGACCTGCTCGCGGCGGGCGCGATCCTCGACGCCGCCGCGACCGCGCCGGGCGCCGCGGACGACGCCCTCGACGCCGCCGCGCTCGCAGCCCGGGAGCGGTTTCGCCGGCTTGCGGCGGCGCACCCCGCCGACCTCCCGGCGGCGCTGGCGACCGCCTTCGCGACGACGCCCGGCGGCGCCGCGCTCGTGGGACTCGGCATGGAGGAGGATCTCGCGGCCTGCGCGCGGGTCGACCTGCTCTCGACGGTGCCGCGGCTCGATCCGGCGACGGGCAGCCTCGTGCCGGCCGCCGCCGCGGCCGGGGCAGGCCAAACGCATCGGCCCTGATACACTCCCCGCCGTCACCGCCCTTCGAACCGTCGGGATCCCATGGAACAACGAAACGACCAGTCGCGGATGGATCGGATCGTGTCGCTGGCCAAGCGGCGCGGGTTCATCTTCCAGTCGAGCGAGATCTACGGGGGGCTCAACGGGTTCTGGGACTACGGGCCCCTGGGAGTGGCGCTGAAGCGCAACCTCAAGGATGCCTGGTGGCGCGACATGGTCACCGGTCACGACGAGCTCGACGCCCCGGCCGGGGCGCCCTCGGCCTACGAGATGACCGGCCTCGACTGCACGATCATCATGCACCCCCAGGTCTGGAAGTGCTCCGGGCACTTCGACCTGTTTCACGACTGGATGATCGACTGCCGCGAGTCGAAGCGCCGGTACCGCTACGACCACCTCCACGGCCGCTGGGCGGGCCACCGCGGCCGGAAGGTGTTCGTGACGACCGACCAGTCGGGGGACGACGCCCTGCCCGACACGGTCGCCAAGGCCCAGAAGTTCTTCGGGCTGCGGGCCAAGCAGGTGGACGAGATCGAGTGGAGCGGGGGGATGGAGCCGCTGCCGACGGCGATCACGGCCGGCAGCGCCACGCTCGTCGACGCCCTCGGCCCCGACGCGGCGGCCCCCGGCACGCTCACCGAGCCGCGCGAGTTCAACCTCATGTTCGAGACGCGGATCGGGGCGCTCGCCGGGGACGACGACGACCGCGCCTTCCTCCGGCCCGAGACGGCCCAGGGCATCTTCGTGAACTTCAAGAACGTGCTCGACACGTCGCGGGTCCGCGTGCCCTTCGGGATCGCCCAGATCGGCAAGAGCTTCCGCAACGAGATCACGCCGCGGAACTTCACGTTCCGCTCGCGGGAGTTCGAGCAGATGGAGATCGAGTTCTTCTGCCGGCCGGCCGACTCGGCGACGTGGTACCGCTACTGGCGCGACCGCCGCTGGAAGTGGTACCTCGACCTCGGGCTCACGGCAGGCAAGCTCCAGCTCCGCGAGCACGGGGCCGACGAGCTTTCGCACTACTCCGTCGGCACCGCCGACATCGAATACGCCTTCCCGTTCCTCGCCGACGGCGAGTTCGGCGAGCTCGAGGGCATCGCCCACCGCGGCGACTTCGACCTCCGCAGCCACATGGAGGGCAAGCTCGTCCGCCAGGACGACGGGCTCGTGGTGGAGCAGGGCGCCGACGGAAAGCCGCGGCACCGCGGCAGCGGCAAGGACCTCTCCTACTTCGACGACATCACCCGCGAGCGGTTCGTGCCCCACGTGATCGAGCCCTCGGCGGGGGCCGACCGGGCGGTGCTCGCCTTCCTCTGCGACGCCTACCACGAGGACGAGGTTCCCGACGAGGACGGCAAGCCGCGGAGCCGGACGGTGCTGAAGCTCCATCCGCGGCTGGCCCCCGTGAAGGCGGCGATCCTGCCGCTGGTGAAGAAGGACGGCATGCCGGAGGTGGCCATCGAGCTGTACCGCAGCCTCAAGCCCCACATGAGCTGCCAGTACGATGAAAAGGGTTCCGTCGGCCGCCGCTACGCGCGGCAGGACGAGGCGGGCACGCCCTGGTGCCTGACCATCGACGGCCAGACGCTCGCCGATCGGACGGTCACCCTGCGGGACCGCGACTCGCTCGCCCAGTCGCGCGTGCCGATCGCCGAGGTCGTGGATCTCCTCCGCGACCGGTTGCGGTAGGCCCGCGGAAGAAAGCCATGCGGCCCGCCATCGCCACCGTCTGTTCGCTCGAGGCCCCGCTGGGGACGATCCTGGAGGATTACGCGGCCGGCCGCTGCGACGCCGTGGACCTGTGGCTGGGCCATGCCGACGCGTTCCTCGCCCAGGGCGACGTGGCGGCCCTGCGTGAGGCTTTCGCGCGGCACGGGATCGCCCCGGTGGCAGCGAGCTTTCAGGGCGGCCTGCTCACGAGCCAGGGGGAGGCCCGCCGCGAGCACTGGAGCCACTTCGGCCGGCGGCTCGCCTTGTGCCGCGACCTCGGCATTCCCGTCCTCGTCGTGGCGGGGGACGCCTTCGGCCCGCTCGGCCCGCAGGACCTCGGCCGGCTCTCGCACGGCCTGGCGGAGGCGGCCGGGCAGGCCGCCGACGCGGGCGTGCGGCTGGCGCTGGAATTCGACTCCCGGGCGAGCTTCCCCAACAACCTGCAGTCGGCCGTGGCCCTCGTCGAGGACGTGGGCTCCCCCGCGCTGGGCGTGTGCCTCGACTGGTTCCACTGGACCGTCGGGCCGAGCAAGCCGCAGGACCTCTGGCTGCTCTCCCCGGAGACGCTCGCGCACGTGCAGCTCTCCGACATCGCCGACGTGCCGCGGGAGATGGCGGCGGACGCCGACCGGATCCTGCCCGGCGAGGGGTCGTCGCCGCCAGACGATCTCGTCCGCCGGCTCGGGGAGATCGGCTACGCCGGCGCGGTCGCCGTCGAGCTGCACAACCCGGCGCTGTGGCGGGTTCCGCCCCGACAGTTCGGCGAGATCGCGTTCACCTGCCTGCGGAAGCTGCTGGGCCAGGCCGCGATGTGACCGAGCCGGCCGCCCGGCCGGCTCAGAAGAGCCGGCGGAACAGTGCCGCCGGCGACCAGCCGACGGCCGTGCCCTGCGGGTCGTCCGCCCAGGCCCGCCACGCGGCGACGTCGTCCCCGAAGTCGCGGCCGCTGCGGCGCCGCAGGACGTCGAGGGCGCGGGCCCTGATCGCCGGATCCGGGTCGTCGAGGACGGCGGCCACCGCGGCCGGCGCGGCCGCCTGGTCGAGGTCGCCGAGCGCCCGCAGCGCCCGCAGCCGCACGCCGAGGTCCTCGTCGTCCCGCACCCGGTCGGCGAGCAGCTGCACCGCACGGGCGTCGCCGCGGCGGGCGGCGGCCGTGCAGGCGGCCATCCGCACCCGCGGGTCGGGGTCTTCCAGGGCGCCGGTCCAGATCGCCGTCGCGTCGGCGGTCTCGAACTCGGCCGCCAGCTGCACGAACCAGCTGCGGACGCCCGGGTCGGGTTCGCTGAGGATGTACGCGACGAGCCGATGGGTGAACGCCGCCTGCCGGTCCGCCGGGCCGGCTCGGCAGGCCTCGAACTCCCGGGCCACCTCCGCGAGCCGTCCACCGCGGTCGAGGCGGGCGTCCCGTGGGGCCGTCGGGGCGGGGCGGGGGGACGACGTCGGGTCTCCTGCGGCGGCCGGGGCGTCGGCCTCGGGGGCGTCGGTGGCGGGGGCGTCGGTGGCGGGGGCGTCGGTGGCGGGGGCCGGCAGGGTATCGGCCGGGCGGCGTGGCGATTCCTCGTCGCTTCCCGGCACCACCGACTTCGGCGGTGCCGCGGGCGTCGCGGCGTCCGCCTTCGTGCCGGAGGCGGTCTCCGTGCCGGGCCACC
>JBIIUP010000259.1:0-3941 GCA_044339885.1 Pirellulales bacterium | reverse complement strand
CGGCGACGAAATTGCCCGACTAGGATTCGAACCTAGACAAAGGGAACCAAAATCCCTTGTGCTACCGTTACACCATCGGGCAGGGCCTGCTTCCCGGCCCGTCATGTTAGACGATTTTCCGCGGCCGCAGCCCCGTCGCGGCCGCTGCCGGCGGTCATCGCCCGGGAGGCTGCCGCCGCCTCGGAACGGGATGTAGGATAGTCCGTTGGTTCGCCCCCGCCATGGTTCGCCCGCCGGTTTCATTCCGCCGAGAAGGAGCACCCGTCATGCGTCTCAACCGCCGAACCTTCGTCGAATCGGCCCTCGCCCTGGCCTCCGCCTCGCTGGCCTCTGCGTCCGGCGGGCGGCTTCTGGCGGCCGAGCCTGCCGGCGGCGGAACGGCCGGTGCCGCCGAACGTCTTCGGGTCGGCGTGGTCGGCGTCAACGGCCGCGGCGTGGCGCATCTGAAGTCGTGGCTCGCCATGCCCGACGCCGAGGTCGTCGCGATCTGCGACTGCGACCCCAACGCCTACACGCTGCGGCGCGGCGACGTGCTCCGCGATCGCTCGCGGCAGCCCGACTACGTCCAGGACTTCCGCCGCCTCATCGACCGCAAGGACATCGACGTCGTCTCGATCGCCACGCCGAACCACTGGCACGCGGTGATGTCCATCTGGGCGATGCAGGCCGGCAAGGACGTCTACGTCGAGAAGCCCTGCAGCCACACCGTCGAGGAGGGCCGCGTGATCACGCAGTGGGCCCGCAAGCTCGGCCGGATCTGCCAGATGGGTGCCCAGAGCCGCAGCATGCCCGGCATGCGGAGCACGGTCGATTTCGTGCGGAGCGGCAGGATCGGCGACGTGAAGGTCGCCCACGCCCTGTGCTACAAGCGGCGGAAGAGCATCGGTCTCGTCGACTCCCCCGCGCCGCTGCCCCCGGGCATCGACTTCGACCTCTGGGCGGGTCCGGCGCCGCTGGAGGTCCCGAAGCGGTCGAAGCTGCACTACGACTGGCACTGGAACCACGTCACCGGCAACGGCGACCTGGGCAATCAGAACCCGCACGAGATCGACAAGGCCCGCTGGGGCCTGGGCAAGCACGACCTGCCGACGCGGGTCGTGAGCACCGGCGGGCGGGTCGGCTACCTCGACAACGGCGACACGGCCAACAGCCAGGTGACGGTCTGCCGGTGGGACGACGGCGCCCTGCTGATCTCCGAGGTCCGCGGCCTGGAGCTGAAGACCCCGACCACCTTCGGGCTCAAGCCCGGCCCGCTCGGCGTGGCGACCATCTGGTGGGGCACGACCGGGTATGCGGTGACGCCGGCCTACACCGACGGTATCGCGTTCGACTACGAGGGCAACGAACTGGGGCGGTGGTCCGAGGGCGACGAGCGGCTGCATTTCGAGAACTTCGTGAAGGGCGTGCGGAGCCGCGACTACCACGACCTCAACCTCGACATCGAGGAGGGGCACATCTCCAGCGCGATCGCCCACCTCGGCAACATCTCCCTGGCCCTCGGGGAGACCTGCCCGCTGGGGACGCGGCCGACGCTGGCCGCTGACGAAAAGCACGTGCGGACCACGTTCGAGGGCTTCGAGAAGCACCTCGGCGAGAACCAGGTCGACTTCGCCGCGACGCCCCTGAAGCTCGGCAAGGAACTGGCGATCGATGCCCGGGCCGAGCGAACCACCGACGAGGCGGCCAACCGGCTGCTGACGAAGGACTACCGCAAGGGCTACGAGCTGCCCCGGGTCTGATCCCGCCGGCAGGCCGCGACCTACCGCGGATCCCGGCGCGGTGATCGTGTCGATGCGTCGCCCGGGGCGGCGCGGACGACGTCCCGCTGCTCGACCCGCCGGAACCTGGCCGGCGTGACGTCGAACCACTGGCGGAACACCGTGGTCATGTAGGCCACCGAGGAGAAGCCGGCCCGCACCGCGATCGCCTTCAACGGCAGGTCCGTGTTGCGGATGAGCCGCTGGGCCTCCATCAGCTTCGCCCGCACGACCTCGTCGTGGAGCGAATGGCCGACGAGTTCGCGGAAGCGGCGCTGCAGCCTCCAGCGCGGCATTCCGGAGATGGCGACCAGGTCGGCGATCGACAGCCCCTCGGCGGCCCGCTGCCGCACGGCGGCGATCACGCGGGCGACGGCCGGGTCGGCCACGGCGAACGTGTCGGTGGATGCGCGGGCGACGATGCCCACAGGCGAGACGGGCACGAAGGCCGGCGTTCCCTCGTGGCGGCTCCGGCCTGCCTGCGCGGAGGCGAACTCCTCGGCCAGCAGCCGCGCCGCCTCGAACCCGAGCCTCCGCGACGCATGCGCGATGCTCGACAGCGGCGGGACCGCCAGTTCGCACTCCAGATCGTCGTCGTCCACCCCGATCACGGCCACCTCGTGCGGTACCCGCAGGCCCGTGGCTCGGCAGGCATCGAGCACCTGCCTGGCGTACGGATCGTGGCAGGCCAGGATGCCGACGGGCTTGGGGAGCCCGGCCAGCCAGCGGCAGAGCTCGGCGGGCGGGGCCCCGCGGTTGGGGACCGTGCGGGCGACGAGCCGCGAACCAAGGAGCCCCCCGCGGCGACCAGCGCCATGAACGTGTCGCCGCGGACGAGCGAGGCCGTCTCCACGCCGTCGCAGGGTTCCGCGTAGAAGCCGAAATTGGCCAGGCCCCGCTCCCGCAGGTGCTCGAAGGCGAGGCTGGCGATCCGGACGTTGTCGGCGTCGACGTGCGGCAGCGCAGCCGCGACGGCCCGGGCCACCCGCTCGTCGCGGATCACGGCGATGATGCCGTCGAAGCCCCCCTCCCGCCACGCCGGCAGCTGCGTGAACCGTGCCGCGTCTTCGGAGAGGATCTCGATCTGCCAGTCGCCTGCCTCGCAGCCGAACTGGGCGGCCCCCTTCGCCGCCTCGCGGTACGGGGTCTCCCGGACGTCGGCGATCATGGCGACGACGCGGGGCCCCGACCGCACCGGCTTATTCTTGGAGGACTTCATTCGCGTCATGCCGGTTTTATCGCACGGTTCGAGACCGATCGCCACGAACACCGCTGGCAGGCCGGAAAACAACTCTGCGGGTCGGGCATCGACCGGCTGTTGACGTTCGGGATGCCCCGGCGGCACGACGGCCCGCGACGCGAACGCTCGCCTCAGCGATCGGTCGGGGTGTCTCCGGCGAGGGGCAGCTGTTCCAGGTCGAGCAGATCCTTGGGACGGCCCGCCGCCTGCTTCAGTTTTCGGAGCCACTCGAGGGACGCGAAGCGAATGCCGTCGAGGTATACGCCAGTCTCCCAGACAGCGGTCACCGGAACGGAGGGATAGCCGGGAACGTAATCGAAGAGGTCGAGGAACCCCGCTCTCGTACAGAGCATCATCAGCCGCTCCGCACGGATAAACGCCTCCGTGACCGGATGGGTGCGTTCGATCCCGGTCGCAGGGTCGATTTCATTGCCGATGTATTCCGCGGCGAGCTCCTCGAGTGCCTCGAGCAGCCTCGCCTCGGCGGCTGGCGAGCGGATCCACAGCACGTCGGTGTCTTCGGTGCCGCGGATGAAGCCGTGGAAATTGACGGCATGGCCGCCCACCACGACGAATGGCACGCCATGCCGCGTGAGCACGTCGAAAAGAGCAAAGTCAGGAGTCATGGCCCTCCGCCCCGGCTTTCCGGCCGACTGCGCGAGCTGCGAAGTTGCGACGCCGAAAATGAGCGAGCCCGGCTGGGCTGCATTCCAGGATCTGCCGCGACTGGGCCAAGAGTCGCCGCATGGCCGCGAGTCGCTGCGCGGGGCTCATCGCGTGGGCGCGGGCCCGCCGCACGCGGTCACGGGCAGAAAGGCTGTCGGCTGGATTGATCGACTCGATGATCATCACCACAGTCTATCCATCCGCTGCGGCAATCACGGACGCGAGCGGATTCGCCTGCCTGCCGCTCGCGGTCGGCGAGCTCGGGGCCATCGACTGGA
>JBIIUP010000258.1:0-3949 GCA_044339885.1 Pirellulales bacterium | reverse complement strand
TACCTCGACATGGCCCGCCCGGCGGGCAGCCTCTCCGGGGGCGAGCTCCAGCGGATCCGCCTGGCCGCGCAGGTGGGCAGCGGCCTGACGGGCGTGCTCTACGTGCTCGACGAGCCGACGATCGGCCTCCACCCGCGGGACACCCACCGCCTCATCGCGGCGCTCGGCAAGCTCCGCGACCTCGGCAACACGATCGTCGTGGTCGAGCACGACCGCGAGGTGGTGGCCAGCGCCGACCACGCGCTCGACTTCGGCCCGGGCAGCGGCCGCGAGGGGGGGCGGATCGTGGCCCACGCGGCGCCTGTGAAGCTGGAATCGCTGCCGGAGAGCGTGACGGGGCCGTATCTCTCGCGGCGGCGGTCCTGCGACGCGATCCTCGCGCGGAAGGCCGAGCGGGGCCGCCGCGAGCCGGCCGGCTGGGTGGAGATTCGCGGCATCCGCCATCGAACGCTCCGCGGCCTCGACGCGCGGTTCCCGCTGGGCGTGCTGGCGGCGGTGACCGGCCCCAGCGGCTCGGGGAAGACCTCGCTGGTGCTCGAGGTGCTCTGGCGGTCGCTGGCGCGGCGGCTCCATGCGGCCCGCGAGCAGCCGGGCCAGCACGATGCGATCAAGGGGCTCGACGCGATCGACCGGGTGATCCTCGTCGACCAGGAGCCGATCGGCTCGACGCCCGGCTCGACGCCGGCGACCTACACGGGCGTCTTCGACCACATCCGGCAGCTGTTCGCCAAGGTGCCGGAGTCGCGGACCCGCGGCTTCACGCCCCGCACGTTCAGCTTCAACGTCGCCGGCGGCCGCTGCGAGGCCTGCGAGGGGCTCGGCCAGCGGCGGGTGGAGATGCACTTCCTCCCCGACGTGTGGGTGGAGTGCGAGGCCTGCAAGGGGCGGCGGTATTCCTCGGAGACGCTCCAGGCGAAGTGGCACGGAAAATCCATCGCCGACGTGCTGGAGATGAGCGTGGCCGACGCGGCGGCCTTCTTCTCGACTGCGCCGCCGATCGCGCGGATCCTCGACACGCTGGTGGACGTGGGCCTGGGCTACGTGACGCTCGGCCAGCCGGCGCCGCAGCTCTCCGGCGGCGAGGCCCAGCGGGTGAAGCTCTCCCGCGAGCTGGCCAAGCCGGGGACCGGCCAGACGCTCTACGTCCTCGACGAGCCGACGACGGGCCTGCACTTCACCGACATCGAGAAGCTCCTCCACGTGCTGGAGCGGCTCGTCGACGGGGGCAACACGGTGCTCGTGGTGGAGCACAACCTGGAGGTGATCGCGGCGGCCGATTGGGTCATCGACCTGGGGCCGGAGGCAGGGGCCGGAGGGGGGCGGATCGTGGCCGAGGGCCCCCCCGAGGACATCGCGATCCACGCGGCGCGGTGGCGGCAGCAGGCGGCCGGCCGCGGCCCGGCCGACGAGCTGCTCCGCAGCCACACCGGCGAGGCCCTGGAGGCTTTTGGGCTCGAGCCCGGTGCGGCGCCGAAGCCGGCGACTACCAGCGGGCCTCGAGTCCGGTCGTCGCGCCGTGGAGGAAGACCGTCCCGCTCGTGTTGACGGTGGCCGTCCCGGCGGCCAGGTCGGTGACCGCCAGCTGCCGGGGCGCCGTCGCCACGCCGCCCAGCCAGATCACCGTGTAGCCCGCCCGCCAGGCGAGCCAGCGGGTGATCGCGACGCTCGCCGTCAGGCCCGCTTCGCCGACGAAGGAGACGGTGTCGCGGCCCGCTTCCGCCGTGTAGCTCGGCCCGGGCAGGCCCGACTGGTAGACGGAGTTGGAAAACGTCTTCTGGCTGGCGTTGGAGTTGTAGAAGACGCCCGTCTTGGCGACGCCATCGAGCCGGAACACGCCCGCGGGGTCGTTCCACAGCCAGATGTCGGCCCCCACCTGGCCGCCGTAGAGGTTGTTGCCCGCGACGGAATAGATGCCGCCGGAGCCGAACGACTCGGTCCTCGCGAACGTGTAGTCCAGGTTCATGCTGTCCCGCCAGTCGACCCAGCGGAAGCCGGCCAGCCAGTTGATCGACCCGCCGTTCCACCGCCGCCAGTTGAGTTCGGCGCTCTTGATCCGGCCGAACGTCGCCAGCTGGGCCGTCTCGATGTCGCTGTAGGGGGGCAGTCCGCCCAGGGGCCGCAGTTCGTAGGGCCCGAAGGGCTGGCCCAGGAAGCCCTGGCCGTTGAACGTGCCGACGTCGAAGAAGCTGCCTTCGATCGCGTGGTTGCAGCCGATGGTCCGCGCCAGCGTGTAGCGGGGGCCGACGGTGAGCCCCGTGCCGGCGTCGTTGGCGTTGAGCACCTCCAGACCGCTCGGCGTCTGGGCGAGGAGCGGCACGTTGGGCAGGCCGCCCTGCCAGAGCATGAGGGCGTCGATCTGTGCGGTCCAGCGGGGCGCGTCGAGCGGGGCGACGGCCGGGGCGAGGTCGGGCATGAAGCCGGGCAGTCCGAAGCCGGAGGCCCACCCGGACTCGGGCTCGGCCACCTGTTCCACGCCGGGCTCGGCCATCCCGTCGGTGGCGACGAACGACTCCGGCTGGCGGAGGACGGACTCGTCGGACGCGACGATGCCGACGTCGTCCTGGGCGGAGACGGCCGGGGCCCACGAGGCCAGTGCCCCGAGGGCGATGGCGGCGCTGGAGACCAATCTGGTGATCGCGTGAGCCCGGTGGCTCGACGCCCTGCGACCATCACGCCCGACACCGCTTCCGCCGCGGGAAGAAACGCTCATTTCGTTCGACTCCTCCGGGAACGACTCGTCCGGGGGAGTGATCGACTGCGTGTCGTGCGGGTCGTGACCAATGCTCCCGCGGTGCCGGTCACCGAAACTCCGCAGCCCTGGCAAGCTGCGGCGACCCTGCGGCCACCACCCCTGTCCGGCCCGGTCCCTGGCGGGCGGGCGGCGGCAAACCGGCTCGCCGCCGCCGGGGTGACCGGCCCGGAAACAGCCTGTTTTTCCAGCCTTGTTCGTCGCGCTGACCAATTCTTTGACTCACCCGCAGACCACGGCTACCTTCACCGAGGTCCCCAATGCGTGGGGACGGCACCCACCTAAGGCGCCCCTATTGAGGAGGGCGCGCTCCTGTCGATAGGGGATGCACTTGGGGGTGGTGTTATGCGTCCGGTGCGGGGCCCCACGTGGGTCTCGCCGACCGCATCGCGGGTCTGGTCGTCCTGACATTCTGAAGGAATCCAACATCATGGGTTGGTTCTCGTTCCGCCGCCTCGGCATTTTTGGCTACTTCTTCCGCCGCGCAGCGTTCGTGAGCAAGGCATCCCGCTTCACGTTCCGCAGCCTGGGCATCGCCCGCCGGCCAAGCCGCTCGATCGACGGCGGTGTCTCGTACCCATCGCCCTCCGCCACCTCAGCCGCCCCGAACCGCCCGCGTGCATCTGCGCCACGCGTTACTCGCGGAGCGCCGTCAAGGCCGTCGACTCGCACACGCTGGGGCCGCCGTCGTCACTCGCGCGAAGCCAGCCGGCTGAGCCTCGAGCGCATGGAAGGCCGCTCGATGCTGGCGTTGACCGCGCCCAGCACGCCGGTCCTCACGCCTGTCGGAGGAACCGTCATCAGCAACACGCTGAACTCCACGAACACGAATCTTCAGATTCAAGCGACGATCGTCGCCGGCGAGGCCACGAGCGGATCCGCGGATTTCTACGTCGGGGCAACAAAGATCGGCACCGACGCCAGCATCCTGGCTGGCGACACGACGGTGAACTTCGACTCGAGCGACGGCACTCCCACGCCAGCCGAGCTTCAAGCTTTAGTGAAGGCTGGCGGTCTCGTCACAGTCGTGCTCAAGAACAGCGTCGACCCCAACGCGACTAGTGCCGCAACTCCGCTCGCCGTCGACTACATGCTGCCCAACGCCCCTGGGATCACTTCTGTCACCGATGACGTCAGCCTCGTCACCGGTCCGCTTACCACCGGCGACCGCACCAACGACCCGAACCTGACCGTCCGCGT
>JBIIUP010000257.1:0-3973 GCA_044339885.1 Pirellulales bacterium | reverse complement strand
CTTCGACTTCCAGCCCGTCGTGCACCGCGGGCCCTACGAATACTCCGTCCCCGGCGCGGAGAAGGATCACCTCATGCAGACCGACCCGCCGAACGCGGCCGCTGCGGCGGCCGCGCTGGCGGCACACTGACGGAGGTGGTGGCAGTCCCTCGAGCCGCCGGTCGGACCCGGAAGATGCGGTCCGCCGGCGGGCGGTGAAATCCTCGGCTTCGAGTGGCACAGCCCTGCCAACTCGCCTCGGCTTCCCCCGCCCGCCGGCTCCGCTCTCGAGCCCGGAAGATGGACGATGCCTTGGAATCATGCCGCCCCGGCGTAACCACGCGATGAATCGCTCCTCGTGCAACTGGCCGCACATCGTCTCCTGCCTGCTCGTGGCGGCGACGGCGGTGCTGCTCTGCTTCGGGGCGCTGGTGACCACGTACGAGGCGGCGATGGCCGTGCCCGACTGGCCGGCGACCTACGGACACAACATGTTCCTCTTTCCCTGGGCCGAGTGGCTCGGCGGGCCGTGGGACCTGTTCCTGGAGCATGGCCACCGGCTGCTCGGCGCGGCCGTCGGGCTGGTGTCGCTCGTGCTCGTCGCGGTGGTGTGGCGGGGCGGGCAGAGCCCGGCCGTGCGGTCGCTCGCCGTCGCAGCGGTGCTGCTCGTCGTGGTGCAGGGCCTGCTCGGGGGGGCCCGCGTGCTCCTCGACGACAAGACGATCGCCAAGGTTCACGCCTGCACGGGGCCGCTGTTCTTCGCCGTCGCCACCGCGATCGCCGTGCTCACGCGGCGCGGGGCGGTGGCGCCGGCTGCCCGCGTCGAGCCGCTCCTGCCGCCGCAGCCGCGGGGGGTGGCCGCGGCCGTGGGCGCGGCGGCCCTCGTGGTCGCCTCCTACCTGCAGCTCGTCGCCGGCGCTCAGCTTCGACACCTCGACTCCACGATCGCGCCGACCACGTTCCTCTGGCTCATCGGCTGCCACGTCGCCGGCGCCGTCGTCGTCACGGCGTTGGTCGCCATGCTGGCCTGGGTCAACGGTGCGGTCGCCTCGCCTGTCCGCCGCTGGTCGTGGCTGCTGGTGGGCCTCGTCGCCTGCCAGATCGCCCTCGGCTGCGGCGCGTGGGTCGTGTCGTGGGGCCTGCCGTCCGGGCTGCTCCCCGAATCGTGGCGGCTCTCCGAGGCGATCCAGGCGCGGAGCGCGGCCGGAGCCGCGGTCGTCACCGGCCACGTCGTGCTCGGGATGCTCATTCTCGGGTGCTCGGTGGTGCTGTGGCTGCTCGGCGGGGGCCTGCGCGGCTCGGCCGCCGCCCCGGCGGTCGCCGCCGGCGGCGTCCGCAGGACGGGGGTGTTCGCATGACGCCCCCGCATCCCCGATCGGTCGCCATCGCGGTGCCGGCGCTCGCCGCCGGCCCGGTCGCAGCCCGGCGGTCGCTGGCCGCCCTGGCCGCCGACGGGGCGCGGCTCGTGCGGCCGAAGATCGCACTGATGGTGCTGGCCACGGTCGCCGCCGCCTTCTGGCTCACGGCGGGACGGCCCGCCGACGTCCGGCCGCTGCTCTGGCTGCTCGTTGGCACGGCGCTGGTGGCGGCGAGCTCCAGCATCGCCAACCAGATCCTCGAACGGGCCAGCGACCGGCTCATGCCGCGGACGGCCGATCGGCCGATCGCCGCGGGGCGGCTCCCGGTCGGCGCCGCCTGGCTGGCGACGGTCGCGCTCCTCGCGGCCGGAGTCGGGGTCTCCGTCGCCGCCGGCGGCTGGCCGGCGACGCTGGCATCGGTCGCCACCTGGGCCATCTACGTCGTGGCCTACACGCCGCTCAAGCGGTTGACGCCGCTCAACACCGCCGTGGGGGCCGTCGCCGGGGCGTTGCCGGTCGCCATCGGCTGGCTCGCCGCCGACGGCCCGGGACGGCTCGGCGCCGGCGATGCCCGGAGCGCCCTCGCGGCGGCGGCGCTGGGCACGGTCCTCTACCTCTGGCAGTTTCCGCACTTCATGGCGATCGCCTGGCTGTACCGCCACCAATACGCCGCCGGCGGGCTGAAGATGCTCACGGTGGTCGATCCCACGGGGCTCCGGGCCGCGGGGCAGGCCCTCGCGGCGGCGCTGGCGATGATCCCCGCGAGCCTCGTGCTGGCCGTGCCCTCGGGGAGCATCCGCCTCTTCCTCGCGGCGGCCCTCGTGGCGATCGTCTATGCTGTCTCGACCGTGCGGTTCGCGGTCCGCCGCGACGATTCCGCGGCTCGCGGGCTGCTCCTGGTGTCCCTGGGTTCGCTGCTCGGCCTGCTCGTCGCGGCCGTGACCTTCGGCAGGCCGGCCTGACCGACATCCTCCGTATCCTTCCTTCCGACGACCACCTTTCATGAGCGGCTCCGCCATCTCGGTCCATCACGATCACGGCCATGCCCACGGCGACGGCCACGGCCACGGCCACCTCACGCTCCAGTATCAGCCCGGCCTGCCGCTCTCCCGCGGCAAGCTCATCATGTGGCTGTTCCTCTCGACTGAGATCATGTTCTTCGCGGCCCTCCTCGGCAGCTACGTCGTGCTCCGCTTCGGTGCCGCCACCTGGCCCCTGCCGCACCACGTCCATCTCTCGGAGCCGATCGGCGCCTTCAACACGTTCGTGCTCATCTGCTCCAGCGTGACCATCGTGCTCGCGCTCGAGGCGGCGCGGGTGAACAAGGCCGGCCTGGCGAAGACCTGGATGGTGCTCACGCTCCTCCTCGGCGGCCTGTTCCTCGGCGTGAAGGCCTACGAGTACCAGGCCAAGTTCGCCCACGGCATCTATCCCTGGGCGCCCCGCGGGCGGATCTACGAGCGGCCCGACCTCTACTACGGCTCGGCCGTGCGGGCCCGGCTCGGTGAGCCGGCGATCATCGACCGCCTCAAAGAGCTCGACGACGCCCCGGCGGATTCCCTCACGAAGGACCAGCTCGCGGCCCGCACGCGGCTGCAGCAGGTGCGGGACATGGTCACCAAGAACCCCGACCAGCAGGCCTTCGACATGGCCGTCGTCGCGGATCAGGTCATGCCGCTGCCCGCCGCGGGGGGCGACCATGGCGGCCACGGCGGGGGACACGGCCTCAATGACGTCTTCCCCTGGCTGGCGCTGCCGGTGGTCATCCCGGGGGGCAGCATGTGGGCCAGCACCTACTTCCTGCTGACAGGTTTCCACGCCATCCACGTCATCGTGGGCCTCATCGTGTTCGCGATCATGCTCACCTGGCGGCTCGATGCAAAGCGTGCCGGGGCGATCGAGAACGCTGGCCTGTACTGGCATTTCGTCGACCTGGTGTGGATCTTCCTGTTCCCCCTCCTCTACCTGTTCTGAGCCCGGAGCCCGAGGCATCCATGAGCGACCACGGACACAACCCGCACGGCCCGGTGACCCGCCCCGGCGAGTCGGCCGACGACGCACTCCATCACGGGCACGAGCACGGGCACGAGCCCCACGGCCACGACGCCCACCACGGGGGCGTCGGCAAGTACCTGCTGGTGTTCCTGGCCCTCTGTGGCCTGACGACGATGTCCTTCTTCACCTACTCGGCAGCCTGGCCGTGGCGCGACCAGCCCCAGGTGGGCTGGGCCTTCATGATGGCGGTCTCGTGCACCAAGGCGCTGCTGGTCGTGCTGTTCTTCATGCACGTCATCTGGGAGGCGAACTGGAAGTACGTGCTCACGATCCCGGCCGCGATGATGGCGGTGTTCATGGCCATCATGCTCATCCCGGACGTGGGCATGCGGAACCGCATGGTGTCGCAGGAGCGGGCGCTCCACATGGCCCGGCCGAGCGACGTCACGCTGCTCAAAGAAGCGGCCGCCGCGGCGGCGGGGGCCAGCGAGGGAGCGGCGCACTGACGAAGACCACACCCGAGTCGGTTGTTGGCAGGGGTTGCTCGTACCGTCTCGCCCGGACGTTCGCTATGGCCTTCCAGGCCTTCGCTCACTCGGAGCCGCTTGCGCTACGGCATCCTGCCTGCGCTTGTCGGCAAC
>JBIIUP010000256.1:0-3977 GCA_044339885.1 Pirellulales bacterium | reverse complement strand
CCAGTCGCCGTGCGGGTAGGCCGGTCGGAACGCGGCCGGATTCTGTAGGCCGGTCGCCGTGCGACCGGCTTCCGTAGGCCGGTCGCCGTGCGACCGGCTTGCCGGGTGCGTGGACGCGGGGCGCTGGCTTGCGGCCGGATTCCCGGTTGCACGGCAACCGGGCTACTAGTTCGGCAACGGGGCTACTAGTTCGGCAACCTGCGTTGCCGAAGGACATCGTTCGACGTCGAACGTGGGTAGGCAGTCCGGTCGGAACGCGGCCGGATTCTGTAGACCGGTCGCTGTGCGACCGGCTTCGGTAGACCGGTCGCTGTGCGACCGGATTGCCCGGTGCGCGACGCGGTGCGCTGGCTTGCGGCCGGATTCCCGGTTGCACGGCAACCGGGCTACCGTTTCGGCAACCGGGCTACCGTTTCGGCAACCCGGGCTCCGCGCCGGGGCGGCGGAAAGGCCGTCGGGCCGGCTTTTGGGGAACGGGCCAACCTCGGGCCGCTTGCACTTTGCGATCGAGCCGCTACACTCACGCCCCGTGGGTTTGAGGCCATAGTCAATCGCTTTTTGTGATTGATTCGTGGGTTTTGAGCCTGGAAATGGATTGTCCGGGAGCCGGTTGGTTCCCGGGAGCCACCCGCGGAGGCGGGAAGCGTGAATTCCCCCAACGGCCACGGGCATGACCGCTGCTGTCGGCCTGTTGATCGGCGAGTTCCTGCGGACGCTCGACGAGCGGTTCCGGCTGGCGATCCCGCCGGAACTCCTCGACCCGCTGTTGGCCCCGGGCCCGAAGCTCGTCCTGGCCAAGGAACGGGCCGGCTGCCTCTCGCTCTGGCCGGCGGCGATCTGGAAGCCACGCATCGACTCGGCGGTCGACGTCGTCCGCAGCAAGATGCAGGCCGGACTGCTCACGCAGCGGGTCGGCCAGCTGCAGGAACTCGGGCGGCTGCTCTCCACCCGGCACACGGTCGTCTCGCTGGCTGCACGAGGTCGCCTCGTGGTGCCCGAGGGCTTTCGCGACTTCCTCGGGGTGGAGCCGGGTGCGGACCTCGTCGTCGTGGGGGCCGCGGTGTGCGTGGAGCTCTGGCAGCCCGCCGCCTGGACCGCCTTCGTGACCGCCGAGATGCCCGGCTTCCGGCGGCGGATCGACGAGCTGACCTCCTGAATCACGTGGGTTTTCGGCCCTGCCCGGACGGGGAGCTGACGGTTTCACCCTGTCGGTTTCATCCGGTCAGGTACACAGCCAAGGAGCGGGCCCCCCGAGCACGGATGCTGCCGCGGGAACTCTCCTCCGGGCGGGGCCTTTTCGATCACGCGGCGTTTCGCGAGCCGCGGGGCGCGGGCCTCGCTCGGGCCGCGCGGTGCGGAGGCTGACCGCGGCCCGGCGGTCATCCCGCCAGCCGCGATCGCGAATCGTCACGAGAACGGGCTGCCGCGGTCGGCCAGCGGAAGATCGACCCGGCTGCCCGACACCGCCGACGCGAAGACGGCCGTCGTCATCTCCAGGACGGTGCGGCCTGCGTACATACCGGTCTCGGGCTCGCGATCCTCGAGAATCGACTCGACGAGATCGAGGGCCGCCCTCCGCCCCCAGGCCGCCCGTTCGGCCGCCCGGTCGACCGCAGCGGCCGGCTGCGCCTCCAGTCCCTCCGGCCAGATCGGCCGCCAGGGGAACTCCTTGTCCGTACGCCACAGCGGCGCCTCGCGGAGATACGCGTGCGGCACGTGGTCGGGCCGGACGTGGATGGCCCCCTTCGTGCCCACGAGCGTGAGCCCGAAGTTGGGCTGCTTCTGGCCGGCATCGCGGACGCTCGCGAAATAGCCGATCGGCCCGTCGGCCAGCCCGAACATCGCCGCTACGGCGTCGCCCGCCAACGGCCCGATGCCCTCCGGCCCGTCGACCGCGTCGGCCTTGCGGACCGGCCTGCCCCCCTGCGACACGTCGGCCATGCACCACCGCGGCTCGCCGCCGAGGTCGGCCATCATGTCGAGCACGTGACAGCCGAGCACCCACAGGTCCTCGCCGCCGCCGCGCTGGTCCTCCTTGCCACGGCCTCGGATCTCCAGCACCCTGCCGATGCGACCGTCCTCGACGAGGTCGCGCACGATGGCGTACGCGGGGGAGTGGCGGTTCACGAACGCCAGGCCGAGCTTGGCCCCGGCCTGCGTGCACGCCGCGATCACCTCGTCGGCCTCCGCGAGCGTGCGGACGAACGGCTTCTCCACGAACACGCCCCGCGCACCGGCGGCCACCGCCGCCAGGGCCATCTCCGCGTGGCGGTCGATGTGCCGCATGCAGACCGCCACGATGTCGGGCCGCACCTCCGCGAGCATCCGCCGCCAGTCGCGGTAGCCGCCGGCGGCAGCCAGCCCGTTGCGGTCGAGGGCCTTCGCGAGTCCCTCGGGCGACTCGTCGGCGACGGCCACGAACTCCGTCCGCGGGTCGCCGAGCCCGCTCCAGAGCTCGTCGATCGCGTGGCCCCAGTCGCCGCGGTTCGTCGAGCCGATTGCCACCACCCGCAGGGGCTTCATGCCGTCGTCCTCCGTGATTGGTTCGTCAGGGCTTCGCGGACGGGACACGGCCGAGGCCGTCCAGGAACATCTGCACCGCCGCCGCCACCAGGAGCATGCCCATCAGCCGCTCGATCGCCATCGTCCCCTTCGCGCCGAGGAACCTGCCGAGCGGCGCGCTGGCCAGCAGGATGACGGCCGACGCCGCCCAGGCTGCGGTGATCGCCATGAGGAGCTCGAACTGCCGCCCCGGATCGCGGCTGGCCAGCAGCAGCACCGTGGCCAGCGCCGAGGGGCCGGCGACGTAGGGGATGGCCAGCGGCACGATGAACGGCTCGCCGTCGACCCGTTCGGCCAGCGGTCCGTGCATCGCCGGAAAGGCCATCCGCAGGGCGATCAGGAACAGCACGATCCCGCCGGCGATCGTGAGCGCGGGCTCCGAGATGCCGAGCGTCTCGAGCACCGGCCGGCCCACGAAGAGGAACGCGGCGAGAATCAGGTAGGCGATCAAAAGCTCGCGGGCGACGACCCACAGGCGTCGGGCCGGGTCGACGTGCTGCACCGCCGCGACGAACAGCGGGACGTTCCCGATCGGGTCCATCACGAAGAACAGCAGGATCGCGGCCGAGGCGAGCGTCATGGGTATGATCCTACTCCTCCCCCCGCAAGCAGGCGCAACCGCCGTCCCGGCGACACCCATGACCGACCATCCCGATCACGGTCACCATGGTCACCACCACGGCCACGGCCATCTCCTCGACCCGGGCACGCTCGACCGGGCGATGGCGTTCGGAGTGGCGCTCAACGCCGCCTTCGCGGCCGGGGAGGCGGCCTGCGGCCTGTGGGCCGGGTCGCTGGCGCTGGTGGCCGACGCCGGCCACAACGCCGGGGACGTGCTCGGCCTGCTGCTCGCCTGGGGGGCCAGCAGGCTGGCGCGGCGGCCTTCGTCTGCCCGCTACACCTGGGGCCTGCGTCGGGCCACGATCTTCGCCGCCCTCGGCAACTCGATGCTGCTGCTGGCGGCCTGCGGCGCGATCGCCTGGGAGGCGCTCGGGCGGCTGCGGCACCCGGCGCCTGTGGCCAGCGGGACGGTGATCGCGGTGGCCGCGATCGGCGTGGTGGTCAATACGCTCACGGCCCTGCTCTTCGCGCGGGGCCAGCGGGACGCCAACGTCCGGGGGGCCTTCCTCCACATGGTCGCCGACGCGGCCGTCTCGGCGGGCGTCGTCGCGGCGGGCATCGCGATCGCGGCGACGGGGCTGGCCTGGATCGATCCGGCCGTCAGCCTCGTGGTGGCCGCCGTGATCGTCGTCGGCACCTGGGACCTGTTTCGCGAGAGCCTCGACCTGGCGCTCGACGCGGTGCCGCGCGGGATCGAGACCGGAGAAATCGCGACGGAGCTCGGGGCGCTTGCGGGCGTGACGGACCTGCACGACCTCCACGTGTGGGGCGCGAGCACCTCGGAGGTTTCGCTC
>JBIIUP010000255.1:0-3980 GCA_044339885.1 Pirellulales bacterium | reverse complement strand
CTCGACCGACTCCCGGCACTGGGGACCGTTGCGCACGACGGCACTGGAGCACCGGATCGACCGGGTCCGGAGCCCGTCCGGGACGGCATCCGCAGCGGTTCCCGCCAGCCACTCAAGCGACTCCGGCACACGTGGGTCGCGCCCTTCGCAAACCAGATGACGAGGCGCAGGGGGTCGGCGAACGCTCGAGGAGCCTTGGGCCGCTGCGGCCCACTGCGACGAGACTTTTGCCGTCCCCGAGCCGGCGATACACAGTTGAACTCGCTCTATCCGACGTGCGGCAGCATCTCGTCGGCCTCGTGGAGCACGACGAGCCGCTCGGCGCGGTGGGCGAGCCGCTCCACGACCTCGGGGCCGGGGGCATGGCCGAAGCCGAGCTCCTCGACCGTCCCCTCGTCGATGTCCGACAGCAGGACGAGCCGCCGGTCGCCGAGCGCGCGGGCGAAGAGCCGCGTCTCGATCGCGTCGGCGACGAGCACCGGGTCGGCGAGTTCGACCGCCTCGTGCACGAGCCGATCGAGCGGCGCCCCCTGTCGCCACCGCTCGAAGATGATGCCCGGCCCGCCCGCCACACGGCATGCCACGCAGATCGTGCCTCCGGACCGGGTCACTCGGGCCGCCGCCGCGACCGCGCGGGTCACCGCCGCGAAGCCGCCGTGCGGTGCGGCGAGCGAGGCCAGGACCAGATCCGCCTCGGCGGCGACCTGCGGACACCAGGCGGCTGCCGCAGCACGGGCCCGGCGGCCCGCCTCGTCGGGCAGGCCGAAGCAGGCGGCGTGGAGCGATCCCCGGCGTCCGGACACCAGCCGCAGGCTCGCGCAGACGCCGAGCTGCCAGGCGACCTCGTGGACGCTCGACTTCCAGTCGGCCAGCGCGTGGCGGCCCCGGCGGGCCAGGGCGACGGCCAGTTCCTGCCGGCAGCCGCGGCGTGAGAACGTGGGCCAGAGCTCCCCTTCCAGGGCGCGGCCGCCGAGCGCCGCATTCCAGCCCCAGCGGCCGACCGCCACGACCACGTCGGCATCGACGAGGCTCCGGGCCAGATAGAGCGGACGGCCGGCCTCGTCGGCGGCGAGGTAGGCGGTCGCGGACTCCCGCGCGGGATCGAAGGCCGTCGCGGAGACGGCGGCGACCGCGGGAGCGGCGTCGGGGAGCATGCCGGCCGGACCGGACAGGGGGGGAGCGGCCAACACCGAGACGTCGGCGGTCGCTACGCCGGCGGCCTCGAGCCGCTCGGCGACCGCGGCAACAACGTCGGCCGCCTGCGGGATCGCTCCGGCCAGGGCCACGACGACCCTGTCACCCGCCACGACGTGGGCTTCCAGCGGCGGCCCCTCGGGGGGCGCGGCGAGCGCCGCGGCCACCAGCCGCCGGGCGTCCTCGGCCGTCGCGCCCTCGGGGCCGGCGTGCTCGGCCACGACCGCCCCGGCCCCGGCCTCGATCAGGAGCGGTTCGTCGGCGCCGTAGTCCAGGCTGATGGCGGGCAAGGCGGGGTTCGCAGGGCGGGAATTCCGACAGAACCGTCATCCTAAGCCATAGCTCCTGCCGGGCCAGCCCTCCAGCCCCCGGATGCGGCAACGTTGCTCCTGCCGGCACATCCGGACCTTCCGGTGCGGCCGCTCAATCCATACCCCGACGGACGACGAAGACCCTCCCGGGCAGGAGGAACCGGCCCCGTACCCGTGGAAGGAGTCGCCCGTGCACACGCCCCATCGCCTCGTCGTCGCCGTCGTCATGGCCGCCCTGATGTCGATCCCGTCGCCCCGATCGACGCCGGCGCAGGACATGATCGCGACCGAGGATGCCGCGGCGGGCACGGGCGACTGCAACTGCCGGGAGCGGATGGCTCCCCCCTGGCACGGCAGCGTCGCCGGCATGGACTGCGGACCCGTCTGCCCCCCGGGCAACGTGTTCCACGCGCAGCCGTGCGGCCAGCTGCGGCAGGCGTGCCAGGTGAAGCACGGCCGGCAGGGCTGCGTGACGTTGCCGCCCTGCTTCCCGCGGCTCCACACGTGGTTCGCGGATGGCTCCCTGCCGACGCCCCGCCCGCTGGCCCTGCCGCGGTGCCCCGAGTGCGGCACGTTGATCGAGGGAGGCTTCTGAGCGGCTCTCGCTCGGCCCCCTTCGACGCGACACCCGGGCGGGAGGCCCGGAGAGGCTCTGACGCGGTCCGGCCGGACTCCGCCCTCCGGCCGGGCCGCGGCGCCCCCGCCCGCACGAAGACGGGAAGGGCGACCTAGGCGGCCCGGGGCCGATCAGCCGGTCAGTACGTCTTGCCGAGCGCCGCCTGGGCCGCGGCCAGCCGCGCCACCGGCAGCCGGAACGGCGAGCAGCTGACGTAGTCGAGCCCCGTGTGGTGGCAGAAGAGCACCGAGTGGGGATCGCCACCGTGCTCGCCGCAGATGCCGAGCTTGATGTCCGGCCGCGTCTTCCGCCCGCGCTCTACGGCGATCTGCATGAGCTGGCCGACCCCCGAGGCGTCGATCGACGCGAACGGGTTCGCCTTGAAGATGCCCTCATCGGTGTACTTCTGCAGGAACGACCCCATGTCGTCCCGGCTCATGCCCAGGCACGTCTGCGTGAGGTCGTTGGTGCCGAAGGAGAAGAACTCCGCCGTCTCGGCGATCTCGTCGGCCGTCAGTGCACCGCGCGGGATCTCGATCATCGTGCCCACGAGATACTTGATCTTCTGGCCCGTCTCCTTCTGCACCTGCTCGGCCACCCGGTGGACGATCTCCACCTGGTTGTCGAGCTCCTTCTTGAAGCCGACGAGCGGGATCATGATCTCGGGCTTCACCTTGACGCCGTCCTTCTGCACCTTGGCGGCGGCCTCGAAGACCGCGCGGGCCTGCATCTCGGAGATCTCCGGATAGCTCACGCCGAGGCGGCAGCCACGGTGGCCGAGCATCGGGTTGAACTCGTGCAGGGCGTGGACCCGGGCCCTGACCGTCTCCACCGGCAGGCCGAGCTTGTGCGCCAGGGCGGACTGGGACTGCTCGTCGTGGGGCACGAACTCGTGGAGCGGCGGATCGAGGAAGCGGATCGTCGCCGGCCGCCCGTCGAGCGCCCGGAAGATGCCCTCGAAGTCCTCGCGCTGGTACGGCAGGAGCTTCTGCAGCGCTCCCCGGCGGGCCGCCTCGGAATCGGCGAGGATCATTTCCCGCATGGCATCGATGCGGTCGCCCTCGAAGAACATGTGCTCGGTCCGCGTGAGGCCGATGCCCTCGGCACCGAAGGCGATCGCCTGCCGCACCTGCTCGGGCGTGTCGGCGTTGGTCCGCAGCCCCAGCTTTCGGTGCTTGTCGGCGAGCTTCATGATGAAGTCGTAGTACTGGAAGACCTCCGAATCCTGCGGCCGCATCGTCCCGGCGATGAGCACCTGCTTCAGCTCGCTGTCGGCGGTGTGGATCGAGCCGGCGAAGACCTCGCCCGTCGAGCCGTTGATCGAGATCGCGTCGCCCTCGCGGAGGGTCTGGCCGGCACACGACAGCGTGCCGCGGGCGTAGTCGATCTGGACGGCACCGGCACCGGCGACGCAGACCTTGCCCATCTGTCGGGCGACCAGGGCCGCGTGGCTGGAGACGCCGCCGCGGCTGGTGAGGATCCCCTCGGCGGCGATCATGCCGCGCAGGTCCTCCGGGGAGGTCTCCACGCGGGCCAGCACCACCTTCTCTCCCTTGGCGGCGAGCTCCTCGGCCTTCGCGGCGGTGAACACGAGCTGCCCGGTGGCGGCCCCGGGCCCAGCCGGGAGGCCGGCGGTCAGCAGCCGGCCGGACTGCTTGGCGGCCTCGTAGTCGTGACTGTCGAAGATCGGCGCCAACAGCTGCGACAGCGCGTCGGGGTCGGCCGACTGGATCGCGTGGGCCGGCGACATGAGCTTCTGCTTGACCATGTCGTGGGCGATCTTCACGTAGGCCAGCGCCGTCCGCTTGCCGTGCCGCGTCTGCAGCATGTAGAGCTTCTTCTTCTCGACGGTGAACTCG
>JBIIUP010000254.1:0-3981 GCA_044339885.1 Pirellulales bacterium | reverse complement strand
GGATCCTGGGGAGGGCGGTACCGCCCGACATCCCTCCGGAGATTTGCCGTGTCGCACGCTCCTTTGCCCCCGCGCGCCACCGAGTCCGCGCCCGACCGCCGCCTGCCCGTGACGGTGCTCTCCGGGTTTCTCGGGGCCGGCAAGACCACGCTCCTGAACCACGTCCTCGCCAACCGCGCAGGCCTGCGGGTCGCGGTGATCGTCAACGACATGAGCGAGGTGAACATCGACGCCCGCCTCGTGGCCCATCCCACGGCGGCGCCGGCCGCGCAGCTCAGCCGCACGGAGGAGAAACTCGTCGAGTTCTCCAACGGCTGCATCTGCTGCACGCTCCGCGAGGACCTGCTCGAGGAGGTGGCCCGGCTCGCCCGGGAGGGGCGGTTCGACTACCTGCTCGTCGAGAGCACGGGCATCTCCGAGCCGCTGCCCGTCGCCGAGACGTTCACGTTCACCGACGAGCAGGGGGACAGCCTGTCCGACCTCGCCCGCCTCGACACGCTCGTCACGGTCGTCGATGCCCGCAACTTCCTCGACGACTACTGCTCCCGCGATGAGCTCCGCGACCGCGGCGTGGGGCTCGACGACGAGGATTCCCGCGACCTCGTGCAGCTGCTCGTGGATCAGGTCGAGTTCGCCAACGTGCTCGTCATCAACAAGGCCGATCTCGTCTCCGCCGCCGACGTCGCATACCTCGAGGCGATCCTCAAGAAGCTCAACCCGGCGGCCAGGATCGTGCGGACGTCCCACGGGCAGCTGCCCCTGGCGGCCGTCCTCGGCACGGGCCTCTTCGACCTGGAGCACGCCGCGAGCCATCCGGGGTGGCTGGCCGAGGCGCCCGGCACGCACGTGCCGGAGACCGAGGAATACGGGCTTGCGAGCCACGTCTTCCGATCGCGGCGGCCGCTCCATCCGCGCCGGTTCTGGGATCTCGTCACGGGACCGGCCTTCAAGGGTGTGATCCGCTCCAAGGGCTTCGTGTGGCTGGCGACCCGGCACGCCTGGGCCGGCATCTGGTCGAGCGCGGGCGTGGTGTCGAGCCTGCAGCCCGGCGGCTCGTGGCTCGCGACGGCCCCGCGGGACGAGTGGCCGGAGGATCTCGAGCCTGCCGACATCGAGGCGATCTGGCAGGAACCGTGGGGCGATCGGAGGCAGGAGCTCGTCGTCATCGGAGCCAAGCTCGCCCCGGACCTGCTCGAGCGGCTCCAACGGTGCTGTCTCTCCGCCGCCGAGCTCGCCCTCGGGCCCGACGCGTGGATTGACTTCGACGACCCGTTTCCCGCCTGGCGCATCACCGCAGAGGCAGACGACGACACGCTCATCGAGAACGAGGCGTGACGGCTCCTCAGCGTGCCGGCGTGGGCTCCGGCGTCGGCAGCAGCTCGATGGGATCGGCGGCGGCCGGGCCACCGCCCGGGGCCAGCACGCTGCGGGTGCCGTCGGCGGCGGGCTGCTCGTCGAGCGTCCAGGCGCCGGTCTGAGTGGCAGCCGTGTCGGGCGTCGGGCCGCCGCCCGCCCGCTCGACGGCGGCCGGCGGAGTCTGCGGCGGTGCACCGGCCGGTGCCGCGGCGCGGTCGGCCAGGACCGGCGGCGCGGCCTGCGGCGCGACGGCGGCGGGAACCGCGGGAGCGGCCGGGGCTGCCGGAGCGACCGCGCGGGCGACGAGCCGTCGTGGCGGCACCGCGGCCACGGCCGGCGGCAGAACGGCGATGCCGGCGGGAACGGGCACGAGGAGCACGGTGCCGGGGGGCACCAGCCGCGCCAGGCGGCGCGCGGCCATCCGGTCGCGGGGCCGGGCGTGGGCCTCGGAGGCGGGCGTCGCGACCGTCGCGAGGCAGGCGGCGGCGCAGAGCAGGACGAGTCGGCGGGCGGGACGGGGCGCGGTCATGGCGGGCTCCTCTGCCGGTGGGCTCCGGACGGCCGCCATTATTCCCTGGCCCGACAGATCCCGCGAGTTCAATCTCCCCCGGCCGGCCTGCCGCCGCCGGCTTCGATTGCCCGGGTTCGCCGCTTTCGCCTAGAGTGCACGGTCGTCCGCGAATTTCCCGGGGCATCGATGTCCGCCTACTCGCTCACCCACCTTCGCCAGCTCGAGGCCGAGAGCATCCACATCATCCGGGAGGTGGCGGCCGAGTTCGAAAACCCGGTGATGCTCTATTCGATCGGCAAGGATTCGGCGGTCATGGTCCGCCTCGCCGAGAAGGCCTTCTACCCGGCCAAGCCCACGTTCCCGCTGCTCCACGTCGACACGACCTGGAAGTTCCGCCAGATGTACGCCCTGCGCGACAACTACGTCGCCAAGGATCTGGGCTTCAAGCTGATCGTCCACGTCAACGAGGAGGGTCGGCGGCAGGGCATCAACCCGATCACGCACGGCAGCAAGGTGCACACCGACGTGATGAAGACGCAGGCCCTCCGGCAGGCGCTCGACAAATACCGGTTCGACGCCGCCTTCGGCGGGGCCCGCCGCGACGAGGAGAAGAGCCGGGCCAAGGAGCGGGTGTTCTCCTTCCGCGACGAGTTCCACCGCTGGGACCCCAAGAACCAGCGGCCCGAGCTCTGGAACCTCTACAACACGAAGGTGCGGAAGAACGAGAGCATCCGCGTCTTCCCGCTCTCCAACTGGACCGAGCTCGACGTCTGGCAGTACATCCACCTCGAGAACATCCCCATCGTGCCGCTCTACTTCGCCGAGGAGCGGCCGATCGTCTGGCGGGACGGCGTGATGATCATGGTCGACGACGACCGGCTGCCGCTGAAGCCGGGCGAACAGCCCGAGATGCGCCGGGTGCGGTTCCGCACGCTCGGCTGCTATCCGCTCTCCGGCGCCGTCGATTCCACCGCCACGACCCTTCCGGAGATCATCCAGGAGATGCTCCTGACGACGTTCTCCGAGCGGCAGGGGCGGCTCATCGACTCCGACGAGGCGGGCTCGATGGAGAAGAAGAAGCGCGAGGGATACTTTTAGCCCATGTCGCACCAGTCGCCCCTCATCGCCACGGACATCGACGAATACCTCGCGCAGCACGAGCGCAAGGAGCTGCTCCGCTTCATCACCTGCGGGAGCGTCGACGACGGGAAGAGCACGCTCATCGGCCGGCTCTTCTACGAATCGAAGATGATCTATGAGGACCAGCTCGCCGCGATCAAGAAGGACACGAGCCGCTACGGCACGACCGGCGAGGAGGTCGACCTGGCCCTGTTCACCGACGGGCTCGAGGACGAGCGGCAGCAGGGCATCACGATCGACGTCGCCTACCGCTACTTCTCGACCGACAAGCGGAAGTTCATCATCGCCGACACTCCGGGCCACGAGCAGTACACGCGGAACATGGCCACGGGTGCCTCGACGGCCGACCTGGCCATCATCCTCGTCGACGCCCGCCACGGCGTGCTCCCGCAGACGAAGCGGCATTCGTTCATCGTGTCACTCCTGGGGATCCGCCACATCGTCGTGGCCGTCAACAAGATGGACATCGTGGCCTACGACCAGGCCGTGTTCGAGCGGATCCGGGCCGCTTACGCCGACTTCGCCTCGCGGCTGGAGCTGCCCGACGTCCACTTCATGCCGATCTCGGCGCTCAAGGGGGACAACGTCGTGACCCCGAGCCCGAACATGCCCTGGTACACCGGCTCGCCGCTGATGCCGCTCCTGGAGTCCGTCTACATCGGCTCCGACCGCAACATGGAGGACTTCCGGTTCCCGGTGCAACTCGTGCTGCGGCCGAACCTCGACTTCCGGGGCTTCGCCGGCACGGTCGCCTCCGGCATCGTCCGCAAGGGGGACGAGGTCGTGTCGCTCCCGTCGCGGAAGCGGAGCCGGGTGAAGAGCATCGTGACCTTCGACGGCGAGCTCGACGAGGCCTTCGCGCCGCAGTCGGTCACGCTCACGCTCGAGGACGAGATCGACTCCAGCCGCGGCGACATGCTCGTCCGGCCGGGCAACGTGCCGAAGCTCGACCACCGCTTCGACGCCACGGTCGT
>JBIIUP010000253.1:0-3982 GCA_044339885.1 Pirellulales bacterium | reverse complement strand
AGACGTTCGCCACGATCAATCCGGCCACCGAGGAGGTGATCGCCGAGGTCGCCGAGGGAGACGCGGCCGACGTCGAACTCGCGGTCCGCGCCGCCCGCAAGGCGTTCGACGACGGGCCGTGGCCGCGAATGAACGCGCGGGAGCGCGGGCGGATCCTCCTACGGCTGGCCGACCTCATCGAAGCCGAGATCGACGAGCTGGCGGCACTGGA
Organism: Pirellulales bacterium; assembly: GCA_044339885.1. GTDB lineage: Bacteria > Planctomycetota > Planctomycetia > Pirellulales > UBA1268 > QWPN01. The sequence goes on along the minus strand of JBIIUP010000253.1, from coordinate 3,771 downwards.
GTCGCTCGACAACGGGAAGCCCGTGAGCGACGCCCGGCTCGGCGACATTCCCCTGGCGATCGACGTGCTGCGGTACTACGGCGGCTGGGCCGACAAGATCCACGGCCAGACGATCCCCATCAACGGCAACTACTTCTGCTACACCCGCCGCGAACCGGTGGGCGTGGCGGGGCAGGTGATCCCCTGGAACTTCCCGATCCTCATGGTGTCGTGGAAGTGGGGGCCGGCGCTGGCGGCGGGATGCACCGTCGTGATGAAGCCGGCCGAGCAGACGCCGCTGACGGCCCTGCGGCTGGCGCACCTGGCCCGCGAGGCCGGGGTCCCCGACGGCGTGATCAACGTCGTGCCGGGCTTCGGCCCCACGGCCGGCGCCTCGATCGTCAAGCACCCGGGCATCGACAAGGTCGCCTTCACTGGATCGGGCGAGACGGCGCAGGTCATCATGCGGCAGGCGGCCGACAGCCTGAAGCGGCTGACCTTCGAGCTCGGCGGCAAGAGCCCGAACATCGTGTTCGCCGACGCGAACCTGGAGGCCGCCGCCGCCGGGGCCCACGTCGGCATCTTCCTCAACCAGGGGCAGTGCTGCTGTGCCGGATCGCGGCTTTTCGTCGAGGACAGGATCCACGGCGAATTCGTCGACCGGGTGGTCGACCAGAGCCGGAAGCGGAAGGTGGGCGACCCCTTCGATCCGGCCACCCAGCAGGGGCCGCAGGTCGACAAGGCCCAGTTCGACAAGATCATGGGCTACATCGAGGCGGGCAAGAAGGAAGGTGCGACCTGCGCGACCGGCGGCAAGCGGGTCGGCGACCGCGGTTTCTTCATCGAGCCGACGGTGTTCACGAACGTGAAGGACGAGATGTCGATCGCCCGCGAGGAGATCTTCGGCCCCGTGCTCTCGGTGCTCAAGTTCTCCGACATGGACGAGCTCATCCGCCGGGCCAACGCCACGAACTTCGGCCTCGCCGCCGCGGTCTGGACGCGGGACATCGCCCGGGCCCACGAAGCCGCGAAGCGGCTGCGGGCCGGGACGGTGTGGGTGAACTGCTACGACGTGTTCGACGCCGCGGCCCCCTTCGGCGGCTTCAAGCAGTCTGGTTTCGGCCGGGAGCTCGGTGAGAAGGGGCTCGAGCCCTACCTCGAGCACAAGACCGTGACCGTGTCCCTCGATTGACCAGGGGGCGGGCCGCATCGTGAAGCTTTCCGGACGCGTGCGCACCGGTGGCGGCTGGCGGGCCGTCCTCTACACCTTCAAGAAGGCCCGCGAGGCCGGGGGTGTGTGGGCGCTCTGGCGGGCCATGCGGTCGAAGAACGCCTGCAAGACCTGCGCCCTGGGCATGGGCGGACAGGCCGGCGGCATGGTCAACGAGGCCGGGCACTTTCCCGAGGTCTGCAAAAAGTCCTTCCAGGCGATGGTCGCCGACATGCAGGGGGCGGTGAAGCAGACCTTCTTCGAAACCTACTCGATCCCGCAGCTGCGGATGTTCTCGCCCCGGGAGATGGAGCACTCGGGCCGTCTCGTCCAGCCGGTGATCCTCGAGCGGGGTTCCCAGCACTACCGGCCGATCGGCTGGAGCGAGGCGCTCGAGCGGATCGCCGCGAAGCTGCGGAAGACGGCCCCGGACGAGTCGTTCTTCTACTTCAGCGGCCGCTCGAGCAACGAGGCGGGCTTCCTCCTCCAGCTCTTCGCCCGGCTCTATGGCACGAACCACGTCAACAACTGCAGCTACTACTGCCACCAGGCCAGCGGCGTCGGCCTGGCCAGCGTCATCGGCACCGGGGCCGGAACGGTCCAGCTGGACGACATGGAGAAGTCGGATTTCGTCATGCTGCTCGGCGGCAATCCGGCGAGCAACCATCCGCGGATGATGCGGACGCTCATGGTGGTCCGCCGCAAGGGCGGGAAGGTCGTCGTGGTCAATCCGCTCGTCGAGACGGGCCTCGTCAACTTCTCGGTTCCCAGCGACCCGTGGGCGCTGTTCTTCGGCGCCGAGATTGCGAGCACCTACGTGCAGCCCGTCGTGGGGGGCGACCTGGCGGTCGTCTACGGCCTCATGAAGCGGCTCCGCGAGCTGCACGCCGGAAGCCCACGCAATGCTGCCGGCGAGCCGGTCGTCGACGAGGAGTTCCTGCTGCGGCACACGGACGGGTGGCCGGCGCTCGCCGCCCGGCTCGATGCCCTCCCGTGGGACGAGATCGTGGCGAAGGCGGGCCTGTCGTTCGCGGAGATCGACGGCATGGCGCGGCAGTATGCCGAGTCGCGCCGCGCGGTGTTCGCCTGGACGATGGGCGTCACGCACCACCTCCACGGCGCCGCGACCGTGCAGGCGATCGCGAGCCTGGCCCTCATGCGGCGGATGGTGGGCCGGCCGGGGGCCGGGCTGCAGCCGATCCGCGGGCACTCGAACATCCAGGGCATGGGAACCGTCGGCGTGACACCGACGCTCAAGCAGGCGATCTTCGAGCGGCTGGAGCGGACCTTCGCCGTGAAGCTCCCCACGACGAAGGGCTACGACACCCTGGAATGCCTCGACGCCGCCGACGCCGGCAAGATGCGGTTCGCGATGTGTCTGGGCGGGAACCTCTGGGGGGCGAGTCCCGACGCGACCTACGCTGGCCGGGCGATGTCGAGGATCGACACGGTCGTCTACCTGAGCACGTCCCTCAACACCGGTCACGCCGGCGGCCTCGGGGGCGAGGAGACGATCATCCTGCCGGTGCTCGCGCGGGACGAGGAGCCGGAGCCGTCCACGCAGGAGAGCATGTTCAGCTACGTGCGGCTCTCCGACGGCGGCACGTCGCGGCACGCGGCGACCGAGGACACGGGCCCCCGGGGCGAGGTCGCGATCATCGCCGATCTCGCCCGCCGCGTGCTCGGTGAGGAAGGCCCCGTCGACTGGCGGGCGATGGCCCATACGAGCACGATCCGGCAGGCGATCGCCAAGATCGTGCCCGGGCTCGAGCAGATCGCCGACATCGACCGCACGAAGAAGGAGTTCGCGATCCCGGGCCGCGCGATCGACACGCCGTCGTTCCCGACCGCGGACGGCAAGGCGCACCTCGTCGTCCACGACCTGCCGCCGGCCCCCGAGGGGCTGCAGCTGATGACCATCCGCAGCGAGGGGCAGTTCAACACCGTCGTCTACGAGGAGGAGGACCTGTACCGCAACCAGACGCGGCGGGACATCGTCCTGATGCACCCTGACGACGTGCGGAAGTACGGGCTGGTGCCGGGGGGGCGGTGCCGGATCACGAGCAGCGTGGGGGAGATGCGCGGGCTGTTCGTCTCGGCCTACGAGCAGATCCGGCCAGGCTGCGTGGCGATGTATTACCCGGAGAGCAACGTGCTGGTGCCGAAGGCGGCCGACCCGCTCTCGCGGACGCCGGCCTACAAGAGCATTTCCGTGACCGTCGGTCCCGACGTCGCGGTCGTGTCGTTCGGCCGGCCCGCGCCGGAGTTCGTCGCGGCGGGCACGCCCCGCGATGCGATGAACCAGTGCCGGTGAGCGGAGCGTGGGCCGGGGTGGGTGATTGCGGGCGGATTGCCGGTTGCACGGCAACCGGGCTACCCGTCGGCCAGCGGGCTAACGTAGGCCGGTCGCCGTGCGACCGGCTGACCGTGGCGGCCGGGCGGCGGTCGGCTGCCGGCGATTCGGTAGACCGGTCGCCGTGCGACCGGCTGGCCGCGGTGGTGGAGTTGGCCCGGATTCCCGGTTGCACGGCAACCGGACTATCCGTCGGCGACCAGTGACTCCGGTCGGGCCTACTCGAAGA
>JBIIUP010000062.1:0-14336 GCA_044339885.1 Pirellulales bacterium | reverse complement strand
GGCACGATTCCCGGCCCCCGGGCGATGAGCGGCACGCGGAGGCCGGGCTCGTACATGAACCGCTTGTCGAAGAGACCGAGGTCACCCAGATAGAAGCCGTTGTCGGTCGTGTAGATGACGATCGTCTCGGCGGCGAGCCCCTCGTCGTCGAGCCAGTCGAGCACGCGGCCGATGCCGTCGTCCACGCCCTGCACGCAGGCGAGGTAGTCCTCCATGAACCGTCGGTATTTCCAGCGGATGAGGTCGGAGCCCGTGAGCGATCGTCCGTCGACCTCCAGTTCCATCGGCTTCTCCGCCAGCCAGCGCTGGCGCTGCCCGGGGCCGAGCCCGGCGGGCGGCTCGAGCTTCAGGTCGCGGCGGGTGAGGTCCCGGGCGATCGTCTGCTCGTTGACGGGCAGCGCCGCCGGCCGCGTGGCGTAGTCGTCGAAGAGCGTCGCCGGCTCGGGAATCGCGGCCGTCTGGAACCTGCGCCGGTTCGCCTCGTCGGGCTGCCACGCCCGGTGGGGCGCCTTGTGGTGGAGCATCAGGAAGAAGGGCCTGTCCTTCGGCCGCGTCCGCAGGAACTCCAGGCCGAGGTCGGTGGTGACCGTCGTGCAGTGCCCCGCGATGGAGAGCGATCCTCCCGGCACGAGGAACGTGGGGTCCAGGTAGTCGCCCTGCCCGGGGAGCACGATCCAGCGGTCGAACCCCGTGGGATCGCTGCCGAGGTGCCACTTGCCGACCATCCCGGTGTGGTAGCCGCCCGCCCGCATCCGCTTGGCGAGGTGGTCGCGGCCGCCGTCGAAGCTGGTGAACACCGGCACCCCGTTCCGGTGGGAGTACTGGCCGGTGAGGAGCGTGGCCCGACTCGGCGAGCAGATCGAGTTGGTGACGAAGGAGTTGAGGAAGCGGGCCCCGGCCGCCGCCAGCCGGTCGAGGTGGGGCGTCTGGTTGACCGCCGAGCCGTAGCAGGAGATCGCGTGCTGGGCGTGGTCGTCGGTGAAGATGAAGACGACGTTGGGTCGCCGTGGTGCCGCGTCGGCCGGCGCCGCGAGCACGGTCGGCGTGAACCAGGCGGCCAGGAGCATCGTCGGCAGGAAGCTGCGCACGGACGTCGTTCCAAGGGGGGCCTGGATGGGTGATCCGCGCCCCGGACCCAGGCCGCGCGACGGACCGCTATTTTAGCTGGCCCTCGGGCAACGCGTGGCCGAAGACCGACCAGACGACGCCGTCGCCGACGATCGACAGGGTCATTCGGCCCTCTCCGGTGATGATCACGCTGACGGCGCGGCCGTTCTCCACCCCGGAAAACACGTGCTGTCCATCGATCTCGCGAACGGCCTCCAGCGCGGTCACCTCCCCGCGTCGCGATTCGGGCGCCAGGAGCGTCAACTCCTTCTTCCCGGCATCGAGCCGGAAGAACGTGGGGCGTTCACGATCACCGAGATCGGGGGGGCCTACGGAGCCATCCTCGTCCGTGGCGACGGCCGATGCGACCGAGCAGAGCCATGCCTGGCCGGCCCAGGCGCCGTCACACACCGCCACCGTCGCGGCCAGCGCCAGCAGCGCGATCGTCATCGTTCTCGTGATCATGAATCCAACTCCTCCGATGTGATGGGTCGCTTCGGTCGTCCGTGCGTATTCCAGACCGGTACGCCGCCGGGTTCCCGGTGTCACCGGACCGTGTAGCCCTTCGCCTCCATCGCCGCCATGTAGTTTCTCGTCCAGGCGGCGAACTGCTGCTGGTACGCCGCCACGGCGGAGTCCGCGGCGCCGCCGGCGGCCTTCATCGCGCGCCTGGAGCGGACTCCCCCGGTGAGCCCCAGCGACGTCGCGCCGATGGCGGCGCCCTTGCCGGCATCTCCGGCGATGGCGCCGATGGCGACTCCGGCGAGGGCGCCGCCCGCCGCGCCCTTGACGGCACCTCCCCGAGCACCGCCGGCCGCCGCCGCCGCCGCATGGCTCTGCTGATCGAGAACCGCCTTGGCCTGGTACGGGTCCCAGCCGGTCTGCTTTGTGGCCCAGTCATAGGCGGTGGACTCATCGGCCCGCTGCTGATCCGGTGTCTGGCCCTTCGCGGGAAAGATCGCGAGATTGCCGGGATTGGTGCTCAGCGCGGGTGGACCGGCCTGCACGACGGCGGTCGCCATCGCGACCATCGCCGTGAGCACGACCCCCGCCCGCTTCGTTCGCTCGACACGCTTGATCATCATGTGTTCTCCTCGATGAGCCTGGTCGCCGGATGCGGGGGTGATAACACCAACGCGCATCGAGAGGGAAGATTGGTTTCCGCGAGAACGACCAGGCGGACGGCCGGCGCGTGCGCACAATCCGACAGAAAGGTTCGACCAGTCAGGAGGGTCGCGCGGGGAGGGATCGCGGCGCCGTCGCCCCGAAAGCCGTGTGTCAGCACCGCAGGGCGCGGCCGGGCCGCACGCGGTAGACTGCCGCGTGCTTTCGCCGTGTGGTGGAAGCCACCACCGCCGATGGTGCCCCACGATGCCGCCGGAAACCCTGCGTGTGCTCCGCGGCGCACTCGTCGGCTGCGGCCGCGCGGTACTGGGCAGCCTGCGTGATCTCCTGCCGATCATCGTCGTGATCGCCGTCTTCCAGCTCTTCGTCTTCCGGCAGCCGCTGGAGAACGTGGTCTCGGTGGCGGTCGGGCTGGGGCTGGTGGTGCTGGGGCTGACGCTCTTCGTGTTCGGCCTGGAGGTGGGCCTGTTCCCGATCGGCGAGCAACTCGCCCACGCCTTCGCCCGCCGGGGGAGCCTGCCGTGGCTCGCGGCCTTCGCCTTCGCCCTGGGGTTCGGCACGACCGTGGCCGAGCCCGCCCTGATCGCCATCGCCACCGAGGCCGCGGCACTCACCGGCGGTGGCGAGGCCTGGCGGACGGGCCTGCGGCTCACGGTGGCCGCGGCGGTGGGCGTGGCGCTCGTGATCGGCGTGCTGCGGATCCTGCTCGGCTGGCCGCTGCAGTGGCTGATCATCGGCGGCTATCTTCTCGTGATGGCGCTGACACCGCTGGCGCCGCCCGAGATCGTGGGCGTGGCCTACGACTCCGGCGGCGTCACGACCTCCACGATCACCGTGCCGCTGACGACCGCTCTGGGCGTCGGCCTGGCCGGCAGCATCCGCGGCCGCAATCCGCTGGTGGACGGGTTCGGCCTGATCGCCCTGGCGTCGCTGACGCCGATCGTGTTCGTGCTCGTGTTCGGCGCGGCCTGGCCCGTCGCCGCGCCGATCGAGTGAGTGGAGCAGCCCGCCGATGACCGAGATCCTCGCCGACCTCGCCGTTCGCCTGTCGGGCTCGCTGGGCACCACGATCCGCGACGTCGTCCCGATCGTGCTCGTCATCGCGTTCTTCCAACTGGTCGTCCTTCGGCGGCGGTTTGCCGATCCGGCACGGCTCTTCCTCGGCCTCGCCGCCGTCGTCGTGGGGCTGGCGGTCTTCCTCGTGGGCCTGGAGATCGGGCTCTTCCCGCTCGGCAGGGCCATGGCCCGCCAACTCTCCGATCCGGCGTTTCTCGCGCGGAACCCGGCGGCAGCCGACCTCGACTGGACGTCCTACCGGACCACCTACCTGTTCGCATTCTGCCTCGGCTTCGCCACCACGATCGCTGAGCCCGCGCTGATCTCGGTGGCGGTCAAGGCCGGGCAGGTGTCGGGCGGCGGCATCAACCCGCTGGGACTGCGGATCGCCGTGGCGTTGGGCGCCGGCACGGGTGTCGCCCTGGGTGTCGTCCGGATCTGTGCCGGCATTTCGCTGCCCCTGTTCATGATCGTCGGCTACGTGCTGGTCGTGATCCAGACTTTCCTGGCGCCGCGGGCGATCGTGCCGCTGGCGTATGACTCCGGCGGCGTGACCACGTCGACCGTCACCGTGCCGATGGTGGCGGCGCTCGGGCTGGGGCTCGCCGAACAGCTGCCGGGGAGGTCGCCGCTGGTGGACGGCTTCGGGCTGATTGCGTCGGCCGCGCTGTGTCCTATGCTCACCGTCATGGGCTATGCCCAGCTGTCCGAATGGTGGTCGCCACGCCGGCCGCGGGCCGCGTCACGGGAGGGATGATCGACATGCACTTCAAGCTCATCATCGCCTTCGTCGAGGACGACAAGACCTGCGACGTCATGCAGGCGGCCCGCGCGGCGGGCGCCACCGGCGCCACGATCGTGCCCAACGCCCGCGGCGAGGGGCTCAAGCCCGCCAAGACGTTTTTCGGCCTGTCGCTCGAGAGCCAGCGGGACGTGCTGCTCTTCCTCGTGGAGGAGCATCTCTCGCGGTCGATTCTCGAGACGATCGAGCGGACCGGCCGATTCGACTCGTCGCCCGGGACGGGCATCGCGTTCATGATCGACGTCGAGGACGCCGTGGGCGTGGCCCACCAGGCAGCCTCGATCGCCCCCGAGGTGGAGAAACTCTTATGAGCGACCGGCAGCCGGTCCGCGTCCGCGACGTGATGAAGCGGGAATTCGACCTGGTCGACGGCAAGCTGACCGTCCGGGAGGCCCTCGACGGGATGCGGCACGAGGAGACCCGGGCCCTGATCGTCGACAAGCGCCACGCCGGGGACGAGTACGGCATCGTGCTCCTCTCCGACATCGCCAAGAAGGTGCTGGCGGCCGACCGCTCGCCGGATCGGGTCAACCTCTACGAGATCATGAGCAAGCCCGTGCTGGGCGTCGACCCGGAGATGGACATCCGCTACTGCGCCCGGCTGCTCGAGCGGTTCGGAGTCATGCGGGCGCCGGTCGTCGAGAATCGCACCGTCATCGGCGTGGTGAGCTTCCACGACCTCGTGCTCCGCGGCATGCGAACCGCCACCTGACCGTCTGGCGGCGGTGCCACGACCACTCGTGCCCCAAAAAAAGCATGCAGGACGCATCCCTCGTCACCGATCCGCGTCGGACGCAGCGCCGGAAGAGCATCCCGCTTTCACGGCCCACTCGAGTGCCCGAAAACCGCATGAAAACCCGGCTCTCGATCGGCTGGTTGGGCATGGCTTTGGCGGTGACCATCGTGCCGGCCACGCCCGGCGCCGCCGCGCCGGCGGAAGGCGGGCACGAGACCGAGGGCATCGAGACGGCGGCCGGAACGGGGCCCGCCACTGCCGTCCTGTTTCGGGACGGCGTGCTGCGGGTCGGATCGCGGCTGCAGGGCGATCCCGCGCGGACGGTGATCTTCACCTTCGCCCAACAGCCATTCAACCGCACCTGGCAGCTGACGCAGATCCATCTCCGCGCGACCGCCGGCTCGCTCCAGGAGGACATGCTCGACACGGACGCCGCCCGACCCTGCTTCAATTCCGTCAGCGACAATTTCGGGCCGTACAGCGTGAGGCTGGCGGACCGGACCTCCGCCTGGACCGGCGGCGCGCACCTGACGACCCGCACGCCGCTGGTGGCGACGATCGTGGTGAAGGACGAGGCCGGGGCCACCCTGACCGTGGACGACGCCGGCCGGTTTCCCGAACCGGCCGGCGGGGTGTTGGAAGTTCGTGAAACGGTGGCGGCACGGAAGACCCTCTTGCGACTGAAGTATCTGGGCCGGCACGGCAACGTGCTGCGGTTCGATCCCGGGACGGACGGTTCGCTCGCGGGCGTGGCGCCTGGACAGGCCGTGCGGCTCGAGCGGCTGACCACCGACCCGACGCGGGCGCGGCTCGAGGCCCGTGCGGACGGCGCCGAGCTCCGGGAAGGCTCCGGCCCGCTGGCCTGCGACGAGCTGCGGCTGCGGTTCGAGCAGGTGCTGCTGAACCCCGAGACGATCGACTATGCCACGGGCGGGGGCGAGGACCTGCTTCGGGAGACCTACGACGTCGAGGTCGCCGGTAGTCAGATGTCGGTCCGCGCCCGGACGGAGGTCCTCGCGCCGGTGACGATCGGCAGCTATTACGGCCTCCAGTTGCTGGCCTTCAGCGGGCTGCCTGGTCACGTCGGCATGGACGCCATTTACTACGCCGATGGCGAGCAGCCGGTGGCAGCCTATGCCGACGCCTCCGAGTCCGGTCCGCTCGCGCGGTTCGGCGACGTGGACCGGGCGATTCTCCACCAGCGTGACAAGTCGCTGTGCCTCGCCTTCTGGCTCGACCTGGAATCGGACCTCCCGGCTCGCGGGCTGGTTCCGCCGACCTGTTCCCGGATCATCAAGCCGCGCAAGCTGTACTTCAACCAGATCCGCACGCCGACGGCGTTCCGGCCGGGCGACGCCTTTTCCTGGCATGGCGGCTACGCGCTGTTCGCCAATCCGGCGGCCCGCCGGGCGTTTGTGTATCGGACCTCCGCGGAAGGGCAGACCCGCCTGCACGTCGAGTTCACGGAGCCCGGAACCGAGCGGTTCGACATGCCGATGTCCGCGGTGGAGGTGGTCCGCCGCGACGAGACGGTCTCCCTGTCCGAGGCGCCAGGCGGCGGCTTGCTCGTCACCGCCACCACACCCGGCCGGCTGATCCTGCGGCTCCGCCCCTGACCCGGTGGCGTGGAACGCAGAAGGGCCGGGGCCGCCATGTCGGCCGGACGCTGGATGGCCCGGCCGCGTCGGGCTACGATTCCTGCGCATGGATGCCCTCGCACCGTCCGGATCGCTCGGCCTCGGCGTGGCCGCCGGTCTGGTGGCCGCCGCGGCGAGCGCCGTCTCGTATCTCGTGTCGCGGCACCACGGCCGCACCGCCGGGGCGAGCCTGCGGCTGCTGCTGCTCGCCCACGTCGTGATGGGCATCGCCTGCCTGCCGCTCATCGCCTGGCTCTGGCCGGCCCACCTGCCACCGCCGGCGCGGTGGCTGCCGCCGCTCGTGGGCTCGGCGGCCAGCTACCTCGGCGGCCAGGCGGTCGTGTTCGCGGCGCTGCGGCGGATGCCGGCGTCGCGACTCGCGCCGCTCTTGGGCCTCAAGATCGTGATGCTCGCCGTGATCGTCTCGTTCCTGCCCGGCGTGCCGCTCGACGCCCGGCAGTGGTGCGCCGTCGCGCTGTCGGTCGTCGCGGCGACGCTCCTGCGACCGGCCACCGACGGGGGGCCGGCGGCCGGCCTCTCCGGCGGCCTCGGCATCGTGCTCGTCGGCTGCCTGCTGTTCGCCGTGTCGGACCTGTGCATCGTGGGCCTGATCGACGGCCTGCAGGGCGACGGCTCGCCTGGTCTCGGCCGGCTCCGTGCGGGCGGCCTGGCGATGGCGCTCACCTACGCCTTCTGCGGCGCGGCTGCGGCCTGCGGCCTGCCGTGGGCCGGACCCCGCGAATCCCGTGACTGGTCCGCCGCCGGGCAGTATGCCGCCGCCTGGCTCGGCGGAATGGTCGCGCTCTACTGCTGCTTCGGCACGGTGGGCGCCGTCTTCGGCAACGTGCTCCAGTCCACCCGCGGGCTGATGGCGGTCGCGATCGGTCCCGTGCTCGCCCATGCCGGCTGGCACGACCTCGAGGAGCGGGTGGACCGCGCGACCCTCGCCCGCCGGCTCGCAGCCGCGGCCCTCATGACGGCCGCGATCGCGATCTACGTCGCCGGCCCCGCCTGACCGCCCGCCCTCGGCTCGAAGGCCACGACGAGCGCCTCGTACGCCAGCGGCCACCACTGGCTCATCGAGGACAACACGGTCCGGCAGGTCAACCGGACCGGCATCGACATCGGCGACGGCTGGTACGGTGGGGACGTGCGGCCGGCCGAGAGGGGCGCGACCGCTCGGGCTGGAGCATCGTCCGCCGCAACGTCGTCTGGGGCGCCCAGGAGGGAGTCCTCGAGCAGGACTCCGCAAGCCAGCGATTCCTCCACAATACCGCGACGGCGGGCAGGTCGAGCGTGCCCCGCTCGTTGCCGTCGGCATCGACGGCCGGCACCCTCACGGCGTAGTGCCCCTTCACGACCGGCGGCTCCAGCGTGGCGACGCGGTCGGATTCCCAGGCGGGGCCGCGATCGACGAACGGGGGTCGCTGGATCACGGTGGCGGGCACGACCCCGGGGAGCGCGGGCCAGCCGGTCTCCGCCGGGCTCCAGCCGGTCAGCGTGCCGTCGGCCAGCGTCGGATGCACGCTCGGCGGCGGTTCCGTGCCGTCCACGACCCAGGCGTCCAGCGCGGCGACCAGCGCCCGCATGAACGGCCGATAGTCTGCGGGGGTCTCGGGCAGCTGTCCCTGCGTGCGGGGCCCGGGGATGCCTTGCCCCGGTCGGTCGGCACCAGCAGGCGAAAGTCCGCGGAGAACTCGACGCGGCCCCGGGCGTCGCGGGCCGCGAGCGGCAGATCGACGATTCCCGCGTTCGCCGGGTGGGCCGGATCGACGGCGAAATGGACCCGGCCCCGCCACTCCTCGTAGGGCCCCGCGGCGCCGCGGGGCTGGCCGTCGGCGTACGGCTGCCGCGAGTGCACCTCCCAACGGGTCACTTCGGCGCGGGCCACCACGGCAGCGGTCAAAAGGCAGATCAACAGCAGGAGACGCGACATGGCTGGAGCGTGATCTATCCGCGGGCGGCGGGCGGGGGTTCGTGGAAGAGCGCCGCGACCTCCTTCTTGGTCACCTTGCCCATGGCGTTGCGGGGCAGGGACGGCACCGACACCAGCCGGCTGGGCACCTTGTAGACCGCCAGCCGCTCCTTGCACCAGTCGCGGAGCTCGTCGAGAGTCATGCCGGTGCCGGTCCGCCACTTCACGGCGGCGCAGACCCGCTCGCCCCATTCCTCGTCGGGCACGCCCACCACGGCGCACTCCTCGACATCCGTGCGGCCCAGCAGCTCCTGCTCGATCTCGAGCGCCGACACCTTGTAGGCGCCGGTCTTGATGATGTCGATGTTGCTGCGGCCCAGGATCGAGTAGACGCCGTCGCGGCACGAGGCGATGTCGCCGGTGCGGAACCAGCCATCCCGGAAGGCCGCCGCCGTCTCGGACGGTCGCCCCCAGTACTCGAGAAAGACGTTGCCCCCGCGGACCTCGATTTCCCCAGGCTCTCCGGCCGCTGCCGGCCGCCCGGCGTCGTCGACCAACCGCACCTCGACCCCGGGCAGGGGCCGGCCGACGGTGCCCGGCCGGCGCTGTCCATGGAGCGGGTTGGACAGGGCCATCCCGATCTCGGTCATGCCGTAGCGCTCCAGGAGCACGTGGCCGGTCGCGGTTCGCCAGGCCTCGAGCAGCGGCACCGGCAGGGCCGCCGAGCCGCACACCATCAGCCGCAGGTGACCGCAGGCCGCGCGGAGGGCGGCACGACGGTCGGGGGGGGCGGCCTCCCAGGCGGCGAGGAGGCGATGGTAGATCACCGGCACAGCCATGAAGAGGGTGATCCGTCCCGATTCGAACCGCCTCCAGACCTCCTCGGCGTCGAAGCGGGCGAGCATCTCGCACACCGCGCCCGACCACAGCGCACAGCACAGCACGTTGACGATGCCGTGGACATGATGCAGCGGCAGGACGTGCAGGATGCGATCGTCGGCGGTCCACTCCCAGGCCTCGACGAGGCACTCGATCTGGGAGCACAGGCCGGCGTGGGTGGTGACCGCGCCCTTGGGTTTGCCGGTCGTTCCGCTGGTGTACACGATCAGCGCCCGTCGGGAGACAGAAAGCCGCGGCAGCGAAGCCGGCGGTGCCGTCGCCAGGTCGGCGGTGGCGACGATCCGCAGCGGCTGCCCACTCGCCAGCCGTCCGGCCGCCAGACGCCGGGCCGCATCGAGGTAGTCGGGGTGGACCACGAGCACGCTGGCTCCGCAATCGGCGAGCATGTAGTCCATCTCGGCCGGAGGGTGCGTCAGGCACAGCGGCACGGCGACGCCGCCGGCCAACCAGGTCGCCCACTGCGCGACGACGTAGTCGCGGCCCGGCGGGGAGAGCAGGGCGACCCGCGCCTCCTCGAGGTCGGCGCGACCGTCGAGAAGCCGTGCCGCACCGCGGCAGGCGAGTTCGACCAGCGCGTCGTAGCCGACGGCCCCCTCGTCATCGACGAGGGCTGTGCGGCATCCGTGATCCGCGGCGCGGGCCACGATGCCGACCGACAGGGGCTCGCCGGCCGCGCGGAGGAAGGTGTCGCTCATGGGGATCATCTGGAGGAGTGAGTTTCGAAGGGGAGTGGCACGGGGTGCTTCGTGCCGTGACGCTCAGGCGAACCACCCGATGCAAGCCCAGCAGAGGATCGCCCCGACCAACGTCATGGAGAATCCCCACAGTAACAGGATGCGAAAGAGGATGCGATGGTCGGTGCCGGGCGGCGCCGCCGCCAGGCACAGGGCGCCGAGCGTCGAGAGCGGGGAGACGTCGACGAGCGCCGCGCCGACGTTGATGGAGAGGGCGATCTCCAGCGGATTGCCGCCGCCGAGCCGCTCGACCAGCCCCGGCACGGTCGGGAGGAATGCCGGATACACCACGCCCGAGGTCGAGCTGTAGGTCGAGATGAGCCCCGTCACGAACGCCATGACGGCGTTGACCGTCGCCGGCGTGGCGATCGCGGCGAGCAGCCGCGTGAACAGGTCGATCCCCCGGGTGCGCTCGCCGATCTCGACGAGGAGGCTCACGCCGCACACCATGACGATCACGGCCCAGGGCACCGACATGATCGTTTCCTTGTCCTCGGCCGCTCCCGCCAGCACGATGGCGGCGGCGGCGGTGCAGGCCGCCAGCCCGAGGTTCGCGCCGCCGAGAACGGCGGCGATCCACACGGCGAGGACTGCCAGGGTGAAGACGTGCCGGCCGGCGAGCGGGGTCGTGGCGGCCGGGGGGACGGTCGGCGCCCGCCAGGAGAGCGTGCCCCCTCCGAAGAGAACATAGGCGGCCGCGGCGACCAGGGCGTGGGCGGCGAAGTTCGGCAGAAAGATCTGCAGGCCACTCACCGGCAGGCCGGCCTTCGCGAACTGCGTGCCCACGATCACCCCGACGGCACTCAACGGCGACAGGGATCCGGCATTGGCTCCGTTGGCGACCAGGAGCGCCATGAGCGCCGGTGGGACACCGGCCGCCCCGGCGGTGGCCATGGCCATGGGTGCCACCAGCGCGGTCGCCGCAATGGCGCCCGGGCCGGCGGCCGACAGGCCCGCCGCCAGCAGGAAGAACGCGATCGGCATCACCGCGGGCACGCCGCGACAGCTCGCCACGATCCGCTCGGTCATCGCCGCCAACGTGCCGTTCCGCTGGGCGGCGCCGAAGAGCAGGGTCACGCCGAACAGCGCGAGAAAGAGGCGGGAGGGAAATGCCTGGCACACCTCGTCGGCCCGCATGCCGGCGAGGCCGGTGCCCACTCCCCAGGCGGCCACGATGGCCGCGATTCCCACGTTGATCCGCGAGCAGAGGCTCAGCGCGATCACGACGGCGAATGCGGCGAGCCAGCCGGCGCCGGCATCGAGAGGAAATCCCGGCCCATCCACCATCGGAGATCCCTGCCCCTGGACTCGGCCGCGGATGAATCGGGCCGCCGTGGCTGCGAACAAGCGGTCGTGGTCCCGACCCTGGGAGCCGGCACGATCCGGAATCATGAGGCCCCGGGTCGCACCGCACAAGGCGCGCCGAGCTTTCCGAGCCCCGCGATGCGGTGAGTCAATCGCCTGTCGTCGCCGTCCGGACCGTGACGGACACCGGGGCAGGGGTCCGGGTGCCGGCGGCTCGCCACCACCGTCCCGGCAGCCGTGGTGCCGCGGGAGCGGGTACTGAGGGTACGATGAGTCGCGGGCCGCACCGCGGCATCGCAGACCGGTCACGGAGCACTCTCATGAAGGCATCCTCGCACCTGGGCCGCCGGCGGTTCCTGGAGATCGCCGCCGGCGGCGTGGCCGCGGCCGCGGTTCCGGGGAGCGCGCGTGCCGCCGCCGACACGATCGTCGTCGCGCTCATGGGCGTCAACAGCCGCGGCAGCCAGCTCATCGACGACATCGTCAAGGTGCCCGGGCTCGAGATCGCGACGCTCGTCGACGTCGACGAGCAGGTGGCCGGCCGCGCAGCCAGGAAGCTCGTCGATCTCGGCCGCCGGTCGCCGGAGATCGCCCGCGACATCCGCCGCACCGTCGCCGACCCGGCGATCGACGCGGTCGTCATCGCGGCCCCGAATCACTGGCACGCCCCGGCCACGATTCTTGCGGCCGCCCACGGCAAGCACGTCTACTGCGAGAAGCCCACGAGCCACACGCCGCACGAGGGCGAGTTGATGATCGAGGCGCGGCGGAAGCACGGCGTCGTCGTGCAGATCGGCACGCAAAGGCGGAGCATCGCCGGCACGCGGGAGGCGATCGAACTCGTGCGCGGGGGCCGGATCGGCAAGGTGCGTCACGCCCGCTGCTGGTACACCAACCGCCGCGGGCCGATCGGGCGGGGCAAGCGGGTGGCGGTGCCGGCGGGGTTCGACTGGGAGCTCTGGCAGGGGCCGGCACCCGAGCGGGAGTTCCTCGACAACATCGTCCCCTACCAGTGGCACTGGCGCTGGCACTGGGGGGGCGGTGAGCTGGCCAACAACGGCCCTCATTTCCTCGACATCTGCCGCTGGGGGCTCGGTGTCGACCATCCGGTGCGGGTCACTGCGGTCGGCGGCCGCTTGCGTTTCGACGACGATCAGGAGACTCCCGACACGCTCGACGCGATCTTCGATTTCGGCGGCAGCACGATTCTCTGGGAGGGCCTGAGCTGGTCGTCCCGGGGCCGCGACGGGCACACGACCGGTGCCGAGTTCCTCGGCGAGACGGGCACGCTCCTGATCGATTCCCGGGGCGGGTTCACGCTCTTCGACGAACGGAACAAGCCGGTGCCCGGCGTGGAGCCCGCCGGCGACCGGCCGCCGGAGCCGGCCGCTCCGCACATGGCGAACTTCGCCGCCTGCATCCGCGACGGGGGCCTGCCGAACGCCGACGTCGCCGAAGGCCACAAGAGCACGCTGTTGTGCCACCTCGGCAACATCGCCTACCGCACCGGGCGAGTGCTGGAGTGCGATCCGGCGACCGGCCGGCCGCGGAACGTCCCGGAGGCTGATGCGCTGTGGAGCCGCGAGTACCGTCCGGGCTGGGAGCCCGTGCCCTGACGAATCCGTTTGAGGGATCCGTGGCTCGATGGCGCGGGTCCGGCGCTCGTGGGTCGGAGGAAGGCTTGATAGGGTGGCGGAGCGACGCCGTTCCGTTCCCCTCCGTGCGACGAGGAGTCAACCGATGATGAAGCTCCCGGTTCAGGGCCGCAGGCAGGCGTCGATGATCGTGGTGGCCGGCATGATGGTGGCAGGCACCGTCGTGTTCGCCGATCCCCAGCCACTCACCCGGGGCGGCGATCCCGCCGCGTCACCGCCGGCTTCGGTGCGGCATCTGGCCGAGTTCGGCCCGCTCCGCACGGCCGCCGACGTGAAGGCGGCCTACACCAAGGCCAAGGGCGAGATGGCCGCCAAGGGGGGCATCCTGCTCGTGCCGCCCGAGGCGGCGCGGCTCCATTCCGAGGAGAACGCCACCCAGATCAGTCCGCGAACGCCAGCCCCCCCGGCGCAGACCACGTCGTGGAAGAAATCCGGCCCGGCCATTACGGTCGTGATCCTGGACCCTACCGGGCCGATCGTCCAACTTCCGCAGGTCGAAGGACTGCGGCTCGAACGGGCCATGCGGATGCCCCTGCAGGAGAGCCTGCCACACTGGACCACGGACTGCGCGATCAACCTCTCCAGCCATCTGGTCCACGGGCCGATGAGCTACTCCGATGTCACGGTCGACGCGGTCAAGGCCGGAAAGGACGCCAGGTTCTACGTGCGGACCATTCGCGGCCTGCGGCCCGGGATGTTTCTCAACGCCCATGCCAAAAATTGGTACGGACCGAAGCTGTCCCGGCTGTGCATCAAGAGCATCGGCTACGACCCCGAACGAAAGCTCCACTTCTTCACGGCCGACACCGACATCGATCACGATGCCGGCGCCGCCCTTCACAACAAGCACAACGAGGGCCTGGTGTGGATCTGACCCCCTCCCCAAATCCTGACCCAGGTCTTGTGAGAGAATCCTCGTGCCCCTGGTGGGGCTGGAAAGGGTTCTCTGATGAAGAAGCGACGCAGTACAGAGCAGATCGTGGGCCTGCTTCGGCAGGCTGATGTGGACCTTGGGAAGGGCGCGACCGTGCCCGATGTCTGCCGACGGCTGGGTATCAGCCAGCAGACGTACTACCGCTGGCGGACGAAGTTCGGCGGGATGGATCCGAAGATGGCCAAGCAACTTCAGGAGCTCCAGAAGGAGAACTCGAGGCTGAAGAAGTTGGTGGCGGACCAGGCGTTGGACATGCTGATCCTCAAGGAGGCCGCCCGCCCACACGCTTGCGTGCCGAAGGTCAACTGACTTGCCCCGAGCGTCGCCGTCGGACGGTGGAATCCGTCCGGCGGACCTTGGGGCAGGAAAAGGTCTCGGAAAGAAGGGTCTGTCGTGTGCTCGGCCAGAACCGGGGCACGCAGCGTCACCG
>JBIIUP010000252.1:0-4001 GCA_044339885.1 Pirellulales bacterium | reverse complement strand
CCCAAGGCGGTCTCGGTGGCCTGGGCGGCTCGACGACGAGCAACGAGCTCTACGTCGTCTACGTGTCGGTGCCGGAGCCGGGCACGCTGGCGCTGGCGGGCATCGGGGCGATCGCCGCGGCCTCCTGGCTGAGGCGTCGCCGGGCGGTCGCCCAGGAGGCGTGAGCGGCTCTCCGGTGGCTACGGCCGGAGAGCGAGCGGGTGCCGCCACCGCGAGCGTGGTCGCTCGTCTGGTTCGGGAAGCTTCCGAAGACGGCGGCAGGGCACCAGGCCTCCGAATTCCCGCCGGCCGTGTGAGCCTCGGCCCGAGCGGGGGATACCGGCCGCCGGGAGCTTCGCCTCGCCATCCGGTTGACGTCACGGCGAGCCTGGGAAAACCCGACGGGGCTGGCACGGCTCGGCGGCAAGTGTATACACTCAAGCCGGTCGTTTTGTGGCGGGACCAGTGATTGGGAGGGCTGGTCATGGGAAGGACGTGGGCGCCCCAGCGGAGCCAGTGCGGCCGGCCGGCCGACGGGCCGGCGGGTAGCGTCGCGCCGTGGCCGCGTGCCGCTGGTCGCCGAGAAGCGCCTGGGTTCACGCTCGTCGAGCTCCTGGCAGTGATCGCGATCCTCGGCCTGCTCGTCGGACTTCTCCTGCCGGCGGTGCAGCGGGCGCGGGAGAGCAGCCGGCGGACGAGTTGCGCGACGAAACTCCGGCAGATCGCCGGGGCGGTGCTGGCCTACGAGTCGGCCAACGGCACGTTTCCGCCGTTGGTGATGGAGAGCGGCGTGTGCGACACGGGGGAATCAGTGGTCAATGGAACGGCGTCATGGTCGACCACCACCTACAGCGCTCCGGCATCGACGCGGCAGTGGTGCATCACGAACATGAGCGGCATGGTGTTTCTGCTGCCGCACCTCGAGCAGGTTTCGCTCTACGACCGGGCCAACATGAACGCCGCTTTTGGCGATTACCGGTATACGGTCTACAACAACAGTCTTCCCAGCGTCGGCCTACCGGCCCGTAATCTTTGCGGGCCCACCTCGGCGAACGAAGCTTTCAACCTCGTCCGCCTCGCGGTCACTGAGTGTCCGACCGCTACCGCGGCCAATAGCAATCCCGCGGGCTTGCCGGCCGGCGAGACCGATCCCACGCGGTTCGTCAATTACCAGGGCAAGGGGCGTTCCACGAACTACATGTTCGTGACGAACCGAACCCGGTGGTGCGACGGCTGGCGAAAATCGCCTCTCAGGGAACGCATGCTTTTTGGCGAGGAAAGCTTTGCGCGATCAGCCATGGTGCTTGACGGCCTGTCGAACGTGCTCATGCTCGGCGAGACGACTTCCAACAACAATCCTCTAGGGCACCAGTGGGCATTCATGGGCAACGGGGCCGCAGGCATTCAGTACATGAACCAACTGAATTTCTGGGCCGTGCCGTTTCGGCCGGGCAGGCTGAACTCGGCTTTGGCTCCCGGCAGCGAACACCCTGGGGGTTGCCACTTCACCTTCGGCGACGGCTCCGTGCGATTCGTGAGCGAAAATACGAACGGCACGGTCCTCGGCGACCTGTCCTTGATCGCGGATGGTGACCTTCCCATAGAAAGGCTCGAGTAGCGGTGGCTTGTGGGACCGCCAGTCGCGGCCGCAACCATCACTTCTTCCCGTTGGTCGCCTCGATGGTGAGGTCGGCCCGCGGTGCGGTGACCGTGACCTTCAGCGGTGTGGTCTCGGGATTGGAGTAGCCGCCGGGAATCCTCACGGGAGTGGCGGCCGGTTCTTCCTGGCCCGGACCTTCCTCGGGCGGCCCGAGCGTGACCGCATACTCGCCGGGATAGAGGCCGGGACGGGCCTGCAGCGTCGTGGCGGTGAACCGTCCGGCGGCGTCGGTGTAGGCGTAGCCGCCATTTCCCTTCGTCTCGAGCGCCGCGTAGAACCGCACGAATATGCCGGTCGCCGGCGCTCCGTCGAGCGTTACACTGCCCGTGACGGGAATCCTGCCGTCCGTCCTGTTGCAGCCGACCGCGAGCGCAGTCACGAGTGCTGCCAGACTCCATCCGGCGCCGCGCCGGGTCATAGCTCTGCATGTCATCATGACCTCCTCCCACCCGAAGCCACCGCCGAAACGCACTCGCGCTGGCGTCCGGCAATACTCTTTGCCAACGAGAGTGTATACACTCAGGGACGGTGTCGGCGACTGTGGGCCTCCGCCCGCGGCGTAGGGATCATCGCCCGGCCCTGAAATCACCGGCACGAGAGAACCGTTCAATGCCGTGCTCCGAGATCGCACCGCATTGGTCGTCGATCTCTCTCGCCCTCGCGACGCTCGTCTGCGGCGCCGCGGCGGCTGGGCCGTCCGCGGCCACGCTCTGGCGCGGGCCGAGCGCCTACACCGCGATGATCCGCTCCCACGACGGCTTCGGGAACCTGCTCGTGGGCTGCGTGAAGGACACGTTCCAGCAGATCGCGTTCGTAAGGTTCTCGACCGCCTGGATGCTGACGGCGCCACCGCCGCAGTGACCAAGCCTCCGCCAACCCCAGGAATGGTGTCCATGCCGACCGTGCTCGCAGTCATCGTCGCCGTCGTGATCGCGGCGCCACCCGCCGCGGCGTCGGCCGCACCGGGGTCCGCCGTGCGGATCGCGGCGGGCCCCGCAGCGGCTCCGGCGATCCAGGCGGCCATCGAGGCGGCGAGCAAGGCCGGCGGCGGCACCGTGGAGATCGGGCCCGGCCGCGTGCCGCTGCGGGCCGCGATCCGCCTCGCCGACGGCGTGCGGCTCGTGGGCACGCCCGGTGAGACCGTGCTCGCCATCGAGCCGGGGGTGCGACGGTTCCTCGCCGCGCCCGTCGCCAAGGGCGACACCGAGATCCGCGTCGAGGACCCGTCGGGGCTTGAGCCCGGAGACGACGTGGCGCTCGAGGATTCGGCCGGCCACGGGTTCGAGGTGACGACCGCCACGATCGTCGCCCGCACCGGGACGAATACCCTCGTGCTCTCGCGGCCGGCGGAGAGCGACTACTTGCCCGAGCGGGGCGGCTCCGTGCGGCGGGCCCACGCCGGCGTCGGCGGCTGGGGCGTGAAGCAGGCCGCCATCGAGGGCGTCACGGTCGAGGGCACGCTCGGCCAGCCCGGCTCGCAGCACCTCGGCGGCTGCCGCGGCGGCGGCATCTATCTCTTCGACAGCGCCGACGTGGCGGTGCGGCGGTGCACCGTCCGGCGGTACGACGGCGACGGCATCTCCTTCCAACGGTGCCGCGGCATCGAGGTGGCCGACTGCATGATCGAGGAGAACGGCAACGTGGGACTGCATCCGGGAAGCGACTCCCGCGACTGCGTCGTCCGCGATACCGTCGTCCGCCGCAACGGCTACGTGGGGCTGTTCGTCTGCGTGGGCGTCCAGGGCACGCGGTTCGAGAACAACCGGATCCTCGACAACGCCGGCTGCGGCATCTCGATCGGCATGGCCGACGCCGGGAACCTGTTCCGCGGCAACGAGGTGGCGGGCAACGCCGAGACGGGCGTGCTCTTTCGCCGCGACTCCGACCAGCCGGCCGACGGGGCCGACGGCAACGTGTTCGAGGGGAACGTGTACCGCGACAACCTCGGCCCGCGGCTGGCGAAGAGCAACAGCCGCCCGGAGTCGGCCGGCCGGGCGGCGGTGGTGATCGAGGGCATCCACCGGGGGCTCGTCTTCCGCGGTGACACGTTCGCCTTCACGAAGCCCCACGACGGGCCCGCGATCCTCCACGACGCAGCCTCGCCGCCGACGGTCGAGGATCCACGGCTGGAGAACGTGGCGGTGGCGACGGCGACCGGGGAGCGGTTCCACCGGCTCCACGAGGGGCTCACGGTCTACGTGCACGTGCCCGACGGCCGCGAGTTCACCG
Organism: Pirellulales bacterium; assembly: GCA_044339885.1. Taxonomy (GTDB): domain Bacteria; phylum Planctomycetota; class Planctomycetia; order Pirellulales; family UBA1268; genus QWPN01. Next base: position 133 of record JBIIUP010000252.1, on the reverse strand, counting down.
TGGGGCTCGATGTCCGCGACCTGAACCTCCAGGCCAACGGTCCGCGGGAGATCCTCTTCAAGGTCTACGACCCCGCCGGGAAGCCCGTGGTCCGCGAGGTGATCCCCGACGACGGCTGCACGACGGCGAACCT
>JBIIUP010000003.1:0-40968 GCA_044339885.1 Pirellulales bacterium | reverse complement strand
CCGGTTGCCTCTCGGTAGCCCGGTTGCCGTGCAACCGGGACTCCGGTCGCACGGCGACCGGTCTCCCGAACCGCCGCGTCAGCCGATCCGACCGCGGTCCAGCAACGCGTCGATCAGCGCCGTCCGCGTGTCGAGCGGCGTCGTCCGCCGCTTGGCCCGCGGGGCCGCGAGGATGTCCCGCATCTCCAGGAACCGCCGCCCCCCGGACTGCGCGTCGTAGCTGTTGAACGCGATCGTGAAGGTCTTGTCGTTGGGCAGCTCCGCGCCGCCACGCAGGATGCGCCGCGGCTTCCCCTGCTCGTCCCGCGCCACCTCGAACGGCCAGAGCGTCCGGTCGGAGTTCTCCAGCGCGGCGTCCTCGCCGAGGATCCTCACCAGGTCGCCCCCGGTGACCTCGGCGGTCACGAGCATGTTCTCGTAGGGAATGATCTTCCAGCAGTCGGCGACGGTGAGCCGCTTGGGCTGCAGGTCGCCCGAGCCGAAGGTGCCGTGGAAGACCCCGTCGACCGGGATGCCCTGCTTCTTCAGGGACGCGGCGAAGCTCTCGCAGAGCAGCGACACCAGCTCGCTGTCGCGGCCCCGGCCGCCGAGCGGACGCTCGAGCGTGGCGACCTCGCGGGCCAGCTGCGTCTCGGCGGCATCCAGGTCGGGCTTCGCCAGCTCCATGACCAGCGGGTCGAGCGGGAAGCGGTCGTCCATGAGCATGGTGAACGCCCGCCGGGAGACGAGCTTCCGCCGGTCGAGGTCGAAGGTGAGGTCCACCCGGCCGCAGTGGATGCCGTGGTAGCTGGCCTGGGAGCAGACGACGCCACTCTGCGTCCAAGCCGGCTGGTCCTGGTGGGAGTGGCCGGCGAGGTAGACGTCGACGTCCTTGGCGTCGCGGAGCATCAGCCGGACGGGATTGGCGTAGTCGTCGTTGAACCGCCAGCCCATGTGGCCGAGCACCACGATCGCGTCGCACTTCTCCGCCTTGAGCTCGGCGAGCGACTGCCGGAGCGTCCCCACGGGATCGACGGCGGCCACGCCGCCGAGCGTCTCCGGGGAGAGCCAGAAGGCGAGGCCCGGCGTGATCAGGCCGACGAGTCCGATCCGGAAGCCCCCCACCTCGCGGACGGTCCAGGGTTTCACTTTGCCCCAGGCGCCGGCGAACGATCCGGCGGCCGCCCCGCCGCGGGTGACGTTGCCCGTGAGCACCGGGGACCGGGAGATCTCCAGGAGCCCCTCGGTCTTCTCCGGCCCCCAGTCGAAGTCGTGATTGCCGAGAGTCCAGGCGTCGTAGCCGAGCCGATTGAAGAGCTCGATCATGAGCCGGCCGCCGCGATGCAGGCTCACCGCGGTGCCCTGCACGACGTCGCCGACGTCGACGGTCAGCGAGTGCGGCGATTCCCGCCGCCACTGGCGGATGCAGCTGGCACAGCGGGCGAAGCCGCCCACGTCGTCGAGCCCTTCGTAGGTGCTCGTGGGGAGGATGCGGCCGTGGAGATCGGTGGTGTGGAAGATCGAGATCGTGCGGGCCCGGCCCAGGTCGGCACCCGGCGACACCGAGGGCACCAGCGACGAACCCGCGATCGCCCCGGCCTCGACGAGAAATCGGCGGCGACTTCGCGGGGATCTTGAATCGGGCTGCATGGCGAGGCCTCGGAGTGGACCGGATGTGGGCGGACCTTCTCGTCGAGAATACGAGAATACCCGACCCGACCCGCCGGCCGCTGATCGCTTTCGAGGCAACCGGCGGCTGCCACTGCCCGCCCGGCGGGCAGCCACAGACGTCCCTTGCTTGCCTGGGCCGGGATTGCCGCGTGACGACGATGACGTTTGGGCAATGGCCCGGCATTCGCTGTTCCGGCCGTCAGCGCCGGTGGACGATGCCCGAGGCTGCGGCCGGTGGAAAACGGTCCTTTCATGTGCTATTCCAGCGGCGTTTTGGGGACAGCCGGGAACGCTCTTCGCGGGAGCTTTTCCCTGGCGGCACCGTTCGTCTTGTTTCGGTCGGCGGCGGCGGACGGAGCGCTCACCGAATTCTCGGACGAGACTCACATGCGGCTCACATGCCCGGACCATCATCCGTCCCGTCGCGTCCGGCCTGCGGATCGGACGCGACCGTGTCGCGCGGGATTCCGCGACTGTTGGAGGCCGCGACTGACGTCGCCGCCGTCGTCCGAGATCCGTCGTCCGGTGCCGGGCACGAGGCCCGCACCGGGGACACCGTCAGGGGCGATGCCATGAACCGAGCCGTGCGACATCCCTTCGGCACGATGACTCGAATCGCCGTCGCGGCGTGGATCATCGCGTCCTCGGCGCCGGACGGCGTCGCGGGCGATCTCTACTGGAACATGACGACGTCGGGCACCGTGACGTCGGTGACGGGCGTCGCCAACCTGACGGTCGGCGCACTCGGGATTGGCAACACGACGACCACTCCGAGCAATGCCTACTCCACAACGACCGCGTCGTCGGTCTACACCTTTCAGCTCAACGGCACGACCGCGACCGCCTCCGGGGGCAACAACGCGGGCATCAGCGCCATCGCGGGCGCCCTCTCGACCGCCTCGAGCGCCTACTACCAGGTGACGCTCTCCGCCGCGACCGGCTACACGTTCTCGCTGTCGAGCATCGGCTTCGGGGCGAGATCGACGTCGACAGGCCCACAGAACTACACGCTGCGGTCGAGCGTCGACTCCTACGCCGGCGACCTGATCACGCCGGGGACGATCGCCAACACCTCGACGTGGGCCTACCGCGGCCCGGCTTCCGTGACGAGCTCCGGAACATCGGTCACATACCGCCTGTACGGCTACGGTGGCACGGGTTCGCAGACGTTTCGGATCGACGACCTCGTCCTGGGCGTCACGACGTCTGCCGCCGATCTCTGGAACGGCGGCTTGTGGACATCGTCCGCCGCCGCCGGCGGCAGCGGCACCTGGGCGGACGGCTCGGGCAACTGGCTGTCCACGAACAAGGCCACGTTCGCCGGAGCGGCCGGCACCGTGACCGCCGGCGCGGTCACGGCCGCCAACGGCATCGCCTTCGGCACGACCGGCTACACGCTCCAGGGCGGCACGATCACGCTCGGCGGCGCCGCCGCGGCCAACGTGATCACGGCCACGACCGGAATCGCCGCGACGCTCAACTCCGTGATCGCCGGCTCCAGCGGCCTGCGGAAGGAGGGGGGCGGCACGGTCACGCTGGGCGGGGTGAACACCTACTCCGGGACGACCGCCGTCGTGGCCGGCACGCTGGCCACCGCCGCAGGCAACGTGATCGGCGACGCCTCCACGGTCGACGTGAGCTCCGGTGCGACGTTCGCCCTCGGCGGCAGCGACGCCATCGCCGCGCTCCGGGGGAGCGGCACCGTGAGCATCGGGGCCCACACGCTCACTGTCGGCGGCGCCGGCGACTCCGGGACGTTCTCCGGCAACATCACCGGCAGCGGCGGCCTCACGAAGGTCGGCGGCGGGGCGCTGACGCTCTCGGGCGCCGTCGGGTTCACCGGCACGACCACGGTCAGCGGCGGCCGGCTGAACGTCGACGGATCGCTCGCCAGCGCCACGCTCGCCGTGAACACCGCCGGCATCCTCGGCGGCTCGGGCACGACGGGCGCCGTTTCGATCGGCAGCGGCGGCTCGATCAGTCCCGGCAACAGCCCGGGCGTGCTCACCACCGGCAACATGGTCTGGGACGGCGGCGGCGCATACGACTGGGAGATGCTCAGCGCCACCGGAGCGGCGGGCACGGCTTGGGACCTTGTCGACAGCTCGGGGTCACTCACGATCAACGCCACCAGCGGCAACACCTTCACGCTCAACCTGCTCTCGCTCTCCGGCTCGACGACGCCCGGCCCCGTCGGCAATTTCCAGACGAACGCCAGCGGGACCTGGACCATCGGCACGTTCGCCGGCGGCATCTCGGTCGGCTCGGGCACCTGGTGGACGATTACCACCGGCGGCTTCACTCCCTACAATTCCGCGCTCGGCTCCTTCAGCCTGGCCAACGACAGCACGACCCTGAGCCTCGTCTACACCCACACGCCGCTCGACGAATACGTCTGGATCGCGGGCTCGGGCTCGTGGAGCTTCGGCGGCAACTGGAACTCCGATCCCGACACCCCCGAGGGCGATCCGGCGATCGTGTTCGCAGGGCCGGGCGGGGTCTCGGTGAACGACATCGTCAGCGGCACGGGACCGAACGAGTTGGCCGGCATCACGGGCCTCACGTTCTCCGGATCGGCGACCGGCTCCTACACCGTCGGGGGCAACCTGCTGCACCTGGGGGGCGTCGGCATCGTGAACGCGTCGTCGTTCACCCAGACCGTCACCAACGGCATCGAACTCGACGGCGACTCCGTCCTGGCCGCCAACGCCGGCGATCTCGTCGTCTCCGGCACGGTCACCACCGCCGGCCACGGCCTCACGCTCCAGGGAGCCAATGCGATCTCGCTGGGCACGGTCAGCGGCACCGGCGGGCTCGCGAAACAGGGCTCCGGCACGGCCACGCTGACCGGCCCGGTGAGCGCGGCAACCGTGTCGGTGACGGCGGGTTCGCTCGCCCTCGGGGGGGCGAATCTGCTCGGCGACACCGCGGCGCTGGCCGTCTCCGGCGGCAGCCTCGACCTCGCGAACTTCTCCGACACCGTCGGCACGTTCTCGATGTCGGGCGGCATCCTCGCCGGCTCGGGCACGCTCTCCGCGGCCACCTCCACGCTCTCCGGCGGCACCGTCGCCGCCACGGCCACGCTCGGCGGGGCCGCGATCGTCTCCACGGGCAACGCCCGGCTCGACGGCCGGTCGACCGCAAGCACCCTCACGCTTTCCAGCGGCACGCTCGTCCTCGGCTCGGCCGGGCGGCTTGCGGGCGGCCCCGCCGTGGACGGCTCGGCCGGTGCCGGCCTTGCCTTGGCGGGCAGCGAGACCTTCGGATCGCTTGCGGGAGCGGCCAACGTCGTCGCGAATTCGGGCACGCTCACCGTCGGCACGGCGAACACGTCGACCAGCTACGCCGGAACCATCTCCGGAGCCGGCGGCCTGGAGAAGGTCGGCACCGGGAGCCTGTCGCTCGCCGGAGCCAACACCTACACGGGTCCCACGACCGTCTCCTCGGGCACGCTCGTGATGGCCGCGGGCGGGTCGCTGGCCGCAGGCTCCGCCGTGGCCGTGTCGAGCGGCGCCACGCTCGCCTTCGACGGCTTCTCGACGGGCACGTTCGCCAACGCCGTCGGCGGTTCGGGCGGCCTGCGGGTCACGGGCGGGATCGTGACGCTCTCCGGGGCCAACTCCTACTCCGGCGGCACGGTCGTGGCCGGCGGGTCGCTCGTCGGCACGACGACGAGCCTCCAGGGCGGCATCACGAACGATGCGTCGCTGACGTTCGCGCAGGCGACGAGCGGCACCTACTCGGGCACGCTCGTCGGGTCCGGCACCCTGGCGAAGTCCGGTGCCGGCACCGTGACGCTATCCGGGAACAACGGTTCCTTCACCGGTCCCACGACCATCTCCGCCGGGGCGATCGCCGTCGGCAGTTCCAGCCCCCTCGGCACCGGCGGGATCACGCTCGCCGGCGGCACGCTCTCGGCCGACGGCTCGCCGCGGACCGTGGCCAACGCCGTCACCTTCACGGACAACGGGGGCCTGGGCAACGCCGCTTCCGGGGCCCTCGAGCTCTCCGGCCCGGTGGGCTTCGGCAACGCCCTGCGGACCGTGACGGTCGGCAGCGGCGCGACTGCGACGCTCTCCGGCGGCTACGGATCGGGCGGCATCTCGAAGGCCGGAGCCGGCGTGCTCGTCCTCGGGTCGAGTGGCACGCTCACGCAGCTGGCGATCACGTCGGGAACGCTCGGCATCGCCGCCGGCCAGACCGTGACCACGACCGCAAGCCAGCTCGGCTCCACCGGCGGACGAATCAACGTCGACGGCACGCTGCGGAGCACCGCCACGGTTGCCTACACCGCACCATCCGGTTCGGTGGCCGTCGGCCCGACGGGCGTCGTCATCCAGCAGGGCGGAGCCGCCGGCACGGCCAACCTGCTCTTCGACGCGGACGTGACGTGGGCCGCCGGCAGCACGTTCGTGTTCCGGGATTTCAGCGAGAATCCCTCCGTCAGCGGACGGACGTACGCCATGAACGTCGTGTTCGACAGCAGCGGTGCCGCGCGCACGACGACCCTGTCGGCAGGCTCCAACCCATGGACGGTGGCGGGAGACCTCACCGTCGGCGACAACGTCGCCCTCAACTTCTCGACGTTCAGCGGCGCGGCCGACTTCCAGCGGAACGTGATCGTCGGCGGTACGCTCGGCACCGTGGCCAACGGCGCCCGTGGCTTCACCGTCAACTCCGGCCGGGAGCTGCTCCTCCAGAACTCAGGCGCCGTCAACATCGCTGCCTCGCAGGCGATCACGGTCTCCGGCACGATCCGCTCGACGGCGACGGCCGGCCAGACGGCCACGATCGCCGGCGGCACGGTGAGCCTCGCCGCCGGCATGAAGACGTTCGACGTCGGCGCGGGCACGGGTGCCGCGGGCCTCGCCGTCTCAAGCGTGGTCACCGGAGCCGGCGGCCTCCGCAAGACCGGTGCCGGCCTGCTCACGCTCACCGGCATCACCGACTTCGTCGGCGACACGCAGGTGGCGGCCGGCCGGCTCGCGATCGGAAGCTCGGCGACGCTCGCCAGCGACCTGATCCAGGTCGACGCCGGGGCGACGCTGGACTTCCTCGCCGCCTCGTACTTCCTCGGCGGCTCGCAGACGCTCGGCGGTAACGGCACCGTTGCGGGGGCCGATCTCGTCGTCGCCGGCGGGGCGACGATCGCCCCCGGGGCCAGCGTCGGGGCGTTGACCGTCGAGACCCTCACGTTCGGCACCGGCGGCGTCTACCAGTTCGAGCTCACGAATGCCGCGGGGAGCCCGGGCAGCAGCTGGGATCTCGTGACCGTGACCGACGGCTTCACGCTGTCCGGCCTGTCGGGCGACCCCGCCGGCCAGTTCACGATCGACATGATCAACCTCTCGGGGACGGCCGCCGGATTCGATCCCAACGCCGACTACCGGTGGCGGTTCCTCGTGGCCAACGCGGCGATCTCCTCCTTCGACCCGACCTGGTTCAGGATCATCACGACCGGGTTCGACGGTGCCGCCTTCACGGTGGCCCGCGGCGGGGCGACGAGCTTCGACGGCGGCGACGATCGCGGGCTGTACCTCGTCTACGCCGCCGTCCCCGAGCCGCACGCGGTGCTGCTCGCCGGCCTGGGCCTCGCGCTCGCGGGCTGGGCGGGCCGCCGCCGGGGCCGCCACGGCACTGCGAAAAAGCACGAGAATCTCACGGCGGCCTCGCGAAATCCTCACGCGGTCTCGTCATAGTCTCATCCAGTCGAAGGCCGGCGTCACCCGATGCCGGAGGATGGATCGACAGGATTCGTCGACCTTCGATCCCGCCCCACCACGTCGTCGGTTCGCCGCCCCCGGCGAGAGTCGGCCTCCCCGGCCGGCTTCCGGCGCATTACCCACGGAGTCGATCGGCCGAAGGACCCCCACGGGTCCGAGGTTCGTTCCCTGCCCATGGTTCATCCCGTTGCGATCGGCCGGTCCGGACGGGCCGGCTTCAGCCTCGTGGAACTGCTCGTCGTGATCACCATCATCGCGGTTCTCATCGGTCTCCTGCTGCCGGCGGTCCAGGCGGCCCGCGAGTCGGCCCGTCGCTCGCACTGCGGAAACAACCTTCGCCAGCTCGCCACCGCCGTGCTGACGTACGAGTCGACCCAGGGGCGGCTGCCGGCATCGACCCGCGTCTCCGAGGGCACGGACACCGTCGCCTGCAGCGGCTGCTGGAACCCGTGGGCCGAGGCCCGCCTGCCGCCCGGCTTCAACCCCGGCGCGAAGCACGGCACGAGCTGGATGCTCGAGATCATGCCGCATCTGGAGGCGGCCTCGATCCAGACGCTCTGGAACCGCGACACCAACGTTCGCGGCAACGCCGCGACGGCCCAGACCGACATGCCCACGCTCTACTGCCCCAGCCGCCGGGGCGGAATCCGCTTGGGGTACGGCGACCCGCTGAACCTCGTCGATCCGACGTGGCGCGGCGGCGGCACCGACTACGGCGGCTGCCACGGCCGGCTCGACGGGTTCGAGAACGGGGTCGCCGAGGACCACCGCTTCGCCCACCGCGGCGACGCCGCCACCGCGCGGACCACCGGCGGTGCGTTCCAGCCGAACGAGGGCCTGCCGGCCGCGGCGATCAGCGACGGCCTCTCCAACACGATCCTCGTCGGTGAACTCCAGCGGCTGCGGCCGCGGGAAGGCGGGTCGGCGCCGGCCGAGACCGACCACCGCACGAGCCAGGACGGCTGGGCCCTCGGCGGTGTCGCCACGCTCTTCACCACGGCGACCGATCCGGGTGCCGGCAACCCGGGGGGCCTCAACAACGGCTTCTTCGAGTCACCGGGGAGCGAGCACCGCGGCGGGGCGTTCTTCGCCATGGCCGACGGCTCAGTGCACTTCGTCGCCGACACGATCGAAGCCGGCACCGCCACGGCCGTGTTCCCGCTCCTGGGATCGATCGCCGACGGCCAGATCGCCGCGATCGCGGCTCAGTAACACGGATCATGTTCGATCCTCACGCATCCAAGAGCCCACACCATCGAGTGTGCGAGGGGTTGCCCGTGCCGGCGAGCCGGCACGGGTAGCCCCGGCCCCCGCGACGCCTGCGCATCATGTGGAACCCGTCTACGCCGCCGCGCGGCACGGGCTACCGCGCGGCGACCGCGGCGGCCGCCAGCCCCGTCTCCGCGCCGTGCTGCTCGAGGATCCGTCGCAGTTCGGCGACCGCGAGCGGGTGGTGATGCACCTTCGTGTGCGTGGCCGGGACCATGATCTCGCTCACCGCCCCTGCCGTGCGGGCGCTCTCCACCGCCACGACGCAGTCGTCCCGTCCGCCGGTCAGTGAGTGGTGTCCGTCCCCCACGATCGAGTGCACGGTCACCCAGCAGGCCGGCCGCTGGTTCTCCAGCGCCTGCAGCAGCAGCGACGACGGCTCGAGGAGATCGATCGTCGTGGGCACCTTGCGCTCGAAGTCGGGGCGGAACGCGCCGGGATTGAGGCGCACCGCCTCGTCGTGGACCGCCTGGGCCTCCGGAGGCGTGCGGACGGTGAGCGAGGCCAGCCGCCCCACCCCCAACGATGCCAGGATCGAACCGCGGTGCGGCGTGGCGATGCAGACGATCCGGGTCACGAACGGCGCGGGCTCGAAGAAGTAGGCGGGCCTCACCTGGACCCGCGTCTGCGGCCGCAGCCTGATCTGCTCGAACGGGACGACCGCCATCGTGTCCCAGATGGCCGTGCCCGGGTCGATCACCTGCATCTTGGCGTGGAGGCCGCCCATGCTGTGGCCGACGAGCACGATCTGCCGGAGCGCCGGATCCCGCCCCCGGGGATCGAGCGAGCGGATGGCCTGCGCGAGCTCCTGCCGGAGTCGGGCCGACGACTGGAGGAAGGCGGCCCCCGTGGGATAGTGGAAGACCCAGGGCTCGAAGCGGCGGTGGAACTCCGGCCAGGATCGCAGCTCGTTGACGAGGTCGAACCAGGTGCCCTCGTCGCTGGCCAGGCCGTGGATGAAGACCACCGGGATTCGGCCCGGCTGGTGCGGCTGGAGGAACTCCAGCCGCGGCCGCGTGTCGCCCTGGCCGAAGGGCTGGATGAACCCCTCGATGCCCGACCGCGGCATGCCCTCGAGCATGTCCAGCAGCGGCGCGGTGAGGTCGGCTGCGAGGTGCGGCCGTGCCGACCCGATTCGCACGGCGGCGATCTCCACCGGATTCGCCAGGTCGAGCACGGCGGGGGCGTGGTCCTGAGCCACCGGGCCGGTGAACCGCTCGAGCACGTTCTCGTCGCCGGGCATGCTGAACCGCAGCACCGCCGTGGCGGCCAGCGACTGCCGATCCGGAGCGAAAGGGTCGCCCCGCGGGGTCTTCACCCGCACGACCACCGGCAGCCCGAAGCCGCAGCGGACGAACCGCCGCGTGATCCGCTGATCGTCGGCCTGCGACTGCGGCTCGAGCGAGGCGATGCCTTCGGTCCCGACCGGGAGGCCCCGGGGCTGGAAGGGAACGAAGATCGGCTTGGACGGGGGGCCGATCCACAGCCCGCCGGGGGCGGTGCGGCCGTGGAAACGCGCGCTCTCCAGCAGGCCCGCCAGCGCGTGCGCATAGAGATCGGCCGCTTCGCAGAGGATGTCGGCCGCCTCGGGCGCGGTCCAGACTGCCTTCCAGGCCTCCTCGCAGGCCAGGTAGAAGCCGTCGACCGCATGCCGGTGCCGCTCCTTCGCCAGGGCGGAGGATGCGTCGAGGTACTCCCGGGCCTGGGAGAGGTGCCGCCGCGCCGCCGCCTGGGGTTCCTCGCGGGCCGCAGGCGGCAGGGCCAGTGCGGCCCGCCGGACCGGCTCGGCGGCCGCGGCGACACCCGCGACCGCGCAGGCCCAGGCCGCGATCACCAGCCGGAACGTCCCACGGCGAACCACGTGTCCTGCCCCCGATGGCCCCGCGCACCCCCGGGGATTCATCGACGCCGGACCCGCGCCGGCCCGCCGCGGACCGGCGCAACCGACAAACTCGACGCCGGTTGCCGGGCCCCCTGCCAAGACGGCGGTGGGTGACGCCCGCTACGCCCTGCCGACGGCCTGCACCTCGGCCACGGCCTCCATGTCGGGCGCGTGGAACCTGACCGTCGCCGACGGGGCGAGGTTGAAATAGACCTTCCCGTCGGTGATCCACCGCGTGCCGTCGTGCATGAACTCGGCCGTGCCGGCCTTCGCGTTGGCGACGTTCTCGTTGTCCTCCATGCCGCCCCCCTCGACGGCCTCGAACTGCACCTCCACCGCCACCAGCGCCTTGAGCCGGCGCTCCTTGCGGTCGAGGGCGTAGACCACGTCGTCGTCGAAGTCGATGTCGACCCAGCGGAGCCCCCGGGGCTTGCCGCGTGCGGCCGCCCGCTGGATGAAGCGGGCCTCGAGCGGCTCCCGCTGGCGGTGGAAGTCTCGCTGCGCCCGCGCCAGCGCCTGAACCCTTCGCGCGGCACGCGCCGGCCGCAGGGCCAGCGCCAGGGCGATGCCGGCCAGCACCGCGATGCCCGCGGCCAGGGCTGCAGAGACGATCGTGGACACGGACGAACTCCGTTCGGGTCGGGACACCCAGCCAACGTCGAACAGTCTACGCGGGCGGCCCGATGCGGCAAAACACCGGGCCGCCTCCGGCCCCGACGACGGCTCGGCCGGCCCTGGCCGCGGCTTCCCTCCGGCCGCGGGGCGTGGGACACTGCCGCCGCTTCGCCGTCCATTGAGCACGTCGTTTCATGCCCTCCCGATCCCGGCCGCACACCCCGCTCGGCGCCCACCAGTCGATCGCCGGCGGCTTCACCAGGGCCGTGGACCGCGCGGTCGAGACGGGCTGCGAGTGCCTGCAGATCTTCACGCGGAACATCAACCAGTGGCAGGCGGCGCCGCTCGACGCCGCCGAGGTCGCCGCCTTCCGCGCCGCCGTCAGCGACGCGGGCCTGGCGATCGTCGTCGCCCACGACTCCTACCTCATCAACCCCGCCGCGGCCGACACCGCCCTGCGCCGGCGGTCGATCGACGGGCTCGTCGAGGAGCTCCGCCGCGCCGACGCCCTGGGCATCCCCTGGGTGGTCGCGCATCCCGGCGCGGCGGGCGCGCAGCCGGTGGCCAAGGCGGTCGCGCGGGCGGCGGACGGGATCGCCCGGGCGCTGGCCCGCACGAAGTCGCTGGCGGCCGGAATCCTCATCGAGACCACCGCCGGCCAGGGCTCGTGCCTGGGGGCGAGATTCGAGGAGATCGGCGAGATGCTCGCGAGGATCGACGCCGTCCCGGGCCTGCGGAAGCGGGTGGGCGTGTGCCTCGACACCTGCCACGTGTTCGCCGCGGGCTATGCCCTGGCGCCCCGCGCGGCGCTCGACGACACGCTTCGCCGGTTCGACCGGTCGATCGGCCTCCGCCGGCTGAAGCTCATCCACGCCAACGACTCGAAGCGCGAACTCGGTTCGCGTGTCGACCGGCACGAGGCGATCGGCCGGGGCTGCATCGGCCCCGAGGCCTTCCGGCTCGTCATGCGGCACCCGAAGCTGGCGGGCGTCCCGATCGTGCTGGAGACTCCGAAGGAAGGCCCCGACGGCAAGCCCTCGCCGCGGAACGACCGCGCGAATCTCGCCCGCCTGCGACGGTTCGCCGCGCCGTGACCGTCCCGCGCCCGGGAGCCGGCATTGCAGGCAAGCGCAGCCAGCACGGACTGAGCGCAGCACGGGGATGGGCAGAGCGGGAAATGCGGCCTCGCAAGGGGCTGCCCGTGCCCGGGAGCCGGCCTTGCTGGCAAGCGCAGGCAGGATGCCGAAGCGCAGCCAGCACGGAGTGAGCGCAGCCCAGGATGGGCGGAGCGAACGTCCGGCGACAGGGCACGGGCAGCCCCGAGCCTCGCGCGACGCCGCTCGACCTGCCCCGCATCCGCCGTGCCGAACAGGACTGCCAGGATGGGCGGAGCGAGCGTCCGGCGACAGGGCACGGGCAGCCCCGAGCCTCGCGCGACGCCGCTCGACCTGCCCCACATCCGCCGTGCCGAACAGGACTGCCGGGATGGGCGGAGCGAACGTCCGGCGACAGGGCACGGGCAGCCCCGAGCCGACCGAACACTGCGGGTCGTGCGTGATCCGTCCGACGCGGCTCACGCCTCGGGCGGAATCTCGCGGCCGTGGGGGTCGCCGTCGACGCGTCCCACCTCCGCCTCGATCCGCCGCCGCATCGCCGCGCCGAGATGGTGCTCCACCCATTCGGCCGGCGGATGCAGGTGATCGAGGGGCAGGTCGGCGTGCCGGCCCAGCCACGCCTCCCAGAGGCGGTGCGACCGCACCACCATCTCCGCCTCGCGCCGGCCCACGGGCGAGAGGGTCGTTCCGCCGACCACGCGGCGCGTGACCGCCAGCCAGACCGCGGCCACCCGCTCCAGCGCCGTCCGCGGCGGTGGCACCGCCTGCCCCTGCTCCCCCGCCCGCCAGACCGCGGCCAGCCGGTCCTCGCTCGCCACCCGCCAGGCGTACCGCAGCCGCGAGGCCGCCCGGGCGAGCAGGCCATCGCCCGGCGCCAGCACGACCGCGGCGAGGTATTCCAGCCCGAGGACGACCGCGATCATGCCGGCGGCGTTGGTGTTCCACCGCCAGGCCGCGAGGTAGCCCAGGCACGCGCCGACGACGGCGATGACGACCGCGGCCAGCGCGACGTGGTGCAGGCGGTGGAAGAGGAGTTCCGCGGCGGCGGCGGGCACCACGAGCAGGGCCACCACGAGCACCGCCCCCACGACCTCGAACCCCGCGACGGTGGCCAGTGCCGTCGCCGCGAGCAGGCCGCCGGTGACTGCCGCCACCGGCACGCCGGCCGCCCGCGCCGCCTCCGCGTCGAAGGCGGCGAACGCCTGGAGCTTCCAGGTGGCGGCCAGCCCGCAGCCGACCACCGCGAGCACCGCAGCCGCCGCGAGGAAGCCGCGCGGCACCGCGCTGCCGGCGACGACCACCGTGTCGAAGGGCACGAACTCGAGAATGCCGTAGAGCACGCAGTCGGGATCGAGGTGCATCCGCGCGCCGGCCGTCGACACGATCACCACGCCGGCCGCGAACAGGGCCGTGAACACGACCCCTGCCCCGGCGTCCTCGCTCAGGCCGACGGCCGTCCGCAGGAACCGCGTGAGCCAGACGGTGAGGAGGGCCGTGGCCGTCGCTGCGGCGAACACCAGGAGGCCGCCGGGGCGGCCGCCGGCGAGCACGGCCACCGCGATGCCCGGCAGGACGGCGTGGCCGATCGCGTCGCCCAGCAGGCTCATCCGCCGCACGACCAGCAGCGTGCCGACCAGCCCGCACGCGGCCGCGACGGCGGCCGCCGTCGCCAGGGCCCAGAGGTGCATCGGGGCGATCATCGGGGCGGCTCCCGGAGCTCCAGCGAGAAGGCCTCGCGGGCGGCGGCCGGCGCCGCATCGAAGGCGGCCTCCCAGCCGCGGATCCTCGCCCGGCGCTCCGCCGCGACGGCCCGGCCCGTCTCCGTCAGTCGCCAGGTGTCGGCGGCCGACTCCGGCGCGACGATTCCCTCCCGCACGAGTGATTCCCAGCCGCGGGCCACGGCCCGCCGGCCGCCCCCGGTCGCGGCCCGCACCGCGGCGGCGGAGAAGCTGCGGCCCGCACCGTCGCCGGCGGCCCGCAGGCAGGCGTCGAGGATCAGCCCCGCGGTCCAGCGGCGCCGCTCCTCGGCCGCCCGGAGGCCGCGCACGATCCAGCCCCGGTCCGGCGCCGCCACGAACGACACGGCGGCGATCGCGGCGGCCGCGAGCACCACCAGCGGGCCGGTGGCCAGGCCCGTCGGGGTCTGCAGCCCCACCGCCGCGGCGATCCGCGGCGCCGCGGCGCCGACGATCACGCCGGCCCCCGCCGCCGCCAGCCCGAACAGCCCGGCGAGCAGCAGGAGCGTCGACCCGCGGTCGGTCCACTGGCGGGCCGCGACGGGCGGGATCACCACCAGCCCCGTGACGAGCACCGCCCCCGCCGCGGGCAGACCGACGACGACCATCACCGCCACGAGCGTGACCACCGCCAGGTCGATTGCGGCGACCGGCCAGCCCGTGGCGGCCGCGAACTCGGCGTCGAAGGCCACGAGCATCGCCTCCTTGAAGCCGAGCCACACCACCCCCACCGTGACGGCCGACACCGCGGCCAACAGCAGGGCGTCGCGGGAGGCGAGCGCCGCGGTGTGGCCGAGGAGGAACTGCCCCAGGCCTGCGGCGCCGGGGATGCCGCGGGCGGTGATGCCGGAGAGGAGGGCGATCCCGGCACCGAAGCCGACGCCGATCGTGATCGCGGTGGCCGCGTCGTCGCGGGTCCGGGTGAACCGCCGCACGAGCACGAGCGTGCCCAGCGCGGCCACCGCGGTGACCAGCGCGCCGGCGAGGAGCGTCGGCAGGTCGCGGCGGCCGGTGGCGAGAAACCCGCCGGCGACCCCCAGGAGCGTGGCGTGGGCCGCGGCGTCGGCCACGAGCGGCCGCTTCCGCAGCAGCCCCAGGCCGCCCACCATGCCCGCGGCGAACCCCACCGCTGCGACGCCGGCCGCCACCACCAGCGTGTTGTGCGTGAGGATGGCGGCGGTCACGGCGTGCGGCCCCGGGAGGCGACCGCCCTGCCGATCTCGTCGAGCAGTTCCATCTGTCCGGCGTAGGTGCGCCGCAGGTTCTCCGGCGTGAGCACGGCGGCCGTCGGACCGGCCGCGACCAGCCGCATGTCGACCAGCGCCACCCGATCGAACCACTCCGCGGCGGTCCGCAGGTCGTGGTGCACCACGATCACGAGGCGGCCCTCGGCACGCAACTCGGCGAGCACCGCGAAGATCCGCTCCTGCGATCGTGCGTCGACGCCGGCCATCGGCTCGTCGAGCAGGTAGATCCGCGCCTCCTGCGCCAACGCCCGGGCGAGGAACACCCGCTGCTGCTGGCCCCCGGAGAGCCGGCCGATCTGCCGGTCGGCGACGTCCGCCAGGCCCACGCGGTCGAGGCTCTCCCGGGCCACCGCCCGTTCCCGCGGGCCGGGGCGGCGGAACCATCCCAGTCCCGCGTAGGTGCCCATGAGGACCACGTCCATCACGCTGGCGGGAAAATCCCAGTCGACGGTCTCGCGCTGCGGCACGTAGCCGACCCGGCGGCGGACCTCGTCGAGCGGCCGCCCCTCGAACCGCACCGTGCCTCCCACCACCGGCACCAGTCCCAGCGCCGCCTTCAGGAGCGTGCTCTTGCCCGCGCCGTTGGGGCCGATGACGCCGAAGAGGCAGGCCGTTTCGATCGCGAGGTCGATGTTCCACAGCACGGGCCGCCGGCCGTAGGCGACGGTCACGTCGTGGAACTCGACGAGCGGCGGCCCGAGCGCGACGGGGGGCACGGCCTAGCCTCCGTCCGCGGCGGGAGCCGCCAGCGCGGCGACGATGGTCCGGACGTTGGTCTCCAGCGCCTCCGCGAGCGTCTCGGCGCCGCTCCCTGCGGCCCCGAGCGAGTCGGAATAGAGCCGGCCGCCCAGGGTCACCACGTGCCCCCGGGCCGCCGCCCCCTCGACGAGCGCCGCGACGTTGCGGTCGGAAACGCTCGTCTCCAGAAAGACGGCCGGGATGCGGCGGTCGACGAGCAACTCGACGAGGCCGTTGATGTCGGCCAGGCCCGCCTCGCTCTCGGTGCTCACGCCCTGCACACCGACGACCTCGATCCCGTAGGCCCGGCCGAAGTAGCGGAACGCGTCGTGCGCGGTGACGAGCACGCGGCGCGGCGGCGGGATCGATTCCAGCCGCGCGCGGAGCTCGGCGTCGAGGGCCTCCAGCCGCGCGGCCCACGCCGCGGCGCGGCCGCTGTAGGCGGCGGCACCGTCGGGATCGATGCGGGCGAGGGCTGCGGCCACGGGGGCCGCGCAGCCGGCCCAGAGCGCGGCGTCGAACCAGACGTGGGGATCGAACTGCCCAGCCCCCACTCCGAGGAGCCGTTCCGGGGGCACCGCGTCGGCGACGGCCACGACCGGCACGCGGTCGCCGAGCCGGGCCAGCAGGTCGGCGAGCTTTCCCTCCAGACGCAGGCCGTGGGCCACGACGAGGTCGGCGGTCGCCAGGCGGTCGGCATCCCGCGGCGTGGCCCGGTAGGAGTGCGGGTCGATGCCCGCGGCCATGAGGCTCTCCACCTCGGCCCGGTCGCCGGCGACTTCCCGGACCAGATCCGCGACGATCGTCGTGGTGCAGAGGATGCGGGGGCGTGACGAGCCTGCGGTCCGAGCGGACCCCGGGGAACAGCCCGCCAGGCAGGCCGCCGCCAGGGCGGCGGCGACGCCGATCACCAGGGCCGTTCCGCGGCCGGGACGCCCCTCGCAGCCGGGCCTGCGGCCGCAGCTTCCGCCACGGCCGGAGCCGCGCCGGGTACGGCGAATTTTTGAGGGGTCAAAAAACATTTTTTGAGCGTCCAAAATCCTACCCTGCCGGCTGCGGCGGTTGCAACGAGCGTCATGGGACTGCCGGTTTCGCGGGCGGCCGACGGGGCGGGGAAGCCGGCGCGTTGACCGGAATGGACCATACTCTTATGGTCACGACGAACGGGTGACCGGGCCGGAGCGCGAACCGATGGACTCGACCTACTTCAAGCGGTTCCGCATGGAGGTTCGCCTGGAGGTTCGCCCGGAGGCTCGCCTCGCGGTGCGGCGCGGAGAGGCCCCGCTCCCCGCGGGCTACCGGTTCGTGCCCTGGAACGAGGCCGTCCTCGACGTCCACGCCCGCACGAAGTACCGGGCGTTCCGTGGCGAGATCGACGCCCGGGTGTTCCCCTGCCTCGGGAACCTCGAGGGCTGCCGGCGGCTGATGCGCGAGATCCGCAACAAGCCCGGCTTCCTGCCGCTGGCCACCTGGCTCGTCGCCTGGGGCGACTCGGCCGCCGAACTCGAGTGGTGCGGCACGATCCAGGGGGTGCTCGACCGCGGCCGCGGCGGGATGATCCAGAACGTGGGCGTCGTGCCCGGCCACCGGGGCCGCGGCCTCGGATCCTGCCTCATCGACCAGGCGCTCGCCGGCTTCCGCAGCCACGGGATCGGCACCGTGTCGCTGGAGGTGACGGCCGACAACTGCGGGGCCGTGCGGCTCTACCAGCGGCTGGGCTTCCGGCGCACGCGGACCATCTACAAGGTGACCGACCTCGCCGAGGCCGCCGCCGGCGCGGGCGAACCGTCGGACCTGGCCCCCGGGCTGGACCCCGGGATCGCCGTTGCCGACCTGCCCGCCGGCACGGCATTCTAAACGCGGTACGGCCGGCGCACCCTCCACAGAGCGATCCTTGAAGCAGGCGATCTTCACCGCGACGCTCGACAACGGCATCACGCTCCTGGGCGAGCACCTGCCGCACGTCGAGTCGGCGGCCATCGCCTTCCACGTGCCCGCCGGTGCGATCCACGACGGCCCGGGGCGGTGCGGCCTGGCCACGCTCGCCGGCGAGATGTGCCTCCGCGGCGCCGGCGACCGCACGAGCCGGCAGGTCGTGGAGGACCTGGAGTCGGCGGGCGTGCAGTGGTCGCAGGCGGTGAGCACGACGCATGCGAGCCTGTCGGGCGCCATGGTCGCCCGCCAGCTTCCCCTGGCGCTGCCGATCTACGCCGATCTCGTCCGCCGGCCGCGGCTGCCCGACGGCGAGTTCGAGGCGGCGCGGCAGATGGTTCTCCAGAACCTCGCGGGCACCGAGGACGACCCGGCGCACCGCACGATGCTGGCCCTGCGGCAGCTCCACTTTCCGTCGCCGTGGGGCATGCCCTCCGAGGGGCTCTCCGCCGACGTCGCAGGACTCACGGTGGCCGACGTCCGCCGGTTCGTCGCGGACCACCATGGCCCCCGGGACACCATCGTGGCCGTCGCGGGACGCATCGATTGGGACGACTTCGTGGCCCGGATGGAGCGGTTGTTCGGCGACTGGGAGGCCGCGGCCGCTCCGGCCGTGGCCGAGGGCCCGCGCGGCCCGCGGTTCCGTCACGTGCCGCACGACGCCCAGCAGACCCACGTGGCCCTGGCCTGGTCGGCGCCCCCGTACCGCAGCGACGAGTCGTACGAGGCCACCGCGGCGCTGGGCATCCTCGGGGGCGGGTCGAGCTCGCGGCTGTTCACGGAGGTCCGCGAGCGGCGCGGCCTCTGCTACAGCGTCGCCGCCGGCTACCAGACCCACCGCGACTTCGCGATGGCCGTCTGCCACGCGGGCACGACGGCCGCGCGGGCCCAGGAGACGCTCGACGTCATCCTGGCGGAGATCGACCGCCTGGCGGGCACGCTGACGGCCGAGGAGCTCGACCGGGTGAAGGCCCGCGTCAAGAGCGGCCTGGTGATGCAGCAGGAGTCGAGCGCGGCGCGGGCCGGCGCGATCGCGCGGCAGTGGTACCATCTCGGCCGGGTGCAGACCCTCGCCGAGGAACTCGCCCGCTACGATCGGCTCACCGTCGCCGGAATCGAGGCCTGGTTGGCCGCGCGGCCGCCGTGCGACCTCTCCGTCGTGTGCCTGGGCCGCGAGCCCCTGGAGGTGCCGCGTGCCGTTCCTGCATGAACGGCTCGGGAACGGCCTGGAGGTGGTCGCCGAGACGACCGCCGGCGCCGTCTCCACGAGCATCGGGTTCTTCGTGAAGACCGGCGCCCGCGACGAGAGCGACGCGCTCTGGGGCGTGAGCCACTTCCTCGAGCACATGGTCTTCAAGGGCACAGCCGAGCTCTCGGGCGACGAGATCAACCGCCGGTTCGACGGCATGGGGGCCGGCGCCAACGCCTTCACGAGCGAGGAGGACACCGTCTACTACGCGGCCGTGCTGCCCGAGCGGCAGGACGAGGCGGTGGACCTGCTGGCTGCGATGATGCGGCCGGCGCTCCGTGCGGAGGACTTCGCCACGGAAAAGCTCGTCATCCTGGAGGAGATCCGGATGTACGACGACCAGCCCCCCTTCGGGGCCGACGAGCGGTGTCGCGCCGACTTTTTCGCCGGTCATCCGCTGGGGCGGAGCGTGCTGGGGACGGTCGACTCGATCACCGCGCTGCCCGTGGAGGCGATGCGGGACTACCACCGGCGACGGTACGCCCCCGGCACGACGGTGCTCGCGGCCACGGGGGCCGTCGACTTCGAAGCGCTGGTGGCCGCCGCCCGGCGGACGTGCGGCGACTGGGAGCCGCAGGCGGAATCGCCGCGGCTGGTGCCGGCGGCGCCGGGCGTGGCCGCCGCGACGTGCGTCCAGCGGATCGTCCGCCCGGCCGCGACCCTCGAGTACGGCGTGCGGATGTCGGCCGGCCCGGCGGAGACCCACGCCGACCGGTTTGCGGCCAAGCTCCTGGCCACCGTTCTCGGCGACGGCTCGGGCAGCCGGCTCTACTGGGCCCTCGTCGATCCCGGCGACGCCGAGCAGGCCACGCTCCACCACCAGGAGTTCCTCGACGCCGGGCTGTTCACGACGCAGCTCTCCTGCGATGCCGCCGACGCCGACGATCTGCTCGAGAGGATCGTCGCCATCTACGGCGAGGCGGCGGCCCGGGGCATCGACTCCGGCGAGTTCGAGCGGGCCCGCAACAAGCTGGCGAGCCGGGTCGTGCTGGCCGGCGAGCGGCCGCGGCGGCGGCTGTTCGAGGTCGGCGGGGAGTGGGCCCACTCCGGCGTCTACCGCTCGGTGGCCGACGCCCTCGCGATCGTCGAGTCGCTCACCCGTGACGACCTCGACCGCGTCCTGGCGACCTGGCGGCTCGACGGCCCCGCGGCGACGGTGCTCGCCGGGCCGGCCGGCGGCTGACCGCTACCGCCGGCCGGCCCGGGAGGGCATAATCCCGAAGTTCCTGCGGGATCGCGATCGAGGCTCGAAGGGTCGGTCGCACGCCCAACCGGGTGAGGGATGTCCGTGGTACCGCTGCTCGCCAACCGCTGGCTCACCGCCCTGCCGCCGATCTGGCTGCTGGGCGTCGGCGCCCTGGCGGCCGTGGCGGCCGTGCTCGCCTGCCAGGCGCTGATCGCGGTGGTGCGGCCGCGTGCCGGGGCGGAGCTGCGGGCCAGCCTGCGGGACGGGTTCCTCGGTCCGCTGGCCTGGCTGCTCCTGGTTTACGCCGCCGTGGCCGTGGCCTTCACGCCCCTGGTGCCAGCGGGGCAGATCGCCCGGTCGCTGGTCCGCATGGTCTCCGGCGGCCACGGCTCCCGGACGGTGGACGTCGTCGCGGGCGGGGCCACGGTCGAGATCCCGCTGGAGATCCGGCCGCAGGAGCTGCAGTTTCTCGAACTTGCGACCGACAGGCCGCTCACCGTGCGGACGCAGCAGCCCATCGCGGGCTTCGCGCTGGAGAAGGTGCCCGACATCGAACTCGAGGCCGCGAAGGCCTGGACGTGGACGAGGGCGGAGGGTGCCACGAACCCGTTCCTCGGACAGCAGCCGCGGCTGGAGGCCGTGAACTCGGGTGTGGAGCCGGCCCGGCTGGCGATCGACTGGCGGCTCACGCCGGAGTTCCCGCAGGCGGCGATCCTCCCCTGGACCTTCCTCGTCCTCGTCACCCTGGCCGCGACCTACGCCCTCTTCCGCCTGGCCTGCCCCAGGCTGGCGGCGATCGCGGCGGCGACCACGAAGGAGGCGATCGGGCAGCCGGTGTTCACCGTCGCCATCGTCGTCGGCTCGGTGCTGCTCGTGCTCTTCATCGTCATTCCCTACAACACGTTCGGCGAGGACGTGAAGATGCTCAAGGACAGCGGGCTCACGCTCATCAAGGTCCTCGCGCTGCTGGTCGTCGTCTGGACCGCGAGCATCTCCGTGGCCGACGAGATCGAGGGGCGGACGGCCCTGACGGTGCTCTCCAAGCCGCTCCAGCGGTGGCAGTTCATCCTCGGCAAGTTCGCCGGCCTGGTGCTCGTGGCCGTGCTCGTGTTCACGATCCTGGGGGGGGTGCTCCTGGCGACGACGAGCCTCAAGGTGGTCTACGACGCCCGCGAAGGGGCGAAGGTCGACCCGCTGTGGCGGGACTGCGCCGACGAGATGATCACGGTCGTACCCGGGCTCGTGCTCTCGCTCCTGGAGACGATCGTCATGGCGGCAGTGAGCCTCGCCGTCTCCACGCGGCTGGGCATGGTGCCGAACCTCATCGTCTGCTTCGCGGTCTACAGCCTCGGGCACCTCGTGCCGCTCATCGTGCAGTCGAGCGTCGGCCGGTTCGCGATCGTGCGGTTCGTCGGGCAGCTGTTCGCCACGCTGCTCCCCGTGCTGGACCACTTCACGATCGAGGCGGCGGTGGTGGGGGGCGTGGCGATTCCCTGGGCCTACCTGGGGTGGGCGGCGGTCTACGCGGCGCTCTACGCGACGGTCGCCCTGCTGGTAGCGCTCGTGCTGTTCCAGGACCGTGACCTCGCCTGACCGGGCGGTAGACCGGTCGCCGTGCGACCGGGTGGTAGACCGGTCGCCGTGCGACCGAGTGGTAGACCGGTCGCCGTGCGACCGGATTCCCGGTTGCACGGCAACCGGGCTACCGAATCCGGCAACCGGGCTACCGAATCCGGCAACTCGCTCCGGAACTCGCCACGCGGTTCGGTAGACCGGTCGCCGTGCGACCGGATCGCCGCCCGCTCTCAGGCGGCGTCAGCGGCTGAAGCCGGTGCGAGCCGTCACGCCCACCGCACCGAATCCATCGGCCTCCGGCGATCCCGGCAAGGCCCAGCCCGAGTCCGCAGAGCGGGTCGCCTGAGCCTCGGCCTTGCCGTCGAAGAAGAACAGGGCGCCCCGCCGCAGCCGCCGCTCGATCCGCGGGCCGACCTCGAGGCCGAACACCCCGACCTCGTGCCTCCTGTCGAGCTTCGTCCGCAGCTCGAACACCTCCCGGCCCGACTCCCGCTCCGCCGACACGCCGATCCGGCCCGTCCAGCCCGCCGCCCCCTCCTCGGGCGCGAGCCGGTCGGCCTTCACGCCCGCCGCGACGTCGAACGACTCGATGCGGCTGCGGACCTCCGCCGCCAAGGGTGCCATCAAGGCGTCGGGGCCGCTCGGTCCCTTGACGACGACGTCGAACGGCAGCCCCCCCGCGGTCGCCGGGGAATCTTCGAGGCCACGCAGGGCGGCGGCGACGGATCCCATTCCCATGCTCGCGAGGCCCCCGTCGTCGAACGCCTCGAGCGGCGGCGGCGGAACGTCCGCGCCCCGCGTTCCACCGGCAGCCAGCCCGGCGACGACGAGCATCAGGCTGGCGGCGACGCGTGCCATGGGGTTGATCCTGGTGCGGTGCGGCGGCGGCCGGCTCCACGGGGACTATCGGCAGTCCGTGGGGGCCCGCATCGCCGCCGACAGTGACGGTCCGGCGGACCGGGAAGCGTCAGCCGGTTTTGCGGCGCGGGAACAGCGGGATCGTGGCGGTCGCGGCACGGCGCATGCCGAACCGCCGGCACTCCAGCACGTCGAGCACCCGCGCGGCGATTTCGAGCGCCGCGGCGCCGGCCGCGGCGTCGACCAGCGGCGCGTGGCCGCCGCGGACTGCCCCGAGGAAGTCGTCGTGCTCGGCGGCGATCGCGTTGGCGTCGGCGACGGAGAGGGTCTCCAGGGGGAGGACGTCGGCGAAGAAACGGTCCTTGAGCGGCCCCCGGTCGCCAGGCGGAACCTGCGCGGCCACGAACGAGCCGTCGCTGACCTCCGGCGACGCCCCGAGCGTGGTCACCGTCTTGGCGTTGAAGTCCACGGCGACGACCCCCGCGTCGCACCACAGCGACAGCGACCTGCGGAGCACCGGACTGATCCGCGAGGCGGTGAGATCGGCCACGAGCCCGGACGAGAAGGCCAGCCGGGCCCGCACCGCGTCCTCGTGGCCGCCGGTGGCGGCCAGACCCCGGGCCTCGACCCGCTCGAGCCTGCCGGGCTCGAGGGACAGGATGAGGTCGATGTCGTGGATCATGAGGTCGTGGACGACGCCCACGTCGAGCGACCGGAAGGTGAACGGCGCCAGCCGCTCGGCCTCGACCGCGCTGGCACCGCGCGCCCGGTCGGCCGCCGCCCGCCAGGCCGGGTTGAACCGCTCCACGTGCCCGACGGCCACCGTCCGGCCGTGCCGGCGGGCCGCGATCACGATCGCCCGCGCGTCCTCCGCGCTCGCGGCGATTGGCTTCTCCACGAGCAGGTCGATCCCGGCCTCGAGGAGCGGCAGCGAGACCGCCGCGTGGAGGCCCGTGGGCGCCGCGACCACGACGGCGTCGACGGACCCGACGAGATCCCGCGGTTCGGCGAGCCCGCGGCAGCCGTGGGCGGCGGCGACGCGGTCGCGGGCCTCGGCCGAGGGATCGACCACCGCCACCAGCTCCGCGTCGTCGCGGGCCGCCAGCAGCCGCGCGTGGATCGCGCCCAGGTGACCGCAGCCCACCACCGCCGTCCGCATCCGCTTCATGCCGCCCTCCTCCGCTCGCGTGCCCGACCGTGCCGGCCGCCGGACTGCTGGGCGATGAAGTCGAGCAGCTGCCCGACCTCCGCCTCCGCCGCCCCCTGCGACCGAAGAATCTCCCGCGCCTGTTCGAAGCCCACCTTCGCCCGATAGACGAGCCGGTACGCCTCGCTGATCGACTCGATCGCGGCCGGCGCGAAGCCGCCGCGCCTCAGCGCCACGAGGTTCACGCACCGCGGTCGGGCCGGCGCGCCCTCGCAGAGCATGAACGGCGGCACGTCGTGGAGCACCCGCGACAGACCCGCCACGAACGACCAACCGCCGATCGTGACCCAGTGATGGACGGCGACGGCGCCCGAGAGGGAAGCCCGGGACTGCACTCGCACGTGGCCGCCGAGCAGCGTGCCGTTGGCGATCGTCACGTGGTCGCCGATGCGGCAGTCGTGGGCCACGTGGCAGGCCGCCATGAGAAAATTGGCGCTGCCGATCGTCGTCAGGCCGTCCTCCTTCTCGGAGCCGCGGTTGACGGTCACCCCCTCACGGATCAGGTTGTCGTCGCCGATCTCGACCCGGGTGGGCCCTCCGCGGTAGCTGACGTCCTGCGGCTCGCCGCCGATGACGCAGTTGGGGTAGATGCGGTTGCGCTCGCCGATCCGCACGTCGCCCATGATCGTCACGTGGCTCTCGAGCACCGTGCCGCGGCCGATCACCGCCCGCGCGGAGACCACGCAGTGGGGGCCGACCACCACGCCGGCGGCGAGCGACGCGCCGGCCTCGACCACCGCCGTGGGATGGACCTGCGCAGCCCGCACGGTCGGGACGTCCTCGTGGCCGGCCGTCATGAGCGTCAGGCCGAAGCCCGCCTCCCCGAGGCCGCCACGAGGCGGGCGGCCATGACCGCATTGAGCTGGTGGCCGCTCCGCCGGGCCCGGACGTGGGCGTGGAGCGGCCGGCCCACGAGCGCCAGGTCGCCGACGAGATCGAGCACCTTGTGCCGCACGCACTCGTCGGACCACCGCAACGGGTTGTCGATCGGCCCGTCCGGACCGAAGACCACGAGGTCGCGGGTCGTCACGCCGACGCCGAGGCCCGCCGCCACCAGGCGGTTCGCCTCGTCCTGCGCCAGAAACGTGCGGGCCGCGGCGAGGTCGGACCGGTAGACGTCGGGGGTCACCCGCAGGGCCAGCCGCTGCCGGCCGATCGGGCCGGGGCCGTAGTCGAGCTCGTACTCCACCGTGAGCCCCGAGTGCCGCGGCGGGGAGACCTCGATCCAGGCCTCGTCGTCACCAGCACGCAGCGTCTCGGTGACCACGAGCGGGTCGATCGGCGCCCCGAGGTCCTCGAAGCCCGCCTCGTCGAGCGCCTCGACGAACCGCAGCGCGGAGCCGTCGAGCCCGGGCAGCTCCTCGGCCGAGACGCGAACCTGACAGCAATCGACGCCCAGGCCGGCCAACGCGCTGAGGACGTGCTCGACCATCTGCACCTGCACGCCGGCCACGGACAGGTTCGTCCGCAGCGCGGCGTCGACCCGGTTCTCGACGCCGGCCGCGATCCGCACCGGCACGTCGCGGTCGCCGCGGACGAAGACCACGCCGGAGCCGGCGGGCGCCGGCAGGAACTCGACGCGGTTCTCGCGGCGGCTCCAATAGCCGGTCCCGCGGACCGACACCGGGCGACGAATGGTGCGCTGGGAGCGTGAAGGCATGCGTGTGATGACCGGTCACGGCCGACGCCCGTGCCGGCCACGCCCCGCGCGGCCCGACCACGACCCGCCAGCCGCACCTCTTAGCGGACGGCTTGGGCCTGCGGCGCGCCGGCGACGGCGGCACCGTTGAGTATCTTCAGGACGTCGGGCGTGATGTCGACCTGCGGGTCGTAGAACACGATCGGCTTGGTGATGTTGCCGAGGATCCGGTTGCGGTCGCTGGAATCGACCGGATCGCCGTCAAAGCGGTGCACCACGGCGATGCCGTGCTGGCGGGCGAACTGGCTCACGGCCTGCTCGATCTCGTTGTAGACCTGCAGGTAGACCTTGGCCTCCCGGTCCATGAAGTCCTTCTTCTGGAGCTGGGCCGTGACGTTGAAGTCGCCCTGCGCCTTGGCGACCTCGGCCTCGAGCTTCTTGAACTCGGGCGTGCCGACGTTGAAGCCCTTGAGCTGCTCCATGAGCCCGTTGATGCGGTCGCGCTCGGCCTTGAGGCCGTTCTCGGCCGCCATGACCTCGTCCTTCATCTTGTCCATCGCGGCCTTGAAGCGGGCGTGGTTCTTGAAGATGTAGCCGACGTCGATCACCGCCGTGAGGTTGGCGGGGCCGGCCGCGGTCCGCGGGCCTGCGGCGGGGGCCTGGGCCAATGCCGTCGACGACACGAGCCCCGCGGCGGCCATGATCGCGAAACCTGCCAGTTGCCTCTTCACGGATAGCACTCCTTGCTCGGGGACTCGGCCTCGGGTGCCCCGTGACCCGCGGGGGGCCGGAGGGGCTCGGCGGTCGTCCACGACCGCCCGGGAACCCGGAAGCGGGCGGGATGATGGCGATCCGCCGGCGGCGACTCAAGGGCAATTCGGCCGCGAAAAGCCGGGTTACCGCGGAGCGTCGAGCACCACCTGAAGCGTCACCTCGGCACCGTCCCGCCGCACCACCACCGGCACGGTGTCGCCGGCCTTGTGCTTGCGGAGGGCGCTGTCGAAGTCCTCGAGGTTCGTCACGGCGCTGGAGCCGAGCCGCACGATGAGGTCGCCGCCACGGAGCCCTCCCTGGGCCGCCGGCGAATCCTTGGAGACGCCGGAGATGGCGTAGCCGCCCCCCGGCTTCCCGAAGTCGGGAATGCTGCCGAAGTACGGCCGGTCACCCCCGCGGGCGAACATCGGCGACGCCACCTCGACGTAGGCCGGTCGCTCCGGGGCCGTCGCCAGTTCGCGGACGAGGTCGGTGACGAGATCGGCGAGCCGGACCATGCCGTCGTAGTTGATCTTGTCCGGCGTGTCGCTGGGCCGGTGGTAGTCGCCGTGCGAGCCGGTGAACAGGTGCAGGACGGGGATCTTCTTGGCGTAGAAGCTGGCGTGGTCGCTGGGGCCGAAGCCCCCGGGCTCCTTGGCCGCCGTCAGGCCGTGGCCCGCGACGAGGCGGTCGACGAGGGCCTCCAGCCCCGTGCCCGTGCCCGTGCCGTGGACCACGACCTTGTCGCCGTCGAGGCGGCCGACCATGTCGAGGTTCACCATCGCCACGGTGTCGGCCAGCGGCACCACCGGACGGGAGGCGTAATGCCCGCTGCCGAGGAGGCCGCGCTCCTCGCCGGAGAACGCGGCGAAGAGCACGGTCCGCGGCAGCTGCGGGCCGGCCGCCAGCCGTCGCGCGACCTCCACCAACAGGGCGGTGCCACTGGCGTTGTCGTCGGCGCCGTGATGGACCGCCCGCTCGCCGGGCGCCGCCGAGTTCGCCCCGCCGTAGCCGAGGTGGTCGTAGTGGGCGCCGAGAACCACCGTCTCCCGCGGATCGATCGCGACGGCACCGGCGGCGGCGGGAGCCCCCCGGCCCGGCAGCACCGCCAGGACGTTCCGCCCCTGCGACTCGACCCGCTCGATCCCGACCCGGCCCCTGATCCGCCAGCCGCCGAGGGCCGCCGACGCCGGCTCGAGCGTCTCGTCGATGCCCCGCTGGATCGCGGCGAGGTCGCGGCCCAGGGCGGCGCGGACGACGTCGTCGACGATGCCACGGCGCACATGGAGCACCGGCAGCGCACGGGCCTCCGACCCTTCCCCGGCGCGGGTGAAGGCCATGAGCCCCTCCTCCGCCGTCGCATCGTTGCAGAACACGACCGCCGCGGCCTCGTGCTCGGAGGCGTTGGCGATCTTGCGGGTGAGCGCCGCATGCTGTGAGGCCTGGTTGCCGTTGAACACGGAGTGCGGGTCGTCCTTCTGCGGCTCCTGGCGGAGCACGATCACACCCTTCCCCGCGGCGGCGGCGGCCGCGTAGTCGTCGTACTTCTCCGCCGGGGCGGTGATGCCGTAGCCAGCGAAGGCCAGCGGCAGGTCGAAGGTGCCGGAGCCTCCCGCGGCCAGCGGCGTGTAATCGGCTCCGAGCGTCAGTGGCACGACGACGGCCGCGCCGTCGGGCCCCGGCGGCCCCACGAGCTCCACCGCGTTCTCGGTCGCCGGACCGAGCCGGGCCTCGAGCGTCATCGTGAAGGTCTGGAAGGGCGTCGCCGCGGCGACGCTCGGCCGCAGCCCGGCCCCCGCGAGCTCCCGGGCCACCCAGTCCGCGGCGGCCTCGATCCCCGCCGTTCCCGGACCGCGGCCCTCGCGTTCCGGCGCGGCCAGCCAGGTGACGGCGGCCCGGAGCCGCTCCCGCACCACCGCGCCGGCGGGCGGCTCGGCCACCGGCTCCGCGGCGGCCGCGACCGCCACGGCCACGCTCGCGGCCGCACCCGCCAGCCACAGCCCCGGGCGGCGGGCCCTGCCCGCAACCAGCCCCACTCGAGTTCCCGCTTGCACGTCGGCCATGTCGTCCTCCGCGGTCCCGCCAGCCGCGCCCGGCGGCTGCTCTCCTCCCATCGTATCGCGGGGCCGCCAATCGGCCGCCCGCCGGTGCGGAGCCGATCGCTTCCCGGCCGCGGCGGGCTGTGCGAGAATTCGGGGTCGGGCGATGGTCGCCCTCCGGGAGCCCGTCCGTGCCTGCACTCGTCGTCATCCAAGGCGCCCAGCGGGGCACCCGAATCGATCTCGACGGCCACGGCGGGACCGTGAGCATCGGGCGGGAGCCCGGCAACGTCGTCCAGCTCGACGACCACGAGATCTCCCGGCGGCACGCCGAGATCCGCCGCGTCGGGGGGGGGTTCGTCGTCGGCGACCTCAAGAGCTCCAACGGCACGTTCGTCAACGAGCGGCGGGTCGAGCGGGCCGACCTGGCCAACGGCGACCGGATCCGCGTCGGCCGCACCGTCCTCGTCTACGCCCAGGACCAGGCGGCGGAGCTGGCGCTCGGCTCGGTCGACATCGTGCCGCCGGCGAGCGCCGCCGACGGCTCGCGGATCGTCCGCGCCATGCGCGACGACGACTCGATCGCCCGGGCGTCGCCCCCCGGCCCATCCCCGGCACACTGGCTGTCCCGGGCCCGCAGCAATCTCCAGGTCATGTACCGCACGTCGCTGGCCGTCAGCCACACCCTCGACATCGACGAGCTCTTGAGCCGGATCCTCGAGCTGGTCTTCGAGTGGATCGAGGCGGACCGCGGCTGCATCATGCTCCTCGATTCCGAGACGCGGGAACTGCGGACCAAGGCCCGCCGCGACCGGCGGGCGGGCGTCGAGGAGACCATGGCGATCAGCCGCACGATCCTCGACTACGTGCTGACCAACGGCGAGGGCGTGCTGACGAGCGACGCCCAGGAGGACGACCGCTTCGCCTCGGGCAACAGCGTGGTTCGCACCGGCGTCCGCGAGGCGATCTGCGTTCCGCTGCGGGGACGCTACGACACCGTCGGCGTGATCTACGTCGACACCACGACGCCGCTGGACGAGGCGGCGGCAGCGAGCGGGCCGCGGTTCAGCGACGAGCACCTCAAGCTCATGATCGCGATCGGCCACCAGGCGGCCCTCGCCGTGGAGGACACCGCCTTCTATTCCGCGAAGCTGCAGACGGAGCGGCTGGCGGCCGTGGGACAGACGATCGCCACGCTCTCGCACCACATCAAGAACATCCTCCAGGGCATCCGCGGCGGCGACTATCTCGTGGAGATGGGGCTGGAGAACGACGACCTCGCCGTCGTCCGCAAGGGCTGGGACATCGTCCGGCGCAACCAGGCGAAGATCTCCTCGCTGGTCATGGACATGCTCTCCTTCAGCAAGGAACGCGAGCCCGATCTCGCCGACACCGACCTCGGCGGCGTGATCGACGACGTCGTCGAAACGGTGGCCCAGCGGGCCCGCGACCAGGGCACCACGATCGCGTGGTCCCGACCCGCCGACCTGCCGCCGGCCCGGTGCGACGCGGAGGGGATCTCGCGGGCCGTCCTCAACGTCGTCACCAACGCACTCGACGCCGTCGAGGAGGTCCCCGACGGCCGTGTCTCGATCACGGTCGAGGTCGACACGGAGGCCGCGCAGGCACGGATCGTGGTCGCCGACAACGGCACGGGCATGGCCCCCGAGACGCTCGCCGACATCTTCACGCTCTTCGTCTCCACCAAGGGCTCCCGGGGCACGGGCCTGGGCCTGACGGTGAGCCGCAAGATCCTCCGCGAGCACGGCGGTGACATCAGCGTCGCCAGCGAACCCGGCCGCGGCAGCAGGTTCACGCTGGAGTTCCCGCTGCCACGGCCCGCCGCCGCGACCTGCCCTACCCCGGCGATTTCGACCCGGGGCGGCGTCACCGCGAGCCCGTCATGAGCGGGTCACCGCCGACCGCGGGAACGCTGCCGATCTCGGCGGTGATCATCACCCACAACGAGTCCCGGCGGCTGCCCGCGACGCTCGCGAGCGTCGATCTCTGCGCCGAGCGGCTCGTCGTCGACTCGGGATCGAACGACGGCACGGTGGAGATCGCCCACGCCTCGGGAGCCCGGGTCGAGCACCAGCCGTTCCTCGGCTACGGCCCGCAGAAGCGCCGGGCGGTCGAGCTGGCCGCCCACGACTGGATCCTGTCGATCGACGCCGACGAGATGCTCGACGACGAGGCCCGCAGTGCCGTCGCCGCCGCCGACCTCGCCGATCCCGCCGCCTGCTACGCCTTCCGGCGCCGGACCTACATCGGCCCGCGCGAGATCCGCCACGGCGCCTGGCGGAACCAGCGGGTGCTGCGGCTCTTCAACCGCACGACCGCCGGCTTCTTGCCGCTGCCGGTCCACGAGCGGGTGGTGACCGGCCGCAGGCCGGCGATGCTGGCCGGCTCGATCGTCCACCGCAGCTACACCGACTGCGCCGACGTCGTCGCCCGCGCGCTGCGGTACGCGCCGCTGAAGGCCGGCCTGCTCCGCGACCGACGGCCGCGGCCGCGGGCCTGGATGCTGCCGCTCCGCGGCCTGGCGGCCTTTCTGCAGAGCTACGCGGTGCGGGGCGGCTGGCGGGACGGCGGCGCCGGCTTCGTGGTGGCGGTCTGCCGCGTGCTCGACTCGACGCTCCCGCGGGCGCTCCTGATCGAGGAGGCCACGGCGGCCGCGGACGACGCGACGGGGATCGGCGAACGCTCACCGAGCGATGGACCACCTCGCCCCCTGCAGGGAGACTCCCGCGGCCCCCGGGCCAACGCTCCACGTGAACCGGATGCGCCCCATGCGTAGAGGCGGCCTGACAAGCCAGATGACGAGGCGAAGGGGGTCGGCGAACGCTCGAGGAGCCTTGGGCCGCTTCGGCCCACAGCGACGAGACTTTTGCCGCCCCCGAGCCGGCGCTCCACGCAAGCGGAATGCGATCTAACCGCCCCGGAGCGCCGCCAGCAAGCGATCCATGTCGGCCGGCAGCGGCGCGGTGAACTCCGTCCGCTGCCCCGAGGCCGGATGGTCGAGGCACAGCCGGGCCGCGTGGAGCGCCTGCCGACCCAGCAGCGGCGGGCCCGGCGGCAGCCCGAGGAGCCCCGGCTCGATGACCGTCCGGCCGCTGTACAGGCCGTCGCACAGCACGGGGCAGCCGATCGCCGCCAGGTGGACCCGGATCTGGTGCGTGCGGCCCGTCTTCGGCGTCACCCTCACCAGCGCGGCGTTGCGGAACCGCTCCACGACCTCGAAGCGGGTCACGGCCTCGCGGCTCGTGGCATGGTCGCGCCGCACCGCCATCTTCTCCCGCTGGTAGGGATGGATGCCGATCGGCAGGTCGATCTCGTCGCGATCGAGCTGGGGCCGCCCCTGCGTGATCGCCAGGTAGGTCTTCTCCACCGTGCGCCGCTCGAACTGCCGCGCCAGCGCGTGGTGGGCCTCCTCGCTGCGGGCCACGACGATCACGCCGCTGGTATCGCGATCGAGCCGGTGGACGATCCCGGGCCGCGTCGGGCCGCCGGCGGTGGAGAGTCCGGGGGCGGCCGCGTCGCCCCGCTCGAGGTGCCACTTCAGCGCCCCGGCGAGCGTGCCTTTCCAGTTCCCCTTGGCGGGATGGACGACCATTCCGGCCGGCTTGTCGACGGCGGCCATCCAGGCGTCGACGTGGAGGAAGACGAGCGGGATCTCCTCGGCCGCGGGCCCGGCCCGCGGCGGCTCCGGCACCGTGAACCGCACGACCGACCCCGGCCGCAGCTTGAGCGAGCCCCGGGCGGCGACGCCGTCCACCCGCACGCCCCCCTTCTCGATCACCCGGGACAGGAAGGACCGGCTTTGCCCCGGCAGGCAC
This sequence comes from Pirellulales bacterium, assembly GCA_044339885.1. Taxonomy (GTDB): domain Bacteria; phylum Planctomycetota; class Planctomycetia; order Pirellulales; family UBA1268; genus QWPN01. Next base: position 8,719 of record JBIIUP010000003.1, on the reverse strand, counting down.
CGGGCGAGGAACACGTCGAGCCGCGTGCCGACGTCTGCCGCCTCAACGGGCAGCGTCAGTTCCTGCCCCGGCAGCGGCGCCGGCGGGGGCGGCTCCTGCGGAGTCGGCTGCGGAGGGTGGGACGGGTGCATCGGTCGGTGCCGCGGCCTGAGGCGGGGCGCCCGAGGCGCCGGCCGGACCGGCGGCGGGCGGAGCCGCCGGCTTCTGTTCGGCGAACCAAGCGTACCATTCCCGGGTCGATGGCCGGGCCAGGGCCTGGGCCCGCTGCTCGGCGACCTCCCGCAACGCGCCGGCCGGATGCTCGGCGACGACGGCCCGGTAGCCCTGGAGCGCCTCCTCGATCTGGCCGAGATTTTCGCGGGCCTTGGCGAGCCCGAACGTGGCCCGCTCGGCGATCATCGCCGAAGGCCTCTCCGCGAGGACGGCCGCGTAAATGGCGGCGGCGTTCTCCAGCCGCTCGCGGGCCTTGGCCCTGTCGGCGAACAACAGCTGGCTCCCCTCCTCGACGGCGGACTCGGCGAGAATCAGCTGCGACCACCGCGCCGCGGCACTGCCCGGATACTTTCGCACGACCTCGTCGAGCCGGGCCGGGTTCCGCTCGGTGAAGGCCGCGACGGCGGCATCCCAGCTGGCGGCGTCGGCCGCGGCCCGCTGCGACTTCACGAGCGTCCATGCGGCGATGCCAGCGAGCGCGACGGCCGCCGCGACGGCCGCCGTCGTGAGGTGCGGCCGCAGCCGCTCCAGGAGTGCCACGGTCGTTTCGGCCAGGTCGTTCTCTTCGAGCTCGTGCCGGCGATCGGATTGCATGCTGCCCTTTCCGGGTGACCACACCGTGCACCGGTGCGGAGCGGAAAATAGAGAGGGCCGACGGCGGAGCGTCAAGGCGACCGCCCGACGCGGTCGCGCTCCGGCGTGGTGTGCTACATTTCGCCGCCATGCCGCCGCCGCCAGAGACCAGCGCCCCGTCCCGACCGGCCCCACGGACCGGTGTGCCCGGCCTCAACGCCGCGCAGGGGGAGGCCGTGCTGGCGCCGCCGGGGCCGCTCCTCGTGCTCGCCGGCGCGGGGACCGGCAAGACGCGTGTGGTGATCACCCGCATCGCCCAGCTCGTCCGCCGCGGGGCCCGCCCGTCGCGGATCCTGGCCGTGACGTTCACGAACAAGGCGGCGCGGGAGATGCTCGCCCGGGCCGGCAAGCTCCTCGGCGGCAAGGCCGCAGAGAAGCCCGAGATCTCCACGATCCACTCCCTCTGCGTGCGGATCCTGCGGCGGCACGCGACCCGGCTCGGCCTGCCCGAGCGGTTCGCGATCATCGACCGCGGCGAGCAGGAGACCGCGGCGCGGCGGGTGCTCAAGGAGCTCCGCGTGCCCGACGCCGTGCTCGGCACCGGCGACCTGCTCGACCGCATCAGCCGTTGGAAGAGCCGCGCGGTCCGCCCCGCGGACGCGCTCGACACGGTCTCCGGCGAGGACGACGACCGCTGGACGCTCGCCGCAGCCGGCTACCGCCGCTACCAGGACGCGCTGAAGACCGCGGGCGCCGTCGACTTCGACGACCTGCTGCTGTTCGTGGACGAGCTGTTCGCCACCGACGAGGAGGTGCGGCGGGCGGAGGCGGGCCGCTTCGACCACCTCCTCGTCGACGAGTACCAGGACACCAGCGGCATCCAGGAGCGGATCCTGGCGGCCCTGGCCCGCGACCACCGGAGCCTGTGCGTGGTGGGGGACGACGACCAGTCGATCTACGCCTGGCGCGGCGCCGAGATCTCCCACATCCTCGACTTCGCGAAGCGCTGGCCCGGGGCGACCGTGGTGCGGCTGGAGGAGAACTACCGCTCCACCCCCGAGATCATCCACGCGGCCAACATGCTCATCGAGCGGAACGCGCGGCGGCACGGCAAGACGCTGGTCTCGAACCTGCCCCCCGGCGTGCCCCCCGCGATCGTCCAGGCGCAGGACGAGCTCGACGAGGCCCGCCGCGTCACGGGGGACGTCGAGGGCCTGTTCCGCGAACGCCGCTGCGACCCCTCCGAGGCCGTGATCCTCGTCCGCACCGGCGAGCAGACGCGGGCGTTCGAGCAGGAGCTGCGCCGGCGGAACATCCCCTACGAACTGGTCGGCAGCCGCTCGTTCTTCGATCGGCGCGAGGTCCGGGACGTAATGGCCTTCCTGCGGTTCCTCGTCGACCCCGACGACGACCTCGCCCTGGCCCGGATCGCCAACGTGCCCCCGCGCGGGATCTCCGCCGCCGCGATCCAGGCGGCGCGGGGGACGGCGACCGAGCAGGGCACGAGCATCTGGCAGGCGCTCCGCGCGGCGCGGGACGCGGGCCGGCTCTCAGCCGCGGCTGGCGGCGGCGTGGCGGCCCTCGAGCGGCTGCGGGCCGTCCGCGAGGCGGCGCCGGGGGAGCAGTGCGGGGCGACCGCCCTCCGCGGTCTGCTCGACTCGGTCGCGTACCGCCAGCACCTCGAGCGGGAGTACAAGGACGAGCCCGCCGAGGCCGAGGCCCGCTGGGGCTGCGTCGAGGAGGTCGCGACGGCGCTCGACGAGCACGAGCGGAGCCGCCGCACCGCGGGCGGGTGCGATCTGCCCGCCGTGATCCGCGGGTTCCTCGACGACTTCGTGCTCCAGGTGGAGGACGACGACCGCTTCAAGAAGGACGACAAGCCCAAGGGCAACGTGCTGCGGCTGATGACGCTGCACGCCGCGAAGGGACTGGAGTTCGACTGCGTGTGGATGGTGGGCATGGAGGAGGGTCTGCTGCCGCACCACCGCTCGCTCGCCGCCGGCCAGCAGGCGGTCGACGAGGAACGGCGGCTGTGCTACGTGGGCGTGACCCGCGCGAAGAAGCGGCTCGTGCTCTCGCTCTGCCTGACCCGCACCAAGTGGGGCAAGCCGAAGCCCTGCCGGCCGAGCCGCTTTCTCTACGAGCTCACCGGACAAGCCGACAAGTTCTCGGAGACCCCGCCGGAGAAGCAGCCGCGGGACCGCGCGATCAAGGGTCGCCGCCGCTGAGCAACGCCGCATCGGACGGGCGTCGTTGTCGCACCGGCGAGGCCCTCCGGGCTCCAGCACAATCGCTCGCGTTCCGAGGGGTTGCCCGTGCCCTGGAGCCCGGCCTTGCTGGCCAGCGAAGCCAGGATGGCGAAGCGCAGCCAGCACGGAGTTCACGCAGGCCCGGAAGGCCTGCGTGAACGTCCGGGCCCACAGGAGCCGACTTCAAGGGACCCCGCGCCTGACCACCGATCCGCCAGCAGACGGCCTGGTCGCCGCGGCACACGTCCGGACAAGAGGGCACGGGCAACCCCGGCCCACAGGAGCCGACTTCAAGGGACCCCGCGCCTGACCACCGATCCGCCAGCAGACGGCCTGGTCGCCGCGGCACACGTCCGGACAAGAGGGCACGGGCAACCCCGGCGCCGACGGTCGCGGCGTCAGCCCGCCAGCACGGCCGGCAGCATCCTCACCAGCGGGCCCAGCCCGGTGCGGCCCGCGGCGATCGCCCCGAGCATCTCCACGACCCCGCCGGCCAGCCGTTCGCCGCGGGAGTGCCAGGGAAACCACGGCGGGAGCGGCCGGACGACCAGCGGCGCGCGGAGGATCGAGTTGTGCACCAGCGGCAGGAGGAGCGGGTCGTGCACCCGGCCGATGCCGCTGCGCGGCGTCGCCAGCGTGCCACCCGGGTAGCCTCCCCAGGGCACGCTCGCCAAGGCGTAGCCCAGTGCCGACCAGGTGTTCACGGCGACGACGCCGTATTCGAGGTGCTCGGCGAGCAGGTCGACCCGCCGGCGGTCGTGGGCCGACAGCGTGGCTGGCGCCGTGACGCTCGCCGCGAGCGATCCCGGCAGGCCGCGGGTGAACTCGGTGGCCCGGCCGCAGAACTCGTCGCTCGAGCCGGCCTCCAGCGGCACCTCGACTGCGACGGGCACGAACCATTCGCGGTCCAGCCAGCGGGGCTCCCGCGCCGCATCGACGCCGGGGCGGAACACCGCCGGCAGCGAGCCGTCGGCCGGCGCCGGCCGTCCCGAGACGGCCTCCCAGGCGGCCGTCGACCCCGGGTACCAGGCCGGCCGCGCGGGGAGCGATTCCAGCCGGCGGGCGACGAGCCGGAGGAATTCGTCGCGCTGGTCCCACGACCGGCAGGTGACCACGCACTTCGTCGCGATGCAGTTGAACGACGTGTTGTTGGCGATCGATGCCGCGATCATGTCGGCCTGGAACCGCAGCTGCACCGGCGTGTACCGGCCGGGCACGACGACCCAGGGGGTGACGTTGCCCAGCTCGCAGGTGATCGGCTTCGCCAGCAGCGGCACCGCCTGCGGCGGACGCGGCCCGGGACCGCCCCAGACCAGCCCGTCGAACGCCCCCTGCCCGCCGGTGAGATGGACGTGCGTGACGGCCGGCGCCGCCACTGCGTCGCGGGCCAGTTCCGCGCCGCCGGTGACGATGGCCACGAGGCCGGCGGACACCAGCGGCGCCAGCGCTCGGGCCAGCACCGGCTCCAGGGGCCCATGGAGCGGGTGGAGCTTCAGCAGCACGCCCCGGCCGTGCTCGAAGACCTGCGAGATCGTGTCGGCGGCGGCCAGTCCGGTGACGTTGCCCGCCCCGAGCACGAGGCACACGCCTCCTTCCCGGGGCCGCCGGTGCGCCTCCTCCCGCCAGGAGCGGTCGAAGGCCTCCAGGCCGCCGGGATCGGCGCACCGCACGACGCAGGAGTGGCCGCGGAAGATGGCCCCGTCGAACAGCCGCCGCTCCGGGAGGACGTCGACGCCCACGAACGCGGCCGACTGCGAAGCGGTGGCCGGCCGCTGCGGGTGCAGCAGCCGCGGAGCGGCGCAGGGCCGCGGCACGCCCGCGCGGTCGATCTCGCGGAGCGCCCGGGCCGTGATCGCGAGCAGGCGGAGCGTGGCCAGCGGCCCGGTGGCGAGTTCCTCGGCCCGGGCCGCGGCCGCCGCGACGTGGGTGCCGCCCGACCGCTCGTGCCGCGTCTTCACGGCCACGGCCGCCTCGACCCAGGCATCGGCCGCGGCGGCCACCGCGCGGGCCGTCTCGATCGCAAGGGCCGCGCGGGCCGCGGGGCCGCGGCCCGCCAACGCGGCGGCGCCGGCGGCGAGTGAGGCCAGCGTGGAATCGATGGTTGCCATCCTCTCCCGTCCGCGGCTCACTTGCCGATGCAGTGCCGGGAGAATATCCGATCGAGGAGGTCGGTGCCGATCGTGGCGCCGGTGACCTCGGCGAGGGCGTCGACCGCGGAGCGGAGGTGGACTGCCACCACCGCCTCGTCGCGGTCGGGCCCGGATGGCTCGGCGGCACGCCCGGCGGCGGCCACGGCCTCGCGGGCGGCGGCGACGCCGACGGCCATCCGCACGGTCGCCGGCGAGCCACGGGTCGGCAGCCCGGCGAGGGCGGCGTCGATCGCCGCCCGCAGCTCGTCGAGGCCCGCGGCGGTGCGGCTGCTGGTGCGGATCGCGGTGGCCGGGAGCCGGACCGTGGGCGGCCCGCGGTCACACCGCGTAACGACGTCGATGACGGCGGCCGACGCGGGCAGGGTGAGCGGCCCGGGGTCCACGGGGTCGAGAGCGTCACGGCAGACGACGACGACGTCGGCCCGGTCCACCTCGGCCCGGGCCGCGGCGACGGCCGCGGCGTCGACCTGGTCGGCCGGGTCTGCGGCGGCGATGCCGGCCAGGTCGACGAGCGTGCAGGCGGCGCCGGCCAGGGGCGCCTCCAGCCAGTCGCGGGTCGTGCCCGCCTGGTCGGCCACGACCGCCGCCCCCCGGCCGACCAGGGCGTTGAACAGGCTGCTCTTGCCGACGTTCGGGCGGCCCACGAGCACGGCCCGCGGCAGTCCGGCCGCGGCGGCCGCGTCCCGCCGGGCCAGTCCCTGCGCCGTCGCGGCGAGCAGGTCGGCGGCTGCGGCGAGTCGGCTCCGCATCGACCGCCAGGCGGCCTCGTCGGCGACCGGCACGGCGTCCGGCGTGGTCTCGTCCGCGAAGTCGACCGCCGCCTCGACGTCGGCGAGCAGGTCGAGGAGCACGTCCCGCACGCCGCGGAGCTTTTCCCCGGCGCCGCCGGCCATGCGGTCCAGCGCGGCGGCCAGCTCGTCGGGCGTCCGCGCGTCGACCACGGCGAGCACGGCCTCGGCCTGGACGAGATCGAGACGGCCCGCGAGGAATCCGCGGAGCGTGAACTCACCGCCGCGGGCGAGCCGGGCCCCGTGCCCGCAGGCGGCGGCGACGAGGTCGGCGACCAGCGGCACCGAGCCGGGCAGCTGCACCTCGGCGAGCGGCCCGCCGACCGGTCCCGTCGGCCCCGGCCAGTGCAGGATTTCGACGGGCACGCCGCCCCACCGGCTTCCGAGTCCGGAGGCCGCCAGCCGCGCTGTCACCAGCCGCGGTCGGCCTCCCGGCGGGACCAATCCCGGGGCCTCGACGTCGAATAGCCGGCCGAGCAGGTCCGCCAGCCCGCTGCCCGCGATCCGCACGATCGCCCGCGCCCCGCCGGCGGCGGCGGTCGCCGGCGCGATGATCAGGTCGTCGACGGACCACATGGCCCCGAGCCCTCCGTCCGCGCCGCGCCGGCGCCATCCGGACGTGCGGCGACGGGCACGCTCACCGCTGCTTCTTCCGCGCGGCCCGCTTCTGCCGGGCCGCGTCCCCCGCGGCCACGGCCCCCTTGCCGGCCGGCGCGAAGGCCGCGTCCACGACCGTGGCCCCGCCGGCCGTCGCGGGCGTCGTCGGCAGCCAGAGCCGCTCGGCGATGCCCCACAAGCTCGAGGCGATGAAGTAGAGGCAGAGCCCGCAGGGCACCTTGAAGAACATCAGGGCCATGAACCACATCATGTAGTTCATCACCTGCTGCTGCATCTTCTGCTGCTCGTCAACGGCCGGCGGCATGAACAGCTTCTGCTGCCAGAGGAACAGGCCGATCGTGGCCAGCGGGAACAGGTTGAGGAACGGCCCGAGCCAGCCCTCCGGCGCCGTGAGGAAGCCGGGCAGCAGCTGCGACCAGTCCCAGAACATGTCTGGGGCGGCGAGGTTCGAGCACCAGCGGATCGCGGAACTGAACAGCGGAGCCTGCCGCAGCTCGACGTCGCTGGCCAGCGAGCGGTAGAGCCCCATGAAGATCGGGATCTGGATGAAGACCAGCAGGCAGCCCCCCATGGGGTTGTAGTTGTGCTTCCGCCAGAGCTCCTGCGTCGCCTTCGTCCGCTTCTCCGGGTCGTTCTTGTACTTCTCGGCGAGGGCCTTCATCTCCGGCTGCAGCACCTGCATCTTCTGCGAGGAGAGGGCCTGTTTGCGGCTCACCGGGAACATGGCCCCGCGGACCATCACCGTCAGCAGGATGATCGCGATCCCGTAGTTGCCCACCACGGCGTAGAGCGCGTGGAGGATCGCGATCATCGGCCGGGCGACCCAGCCGAACCAGCCGTAGTAGACGAGGTCGTCCATCGTGGCGCCGGCCGCGCCGAAGCCGCCCAGGAGGTCGGGACGCTTGGGCCCGGCGAAGATCTCGTAGCGGTGGACCACCGGCGCGTCGGGCCGCACGGTGAGCTCGCGGGACACCAGCCGGCACGTCACGTCGACGAGCTTCTTCCGGGCCGCGAGGGGCACGTCGCCCACCACCAGCGGGCGGACCTCGGCGAGCGCCGGCACCTCCCCCCCGGAGGCGGCCGGAATGACCGCGGAGGCAAAGTAGAGCGAGTCGACGCCCGCGAACGACAGCGGCCGGCCTTCGAGCACCGCCGAGGCCGGGTGGTCGAGTGCCGCGTCGGCGATCCGCAGCCCGCTGACGATCGTGCTCGGCGCGCCGGCGAACCGCATGGCCACGTCGCGGACGGCGAGCGATCCCCAGTCGCGGGCCACCCGCTGCGCGTACCACCAGCCCTCGGTCGGCAGGCCGGTGGGACCGTCGAGCGCGTAGGAGCAGACGACCTCGCCGTCGACGGCCTTCAGCTCGACCGTGACCGCCAGGCGGTAGCCCGGCGAACCGCCGTCCGCAGGCGGCGCGAGCCGGTAGTCCTTGGCGACCACGAGGCCTTCCGGCAGCCGCCGCGTGAACCTCACGCCACCGGCTTCGGCCCCCGGCTCCACCTCCCAGTCGACGTCGGCCAGGGCCTGTCCGGCGATCTCCCCCAGGGCCTCCGGCCGCGTGCGGTCACCCCGCGACTCCAGCGACAGGCGGAACGAGAGCGGGTCGTGCGGGTCGCGGTCCGGATCGGCGACGGGCGCCGCGTTGAACTCCGGCCTCACGACCTCCAGCGGGCGGCGGTCGAGCACGGCCTCGCAGTCGGCAGCCCGGCCATCGCGGAGGTAGTCGATCGCCACCTTCTCCCGGGGTCGTCGGGCCGCGAGCACGTCGGCGAGGGCCCGGGGGTCGGCGGTCGCGTTGCCGGCCACGCGGACGATCACGTCACCCGCCCGCAGCCCCGCCCGGTCGGCGGGCGTTCCCGGACCCACGACCCCCAGCCGGCAGCCCTCGGGGGCGGTCACGGCGGCGAGGTGCCCCAGATAGCCGGTGCGATCGTCCTGATCGTGGAACCGCTCGTCGGCCAGTTCGATCCGCTCGACGGCCGCGCCCCGGCTGGTGAGCGTGACGAGCATCCGCGCCGGATCGGCCGGATCGAGCGAGCCGAGCGTGCGGCGCTCCCGCGGGGCCACGGTCGTGGAATCCCCGGCTTCGGCATCGTCGGCGGGGACGCTCGCCGGCGGCTCGGGAGC
>JBIIUP010000061.1:0-14418 GCA_044339885.1 Pirellulales bacterium | reverse complement strand
GCGGGTTTGGTAGACCGGTCGCCGTGCGACCGGAATTCGGGTGGCTGCGGTTCGGCGCGGAGATGCGGGCGGCGCGGATTCCCGGTTGCACGGCAACCGGGCTACTGAAACGGCAACCGGGCTACTGAAGCGGCAACCGGGCTACTGAAACGGCAACCGGGCTACCCGGAGGGCAGCGTGCGGGTTTGGTAGACCGGTCGCCGTGCGACCGGATGTCCGCCGCGGGGGTCAACGGTCGGCGTAGACCCGCGTGATCTCTTCCTTCGTGATCGGCGTCGGGTGGTCCTCGCTCACCAGCTGCACCTGCACGCGGTGGTCGCCCTGCGTGCGACCCCGGGCCCGGATGCGGAAGACGGCCTCCTCCGAGGGGGCGAGCTTCGCCAGCGGCTCGAACGCGATGGCCAGGTTCTCGATCCGGTGGCCCGCCGGCCCCTGCGCCTCGACCGGCTCCAGGTCGCCGAGCAGCGCGGCGGTGAGCCGCACCCCCGTCGCCGACGCCGTCCCCTGATTGCCGACGCGGACCACGTATTCGGTGACCCCGCCGATCTCGATCGGGTCCTCGCTGTCGGCCACCTCGAAGAACAGCGCGGCCAGCCCCTCGACCTCGCAGACGTGCGTGGCCTGGTCGGCGAGGCCGTCGGCCGTCCGCGCCGCCGCGAGGATCTTCTGCGGGCCGTGCTCGACCGGCATGACGACCACTTCGACCTTCCCCGTCTCCCCCGGGGGCAGCTCCTCCAGGTTCCAGAGCACGCGGTTCGTCCGCTCGTCGTGCCAGCCGGCGTTGTTGGCCCGCACGAACTTCAGTCCCGGGGGCAGCTGGGCCGCCAGTTCGACCGACCGCGCCGGGGCGGTGCCGGCGTTGACCATTTCGATCGTGCACGTGGCCGGACGCTGGAGGAACCGGCGGACTGGCATGTCGACGGCGAGCTCCAGCGTCGGCGCGGTGACCTCCAGCCGCACGGCCTGCTGGACCTCGATGCCGCCGTCGGCCCGCGCCGCCAGTCGCGCCGCGTGCACGCCCGGGCCGCGGGTGCCCAGCACCAGCTCGATCGTCCGCGATTCGCCGGGCTTGAGCTGGCCGACGTCGAACTCCAGCTCGCTGCCGGACCGGTGGGACACGTTCTCGGGCAGCAGCCCCTCGAGCACGACGCCCGTGGCGACGCCGGTGCCGGGGTTGGTGACCGTGATCGTGAGCCCGGCGTCGCGGCCGATGAGGACGGGGTCGGGCTCGTCGCAGGTGATCTGGAGCGCCGGCTTGGTGGCCCGCGAACGCACCGAGGCGTCGGCGCGGAAGGCCACGCTGGCCACGCTGCCGATCTCCCCTTCGACCAGGGGCATGAGCTCGATCACCACCCGCGCCTGGCCGCCCGGCGGCAGGGTGCCCAGCGGCCAGTGCAGCTCGTCGCTGGCGAGGCCGGCCGTGGCGCGGCCCGGCGCCGCCGGAGGCGTGGTGGTCACCAGCGTCGTGCCGTAGGGCACGCTGTCGCGGAGCATCACGTCGTTCGCGGTGGCGCTGCCGACGTTGCGGACGAGAATCTCGTAGCGGGCCGGTTTGCCGACCTGGATTTCCCGCGGCCCGCGCTTCTCGACGGACAGCTGCGGCGATTGCACGCCCTCCAGCTGGATCGGCCCGGGACGTCCCTGGCCCGACGGCCCGGCGGGCGGGTTTGGAAGGCCGGAGTCGGCGGGGACGGTTTCGAGGCCTCCGGGCGCGCCCGCCCCCGGCACGATCGGCGGCGCGGCCGCGAACGGCAGCGGGGGCGTCGGTCGGGCCGGGGCTGGTGGAAGTCTGGCGGGCGGCGGCGAGGTGGCCGCCACGGCGGGTGGCGCCGGCGGCGGGAAGGGAGACACGCCGGCAGGCGGGTTGCCGGCAGGTGGGTTCACGGCATCGTCCGGGGGCCCGGCGGTCTCCGGGGCTGCCGGCTCCGGATCCGCCGCCGCGGCGGGCGGCAGGAACTGTGTCCGCGCAGCGGACGCGGATTCAGCCGGCTGCGCCGGCGCCGGACCACCGCCGGGTGCATCGAGGTCGGAGGCTTCGAGTGCGTCGGCGGCGGGAGCGGGGACGCCGCCCTCGACACCGGTGCCTGCCCCGCCGTCGATCGCGGTGAGTTCGGTGGCCGGAGGCAGCGCCAGTGGAGCCGGAGGCGGCGTGAACGCCTGCGGAGGTGGCGGGGCGTCGGGCGTCGTCGGCGCCGCGAGCGATCGCTCCTGCAAGTCGCCTGCGGCGGGGTCGTGATCGGCCGTGGCGTCGCCGCCGTCGAGGACGGGGGGCTGCGGCGTGAATCCCGACGTGGAGAACCGCGACAGCGGCCGGTCGCGGCCCGTTTCGACGGGCGCGGGGACGTCGAGGGAGGCCGGCTCGACGGCCGGGTCGCGGAAGGCGGGCTCGCGCGGGGCCGCGGCGGGCGGGTCGCCGCCGACGTCGACGCTCGGTTCGGTCGTCGCGACGGGATCCGCGACGGGCACGGCCGGCCGGCCGATGCCCAGCGCCCAGACCAGTCCGAAGCCGACGCAGCCGCAGGCGGCGGCGCCCAGCACGACCGGAAGATTGGATGTCCGCGGCGGGACGACGAGATCCTGCCGCGATGGACGCTCGGATGCGGGCATGGAGAAACCCCTCGCGTGACGACGGAATCGCTGGGGGAAGTAGCAGATTGCGGAACGAGCGAGAAGCCCAGTCGGCTCGACGCGGCGGCCTAGGGTGCCGAGAGAATCTCGTGAAGGTGGAAGTGGAACTTGCCCAGCTTGCCACCGTAGTTGCCCGCCGAGATGGCCGGGATGTCGGGGCCCGCGGCGGCGCGGATGCCCGCGACCAGCGCCGCGGCCACCGCCTCCCGGCCCACGCCGTCGACGACGATCTCCAGGGCGGCCGTCGCCGCCGGGTCGAGCTGCGTGGTGACCCGTCCCACGAGCGCCGGACAGAACGCGTCGTTGGTCGATGCCCGCAGGGACTCGTACCGCGACCCGACCTTGCTGCCCGAACGGACGACGCCGCCGGGGAAGGGCGTGATCGTGCCCGGCACCGCGGCGATGGCCTCGACCGCCCGCCGCGCCGCGGCGAGCGCGGCCTCCAGCGTGCGGCCCTGAACGATGAAGTTTCCGCCGCCGACGCCCTTGGCGATCCCGGTCGTCTCCTCCACGAGGAATTCGCCGTCCATGACGGGCACCCGCCAGAACCGCCGCCCGTCGACCAGCTTCGACTTCTCGAAGCCGTCGCCGAAATATCGGACGTGGCCGCCGAGGGGAGCCCGCTCCTCGGCCTCGGGCAGCCCGTCGAACACGGCGGTCGTCGGGCAGGTGAGCAGGCACTGCGCCGCGCGGTTGGCCACGGCCCCAGCCAGGCCCGCGGCGGAGAAGCCGAAGGCGAGGATGCTCGCGCCGGGTCGGCCGTCGGGCGTGGCCCCGGCGTCGAGCGGCGACTCGACGCCCACCTCGGCGTCGCAGCCGATCACGCTCGTGCCGTAGCCGCACACGGCGGCGAGCGCAGCGTCGAGCCAGTGCCGGTCGTGGGCCGTGACGACCAGCCGTGAAAACCGCAGCCCGAACGCCTCGGCGAAATCGGCGGCGATCCGTGTGGATCCGATGAGCATCCCGCGATCCTGCGTACCTCGCCCAGACGAGCCGACCGTCAGGGTCGGCGTCGGCGGTCGACGGAGCCGTTCCGGGGGAATCCCGTGGTTCCAACCCGGTCGATTGGCATATGCTACGAGCCGACTCCGGATTTCCCCTACAGCATCCCCGCGGGGGCGGTTCCAGCCCGTCGTGGCCCGCGCGGATGCCCGCGTCGCACAGCCTCCAGGATCACCCGATCCATCTCCAGCGATCAATCTCCAGGATGACTCCAGGATGAAGCCGATGACAGTCCCCGCTCTTCACCAGTCGCGTTTCGGGTTCCTCGGCCTCCGCCGGAGCGTCGGCCTCGCCATGACGGCGGCGGCCGCACTCGCCGCATGGTCCCCGGCATCGGCGGTCGCCGCGCCGGAGGCGGGCCCGCTGGCCACCAGCGGGCTGGCGCTGGTGCCCGAGGACGCCGCCTTCGTCTCCGCGACGCTGCGGCTCCGGGAGCAGATCGACCGGGTCGTGAAGAGCAACGCCTGGGCGGCGCTCCTGGAACTGCCCGGCGTGAATCGGGCCCTGGCATCGTACGAGGAGCAGACGACGATGCCCGGCAGCCCGCTGGCGATGGTCGCCACCTTCCTCGAACTGCCCGAGAACGCGCAGGCCGTCGAGGTGCTCGAGGACATGGTCGCCACGGACACGTTCGTCTACGGGGAGCCCTCCTGCATCGCCTTCACGAAGCTCCTGCAGCGGCTGCAGCGTTCCCAGCAGATGGCTGGCCTCATTGCCGCTCCGGGCGTGGACATCGACGTCGAGTTCGGGGATGACGACGAGGACGAGTCCGACGAAGAGGACGATGATGAGGACGACGATCGGGCCTCCGGCGCCCGCCGCCTCCGCGCGAGGCCGGTGGCCTTCCGGGTCGCCGGCGACGCCCTGGCCGTCGAGGAGGAACTGTCATCGGAGCAGCTGCAGAAGCGGCTCTTCATCCAGACGCTCGCGGACAACATCGACCTCTTGGTCGTTCCCGACCTGGTCTGGGGCTTCAAGACCGGGAAGGTCGAGGCCGCCCGGTCGCAGCTGAAGCGGATCGAGGTCCTCGCCAAGCTCATGGCGCAGGCGAATCCCGACCTCGCGGAGGCGGTGAGCCGCCGCAAGGTCGCCGGGACCGAGATGGTCGTCTTCACGTTCGACGGTGCGCAGGCTCCGTGGGACGACATCGAGCGCGAGCTGGCCGGTGACGCCGGCGACATCGAGGGCTTCGCGCAGGTCTTCCAGCGGCTCCGCACGCTCGACGTCGTGGTGGCCCTGGGGGTCGTCGGGGACCGCGTGATCCTGTCGTTCGGCGACTCGGTCGACCACCTCGAGAAGCTCGTGCTGCCGGGCAACGGCCGCGCGGGCCTGCTGGGGGTGGCTGCGCTGGCGCCGCTCCGCGCCGACGCCGACAAGCGGCTCACGGGCGTCTCCTACATGAGCGGGGATCTCGCCGCGGCGCTCGCCACCGAGACCGCCCCGGCCGACTCGATGCGGACGCTCGTGGAGCCGCTCGTCGAGGCCGCGGACCTGCCCGCCGAGGCGGCCGCCGAGATCGAGGCCTGGCTCGCCTCCGGCGCGGCGGACTACGACCGTCGGCAGCGGAAGCCCGGTCCCTGGACCGCGTATTCCTTCCTGGGCGACCGAGGCTACGAGGGCTACGTCTGGGACTGGTCGAAGAACCTGGCGGTCGACGGCGCGCGGCGGCTTGACCTGCTGGAGCACGCCGGCGGCGCGCCGCTCGGCGTGACGGTCCTGCGGCTGAAGTCCGACCCGCGGCTGGTCGACGACATCGCGAAATTCGTCGCCGGCGGCTGGGGGCTGCTGGGGAAGTACGGGATTCCCGCGGAGGGCGGCGCGGAGGCCGAACGGGCCGCGGAGATCGCGGAGCGGTTGGCCCCCCTGGGCACCAAGCTCGCCCAGATCGTCCGCGGCAAGATCGTGCCGGCCCTGGCCGACGGCCAGCTGGGGCTCGTGCTCGACGGCAAGACGAAGGTCAAGCGGCTGCAGCGGGATCTGCCGGCGTCGGCCGAGCCGCTGCCGGTGGTCGAGCCGGCCATCGTCCTGCCGATCGTCGACCCGAAGCTCTTCCGCGACGGACTCAGCGACCTCTTCGCCCTCTCCGACGAGCTGGTCGGGACGCTCCGCGACGTCGATCCGGACAGCGTGCCGGCCGGCTACCAAGTGCCCGATCCCGACAAGGCCAAGGTCGAAGGAGGATCGGTCTGGTCCTTCGCCCTGCCGCAGTCCGGGCTCGACGAGCAGCTGCGGCCGGCGATCGGCGTGGGGGACGACGTCGCCGTCTTCTCGCTGGCGCCCAAGCAGGCCGCGCGGCTGCTCGCCGCCAGCCCGCTGGAGACGGGCTCTCAGCTGTCGACGTTCGAGGAGCCCCTGGCCAGCGCTGCGGCGATCGACGTCGCCGGTCTCGTCGACGTCGTCGAGCCGTGGGTCACGTACCTCGTGCGGTACGGCTGCGTGCGGCAGCGGGACGGCGATGTCGACGCGGACGCGGAGCTCACCGAGGCCGACGAGAACGAGCAGGCGAAGGACGCGTTGCGGCACGTCGACGTCGTGCTCGAGGTCGCCAGGTGCCTGCGGGCGGCGGTCGCCGAGACCGCGTATCGGGACGACGCCCTCGTCACGCACTGGCGGAACGTGATCCGCGACCTGCCGAAGAAGCCCTGACGAGGCTGCGGGTGAACGTGTCGCCGCCGGGATGGGCGACGTCCTCGGCGTCGGCCGGCGGGGGCTCCGGCATCAGGACGAGCCCGGGCGCGGCTGCGTCGCACGAGTGCGGCGCCACGAATTCCCAGAGCTCGTCGGCCAGTCCTGCCGCGAAGAGCTCGGCGAAGACGCCGGCACCTCCTTCGACGAGGACGTTCGTGAACCGGCGGGCGCCGAGCTCGCGGAGCAGATCTTCGAGCCGCTCCCGCGGCGTCGCCGCCGGCGACCGCCGGACCTCGCAGCCGGCGGCTGCGAGTCGGGCGATCCGTCCGGCATCCGCATCGGGGCCGACCACCACGAGCACCGGCACCTCGCGGGCCGTGCGGACCAGCCGGCCGTCGAGCGGCAGCCGGCCGCTGCTGTCGAGGACGACCCTCAGCGGCTGCCGCGTCGCCCCGTCGCGGGCGGTGAGCAGCGGGTCGTCGGCCAGCGCGGTGCCGATGCCGACGACGATCGCGTCGACCCGGCCGCGGAGCGCGTGGACGAGCCGCCGTGATTCGGCCGACGAGATCCAGCGGTCGTGGCCGGGCGCCGCGGCGAGCCGTCGATCCCGGGTCATCGCCCACTTGGCGATCACCCAGGGCATGCCGGTCTCGACGAGCTTGCGGAACGGCGCCGTGAGCCTCCGGGCCTCCGGTTCCATCAGGCCCGTCTCGACGCGGATGCCCGCGGACCGCAGGGCGTCCAGGCCACGGCCCCGGACCTCGGGGAACGGATCGCCGGCGGCCACCACGACGCGGGCGATCTCCGCCGCCACGATGGCGGCCGTGCAGGGGGGCGTCTTGCCGTGGTGGCAGCAGGGCTCGAGCGTCACGTAGAGCGTCGCGCCGCGGGCCCGCGCGCCGGCCGCCCCGAGCGCCGCCGCCTCGGCATGCGGTTCGCCGAACGCGGCGTGCCAGCCCTCGGCGACGACGAGGCCCGTGGCCGGATCGGCCACCACCGCGCCGACCATGGGGTTGGGCTCGACGCGGCCCTCGCCGCGCCGGGCCAGTTCGAGGGCCCGCCGCATCGCGGCGGCGTCGAAGTCGGAAAAGATCACGGGAGTCGGCAGCGGCCCGTCCGGGTGTATAGGATGCGGCGGTGCGACGTCGCGCACGACCCCAAGACCCGATGATACCCCGTTCCGAGCCGAGGGCCGCTCTACCATGGCCGCCGCCGAGACCGCCCCCGTGATCGAACCCGCCGGCCTCGCGGCCCACTGCCGCCGCATCGCGGAGCGGGCCCGCGCCGCCGCCATCGAGCTGGCGGCGGTGCCGGGGGACCGCAAGGCGGCCGCGCTGCGGTCCGCGGCAACGCACATCCGCGGCGACGTCGCCGAGATTCTCGCCGCCAACGCCCTCGACGTGGCGGCCGCCCCCGGCTTCGGCCTGGCGCCGGCCGCGGTGGACCGGCTGTTTCTCGACGCCGGGCGGGTGGAGGGGATCGCGGCCGGCGTCGAGGCGGTGGCCGTGCTGCCCGATCCGGTCGGCGAGGTGATCGAGGAGGAGGTGCGTCCCAACGGCCTGGTGGTGCGGAAGGTCCGCGTGCCGCTCGGCGTGGTGTTCTTCGTCTACGAGTCGCGGCCCAACGTCACGGCCGACGCCGCGGCCGTCGCCCTGGCCGCCGGCAACGCGATCATCCTCCGCGGCGGCAAGGAGGCGGCCCATTCGAGCGCCCGGATCGTGGCGAGCATGCGGCAGGCGATCGCCGCGGCCGGACTGCCGGTCGACTGCGTGCAGCTCGTCGACGTGGCGGACCGCGCGGCCGTGGGGGAGTTCCTCGCGCTCGACGACCTGGTCGACATCGCGATCCCGCGCGGGGGCGAGGCGCTCATCCGACGGGTCTGTTCGGAAGCGCGGATGCCGGTGCTCAAGCACTTCACCGGCAACTGCCACGTCTACGTCGACCGGGCGGCCGACCTGGCGATGGCCGAGGCGATCACGATCAACGCGAAGTGCCAGCGGATGGGCGTATGCAACGCGGCGGAGTCGCTGCTGGTGCATCGCGACGTCGCCGAGCGGTTCCTTCCCGGGATCGCCGCGGCCCTGGGGCAGCGGGGCGTGGAGATCGTGGGCGACGCGGCCACGCGGCGGCTGGTGCCGACGGCGGGGACGGCCACCGCTGCCGACTGGGGGACCGAGTACCTCGGCCCGAAGATCTCGGTGGCGGTCGTCGACTCACTCGACGCGGCGATCGCCCACATCAACCGCCACGGCTCGCGGCACACCGACGCGATCGTCACCGCCGATCCGGCCGCGGCCGACCGGTTCGCGACCCGGGTCGACACGGCCGTCGCCATGGTCAACGCGAGCACCCGGTTCAACGACGGCGGCGAAATGGGGCTCGGCGCGGAGATCGGCATCTCCACCGACAAGCTCCACGCCCGGGGGCCCTGCGGCACCCGGGAACTCACGACCTACAAGTACGTCGTCACGGGGACCGGCCAGGTGCGCGGTTGACCCGTGGGACGGGCCCGTGGCCGATTCTCCTCTGGTGCGGATGCCTCGTCATGACCGATGCCCGCGGCGCGGATGATCCGCGAACCGTCCCGCCCGCCGCGGCCGCCGCCGATGCCGACCCCTACCTCTGGCTCGAGGAGGTGACCGGCGCGAAGCCGCTGGAGTGGGTCCGGGAGCGGAACGCGGAAGCCGTGGCCGCCCTGGGGGCCGACGACGGCTTCCGGGATCTCCAGCGGCGGCTGCTCTCGATCCTCGACTCCACGGAGAAAATTCCGCACGTCTCGCGGATCGGCGGCCGGCTGTTCAACTTCTGGCGGGACGCCGCGCACCCCCGCGGCCTCTGGCGGCGGACCACCTTGGAGGAGTATCGCAAGGACGAGCCGGCCTGGGAGACGGTGCTCGACCTCGACGCCCTGGCCGCCGCCGAGGGGGAGAACTGGGTCTGGCACGGGGCCACGGTCCTCGAGCCCGAGGGCCGCCTCTGCCTGGTGGCGCTCTCCCGCGGCGGCGCCGACGCCGACGTCGTCCGCGAGTTCGACCTCGAGGCCAAGGCGTTCGTGCCCGGCGGCTTCGCGGTGCCCGAGGCGAAGACCCGCGCGGCCTGGCGCGACCGCGACAGCCTGTTCGTGGCCACCGACTTCGGCCCGGGATCGCTGACCACGTCGGGCTACCCGCGGACGGTCCGCGAGTGGACCCGCGGAACGCCGCTGGCCGAGGCGACGGTCGTCTTCGAGGGCAGTCCGGACGACATGCTCGTCACGGCCTGGCGCGACCGGACGCCGGGGTTCGAGCGGGACTTCGTGCTCCGCCAGAAGACGTTCTACTCCAGCGACTTGTTCGTCCGCCGCGACGGCCGGCTGGTGCGGATCGAGAAGCCCGACGACGCGACGGCGACGGCCCACCGCGAGTGGCTGCTCGTGGAACTGCGATCGGACTGGGAGGTAGCCGGCACGACGTTCCCCGCCGGCGCGCTGCTCGCGGCGGACTTCGAACGGTTCCTCGCCGGCGACCGCGGCCTGCAGCCGCTCTTCGTCCCGGGGCCCCGCAGGTCCCTGGCCGCGTTCGCGGCCACCCGTCACCGGATCCTGCTCACCACGCTCGACACCGTCCGCAGCCGCGTCGAGGCGGTCGCGTTCCGCGCCGGGGAGTGGCGGCACGATTCGGTCGCCGGCGTCCCCGAGATCGGCACCGCCAGCGTGTCGCCCTACGACGAGTACGAATCGGACGACTTCTTCCTCGTCACGGCCAACCCGCTGGAGCCCACGACGCTGGCGCTCGGCTCGGCGGCTGAGCCGGGCCGCATGCCTGAGCGACTGAAGCGGTCGCCCGCCTTCTTTTCAGCGCAGGGTCTGCTCGTCGGCCAGCACGAGGCGGTCTCGGCCGACGGCACGCGGATCCCGTACTTCCAGATCGGGCCGGCCGACCTGCCGGGCGACGGCTCGGCTCCCACCCTCCTTTACGGCTACGGCGGGTTCGAGATCCCGCTGGTGCCCGCCTACGATCCGCTCGCGGGCGCGGCGTGGCTGGAGCGGAGGCACGTCCTCGTGATCGCCAACATCCGGGGGGGCGGTGAGTTCGGCCCGGCCTGGCACCAGGCGGCGCTCAAAGCCCGCCGGCCGCGGGCCTACGAGGACTTCGCCGCCGTGGCCGAGGACCTGATCCGCCGCCGGGTGACCTCGCCGGCTCGGCTGGGCATCAGGGGGGGCAGCAACGGCGGCCTGCTCGTCGGCAACATGTACGTGCGGCGGCCGGAGCTGTTCGGGGCCGTCGTCTGCCAGGTGCCCCTGCTCGACATGCGGCGGTTCCATCGACTCCTCGCGGGCGCCAGCTGGATGGGCGAATACGGCAACCCCGACCTGCCCGAGGAATGGGCCTTCATCCGCGGCTTCTCGCCGTACCACCTCGTCGATCGGGCGCGGCGGCATCCGCCGATCCTGATCATGACGAGCACCCGCGACGATCGCGTGCACCCCGCCCACGCCCGCAAGATGACGGCGCGGCTGCGGGAGTTCGGGCTGCCCGTGCTCTCCTACGAGAACATCGAGGGGGGGCATGGCGGCGCCGCCGACAACCGGCAGAAGGCCTTCATGGAGGCGCTCGGCTACGCCTTTCTCAGGCGGGAACTGACCCGCGAGTGAGTGGTCGGCGCGGCCCCCAATCCTGGGGCCGGCGGGGGCGGAAGCCGAAGGAGCCTCGGAGATTTCGCCCGGCCGAGGGTCGCAGCGTCGCTGAGGTGGAGCGAAAGATCCGCAGCGACGGAGGCTTCCGACCCCGCCGTCGCGCCGCAGTGACAGCTCGCCCTCACTCGCGGTCAGGCGCCCTCGCGCACCCACTCGACCCGCGGCCTGCCGCCCCCACCGACCGCGGCGCCGCGCATGAACTCCGACACGTAGCGGATCGCCGGGCCCGGGCGGTCCGGGTCGCGGAACTCGTCCCCCTTCTGCAGGATCGGCAGCTGATCGGGCATCGCGCCGAAGGCCCGGGTGCCGGCGGCCTGGCACGGATACCAGGCACCCGTCCCCGACGCGTCGACGAGGTGGAACTCCGGGTAGCAGTGCCCCTCGACCCACACGGTCCGCGCGGGGATGCCCTCGGCGCGGCAGGCGGCGATGAACAGGCAGGTGAGCTCCTCGCAGTCGCCCCAGCCGTCGGCCAGCGCGCGGCGGGCCCCCTTGAGCTCGCCGTTGCGGTACTCGACCTTCTCGCGGACGGCGTCGTAGATCGCCTCGACCTTCCGCCAGCCCTGGAGATCGCCGGCAGCCGCGCGGGCGAACTTCACGATCCGCGGATCACGCGACTCGATGTAGGGGCTGGGGCCGAGGTGGGCCTTGAGCTCGCGGTCGGGCTTGTCCGGAACCCGCAGGCCGTCGGTCGCGGTCGGGGCCAGGATGGCCGCCCGCTCGAGCTCGAAGGTGACGATCGCGTTGGCCCGGGCGCCGGTGGACAGCTCCGGGATCGTCACGAGCATCTGCTTCACGCCGCCGGGCAGCACGCGGTAGCGGAGTCCCCGCACCGCCGGCGAGACCTCTTCCGCGACGATCCGCACCTTCTGCTCGGGCCAGTCGGCCGGAACCGGGAGCGTGGCGTAGAGGTCGCGGCACGGCCCCCCCACCGCCGTGACGATCATGCCCACGCGGTACCGCTGCGTGCGGACGTCGCCGAGGGTCGGGCCGGCCTCGGCCGTCGCGCCGCCGTCGAGGAACTGGCCGCGGGCCGCTCCGGCTTCGAGCACCGCCGCGAGCACCACCACGAGGATCGCGAGCACCCGGATCATGCAAAATCCCCCCGGTGGAGACATCGACCAGCCGAGGGCTCGCGGATGGCCCCGGAGGGCGGGCTGCCGATCGGGCAGGCTGGGCCGGCAGGGAAACAAGGCTCGATTGGCGGGCCGTCGTGACGCTGATACACTACGCGGCTCGATTTCTCGTGGCCCGCAAACCCTTCCCCTCCCCTCTGTTTTTCCCCGAAACCCCCCACGCATGGTCAACCGCAACCTCATTCGCGAGCTCGAAACCGGAGACGAACTGAACCAGGAGATCGAACAGGCCATGGCCGGCGCACCGGCCGAGGACTATGCGGTCGGCACCGCGACGCTCGCGGTGAACTCGGTGCTCGAGGGGAAGGTGCTGCGGGTGGACGACGAGTTCGTGCTCGTCGACGTGGGCTACAAGAGCGAAGGTCACATCCCGCGGAACGAGTGGGACGAGACCGAGCCGCCGCCCCAGGTGGGCGACGTGGTGAAGGTGCTGCTCGAGGAGTTCGAGGACGGCTCGCTCGAGGAGCAGCGCGGCCTGATCACGCTCTCCAAGCGGAAGGCGCGGCGGATCGAGGACTGGCTCCGCGTCATGGAGAGCGTCCACGAGAACGACGTGGTCACCGGCTTCGTCACCCGCAAGATCAAGGGCGGCCTGCTCGTCGACATCTCGGGCGTCAACGTGTTCCTGCCGGCCAGCCAGGTCGACATCCGCCGTCCCGCCGACATCGGCGACTACTGCGGCCGCTGCATCCAGTGCCTCGTGCTCAAGATCGACGAGGCCCGCCGGAACATCGTCGTCTCCCGCCGCGCCCTCATCGAGCAGGAGCGGGCCGAGCGAAAGAAGCAGCTCATGGAGACGCTCGAGGTCGGCCAGGTCCGCCGCGGCATCGTGAAGAACATCGCCGACTTCGGCGCGTTCGTCGATCTGGGCGGCATCGACGGCCTGCTCCACATCACCGACATGAGCTGGGCCCGGATCGGGCACCCCAGCGAGATGGTGCAGATCGACCAGGAGATCGAGGTGCAGGTCCTCCACATCGACCGCGAGCGGGAGAAGATCGCCCTCGGCATGAAGCAGCGGACGGCCAGCCCGTGGGCCAAGGTGGCCGACAAGTACCCGGTGGGCACCGTCTGCCAGGGCACGGTCGTCAACGTGATGAGCTACGGCGCCTTCGTGAAGCTCGAGGACGGCGTCGAGGGGCTCGTGCACATCAGCGAGATGAGCTGGACGAAGCGGGTGAGCCACCCGAGCGAGCTCGTGAAGCCGGGCGACGAGGTCGAGGTGGTGGTGCTCGCCATCAACAAGGAGAAGCAGGAGATCTCGCTGGGCATGAAGCAGACCCAGCAGAATCCCTGGGAGAAGGTGGCCGCCGACTACCCGCCGGGGGCCATCGTCAAGGGCGTGGTCCGCAACCTCACCAACTACGGCGCGTTCGTCGAGATCAACGACGGCATCGACGGCCTGCTCCACGTGACCGACATGTCGTGGACCCGCAAGGTGACCCACCCCAGCGAGATGCTCGAGAAGGGGCAGGAGGTCGAGTGCAAGGTGCTCTCCGTCGACCAGCAGCGGCGGCGGATCGCCCTGGGGCTCAAGCAGATGAGCGACGACCCTTGGAACAGCGACATCCCCGGCCGCTACAAGCCGGGCGACGTCGTGAAGGGCACGGTCACCAAGATCACGAACTTCGGCGTGTTCGTGGGCCTCGAGGATGGCCTCGAGGGCCTGCTCCACATCTCCGAGCTGTCGGAGGACAAGGTGGAGAACGCCGAGGAGGTCGTGAAGGTCGGCGATCCGCTCGAGGTGAAGATCCTGCGGGTCGACACCGACGAGCGGAAGATCGGCCTCTCCAAGAAGCGGGTCGGCTGGTCGAGCGAGCGCGAGGCGGCCGAGGGCGAGGCCGAGGCCTGATTGCGAGCCCCCCGGGGCACGCACTCTCCGGTGGGCGACCGATGCGAGTGGTTGCCTGACAAGGCTCACGCTCGGTCTGCAGGCACGGCAAAGACGGGGCGGGTCGATCCGCGTCTCGCGAGGCTCGGGGCCGCCCATGCCCTGTCGCCGGACGTTCGCTCCGCCCCTCCTGGGCTGCGCTCACTCCGTACTGGCCACGCTTCGCCGGGCACCGATCCGCCGCAGGCGGATTGGTCGTGGCTCCGCTCGCCAGCAAGGCCGGCTCCCGGGCATGGGCGGCCCCTCGCTGAGTTCCGACCTCGACTGCGCAGCGAAAAAACCCGGCGTGCCGAGGAGGCCGTGGCTGCGTCGGCCGACTACGCCGGCTCCCGTCGCGGTCAACGCGTTGGGCGTGGGGCCGGTCAGCGTTCGACGGCGAGGGCCGTGATCGGCCCCAGGGCGTCGCCGGCCGACGGGGGGGAGCCGGTCCGCGCGAGCCCCAGGGGCAGGAGCGTGAG
>JBIIUP010000060.1:0-14431 GCA_044339885.1 Pirellulales bacterium | reverse complement strand
GCCCCTGTCATTCCCGGCACCGGTGCCCGCGGCCCGCCGCCGCGGCGCGGTAGACTCCCGGTCACGCCATGCCAGCACCGGCCATCGAACTCGAAGACGTCCGCAAGGCCTTCGTGCTGCCGGGTGGCGAACGGATCGACGTTCTCGACGTGCCTGCCTTCACGGTCGCCGCCGGCGAGCACGTGGCGCTCGAAGGGCACAGCGGTTCCGGCAAGTCGACGCTCCTCCACGTGATCGCCGGGATCATGCGTCCCGACGCCGGCCGGGTGAGCATCGACGGCATCGACATCACCCGCCTCCCGGAGGCCCGGCGCGACCGGATCCGCGCCGACCGGCTGGGGCTCGTCTTCCAACAGTTCAACCTCCTCCCGGGGTTCACGGCGCTGGAGAACGTGCTCGTCGCGATGTCGTTCGGCTCCGGCCGGCCCGACCGCGGCCGGGCCACGGGCCTGCTGGAGGCGGTGGGCCTCGGCCACCGGCTCCACCACCGTCCGGCGGAACTCAGCGTCGGCCAGCAGCAGCGGGTCGCGGTGGCCCGGGCGCTCGCCAACCGGCCGCGGGCTGTGCTTGCCGACGAGCCGACGGCCAGCGTCGACGCCGGCCACCAGCGGCAGATCATCGACCTCCTGCGGTCGTCGTGCTCCGCCCAGGACGTGGCCCTCGTCGTGGTGACGCACGCACCCGAGGTGGCCGACCGCTTCCCGCGCCGGCTGCGGCTCGAGGATTTCAACCGCGTGGCGGTGCCGCATCATGCCTGACCTCACGCCGCTTCGGCCGTCGTGCCGCGGCCCGGCCGACCCTTCCGCCACGGTGACGCGATGACGCTCGTCGGGATCGCCTGGAGGAACATCCGTCAGCGGCCGCTGACGAGCCTGCTGACGGCGCTGTCGCTGGCGCTCGGCGTGGCGCTCGTCGTGGCCACGCTCGTCACGGCGGGGATCGTCAAGCAGGCGTTCGCGAGCGGATCCGGGCTGGGCTACAACATGATCGTGGGGGCGAAAGGGAGCCCGCTGCAGCTGGTGCTCAACAGCGTCTACCTCATCAGCAAGCCGATCGAGAACGTCCCCTGGACCTTCTACGAGGACTTCCTGCCGGCGGCGCAGCGGGCCGACGGCCGCGACGGCCGCTACGCCGGGAGCGTGAAGACCGCGGTGCCGATCTGCATGGGCGACTACTTCCGCGGCCACCGCGTGGTGGGCACCAATGCCGCCGCCTTCGACCGGCTCACCATGGGAGGCGGCACGCCCTTCGCCTTCTCCTCGGGCGGGAACTTCCGTGACGACGACTTCTTCGGCGGCGTCCTCGGAGCCGCCGCCGCCGCGGAACTGGGCCTCCGCGTGGGCGACACCTTCTCCCCCACGCACGGGGCCGACGACGGCCTCGTCCACGACCCCTTCACCGTCCGCGGCATCCTCGCCCGAACGGACACGCCGGTCGACCGCGGCGTGTACGTGAACATGGAGGGCTTCTATCTCCAGGAGGGGCATGCGAAGCCCGTCGAAGGGCTGCCGGCGAAGCCGCGGGGCGAGGCGGGGGGGCACGAGCCGCTCCCCGCGGCCCAGCGGGAGGTGACGGCGATCCTGCTGGAGACCGCGTCGCTCCCGGGCCTGCCGGCCGAGCTGACGGCGATGGGGATCCGCTCGGCCATCAACGAGGGCCGCGACGGTCAGGCGGCCGAGCCCATTCGGGAGATTCGCCAGTTGCTCGATCTCTTCGTACGACCGCTGGAGCTGCTGCTCCTCCTGGTGACGGCCCTGGTCGTCGTCGTTTCCGCGATCGGGATCCTGGTGAGCATGGTCGGGTCGTCGCTGGAGCGGAGCCGCGACGTGGCGGTGATGCGGGCGCTGGGCGCGCAGCGCCGGCACGTGCTGGCGGTGGTGCTCATCGAGGCGGTCCTCCTGGCCGTGGGGGGCGGCTGCGCCGGCTGGGCGCTCGGCCACGGGCTCGTCGGCGCGATCGGCCCGCTCATCACCACCAACGCGGGGGTCTCGGCGGGCGTGGCCTCCTGGTCGCCGACCGAGCTTTTGCTCGTCCCGTTCCTGGTGGGGCTGGCGATCGCCGCGGCCCTCCTGCCCGCGATCGCCGCTTACCGGACGGACGTCGCGAGGTGGCTCGGCTAGCGGGTACACTCCGGGCATGAATCCAGTCGTGCGGGCGTGGACGTGGGTGTGCATCGGTCTCGTCGCCACCCTGGCCGGAGGCCGGGCCGCGGCCTGCCCGTTCTGCTCGGCGGTGTCGCTGACGTTCGCGCAGGAGATCGCCCAGAGCCAGGCGGCGGTGCTCGCCGAGCTCGTCGAGCCGCCGCCCGCCGCGTCCCTGGGACCGCGGGCCGAGGGGCCGCTGCCCAAGGGCCGCTTCCGGGTCGTCGACGTGCTCAAGGGGGGCGACCTGGTCGCCGCCGCCGGGCTCACCGGGGCCGGTGCCGGCACCGTCGAGACGATCATGCTCGAGCAGAAGCCGGTCGGCGCGACCTTCCTGCTCATGGGCGTCGAGCCGCCGGACCTCGTCTGGTCGAGCCCGGTGGAGGTGAGCCCGCGGGCGGTGGCGTACGTCAAGCAGCTCGGTGGCCTGCCCGAGAAGGGCCCGGACCGGCTGGCCTTCTTCCAGGACTACCTCGAGGACGAGGACGACTCGCTCGCCCGCGACGCCTATGACGAGTTCGCCGTGGCGCCCTACGCCGACGTCCGCGGGCTGCGCGACCGGATGAGCCCAGACCGGCTCCTGGGCTGGATCGAGAACCCGCAGGTCCAGGCCAACCGCCGGCGGCTCTACGCCACGATGCTCGGCGTCTGCGGCCGTCCGGCCGACGCCGAGCGGATCGCCGCCATCCTCGAGGGAACGGATCTGCCGCCGGAGAAGGCCGAGATCCGCAACGGCCTCGACGCCCTCATCGCCTGCTACGTCACGCTCCGCGGCCCCGAGGGGCTCGACCTCGTCGACCGGCTGTTCCTCCAGCGGCAGGCGGGCCGGGAGGTGCCGTTCTCCGAGACCTACGGCGCCGTGATGGCGCTGCGGTTCCTGGGCGAGGAATCGGACGTCGTGCCCCGCGACCGCGTGCTCCGCAGCCTCCGCATCCTGCTCGACGAGCCGAAGCTCGCCGACCTGGTGATCGCGGATCTGGCGCGGTGGCAGGACTGGTCGGCCATCGACAAGCTCGTCTCCCTGTTCAAGAACGCAACCGCCGACAACATCTTCGTCCGCGAGCCGGTGGTGAACTATCTCAAGGCCTGCCCGCTCCCCGCCGCGGCCGCGGCCGTCGCCGAGCTGGAGACGATCGATCCGGAGGCCGTCCGCAGGGCGGCGACGCTCGCGGGTCTGGCGGGCGTGGTGGCAGCCGCCCCGTCGACCACGGCCGCCGACCCCGGGGAGGACGCCGTGCCGGCCACCGACGTCGTGGCCCCCACCGCCGCCGACGTCGAGCTCGCCAAGCGGATCGGTCCGGTGCTCGCCGACGAGGAGGCCACCGACGACGAGCCGGGGAGGCATCCGGAACCGGTGGCGGCGACGCCGGCCGGTCGGCCCCCCTGGATGTGGGCGGCCTGGGCCGCCGTCGTGATCCTCGTGGCGGTCGTCGCGCGGGCGATGCTCCGTCCCGCGGTCGATCCGGCGGGACGCTAGGAGCCCAGCATGGCCGCCGGCCTTTTCGATTCACCCCCGCGTGCCGCCGCCGAATCGCCGCCCCCGACGGCGACGGAGCCGGACGACTACCTCGCCGTGTCCGGGGTGGCGATCGCGGCGGCGGTCGTGGCCGTCTTCGCGCCGCTGGCGTTCGTCGACTGGTGGCTGATGGTCGTGCCCGTGCTCGGCACGGTGCTCGCCGGCGTGGCCCTGCGCGACATCGCCGCCCGGCCGCGCGAGCTCACCGGCCGCCTGATGGCGCTGGCCGCGCTGGCCGTCTCCGCCACCTGCCTCGTCGCCGGGCTGGCCTTCCTCGCGGCGGTGTACCGCTCCGAACTGCCCGCGGGATTCACCCGGCTCAGCTACGGCATGCTCCAGCCCGCCGAAGGCGATCCCCCGACCGCCGTGCCCGATGCGGCCCGCGCCGTCCATGGCCGCGACGTGCTCCTCAAGGGCTACATGTATCCCGGCAAGCAGCAGCGGGGCATCGTGCAGTTCCTCCTCGTCCGCGACCAGGGGGACTGTTGCTTCGGGGGCAACCCCAAGGTCACCGACCGCGTGCTCGTGCAGCTGGCCGACCCCGGCGGCATCGAGTTCACGCCGCGGCTGGTGAAGATCGCCGGCCGCTTCCGCGTCGAGCCGGCGGGAACTCCCGAGCTCGGCGGCGGCGTGCTCTACCACCTCGACGAGGCGCAGCGGCGGTAGCGGCCCAGGCCGCTCCCGCACGAGGATCCGCGATGCCCGGCCCGTTCCTGAGGCTCTGCCGCCTGACGCTGCTCGTGGCCCTCGCCGGCTGCGGATCTCCCCGGCAACCCGCTTCCACCGCCGGCCGTGCCCCGGCACCGGCCGCGGTCTCCGCCGCGGCGGCGCCGCAGGCCGTGGCCGCGGGCGAGCCGCGCGAGATCACCTTCGACGACATCAAGCTCGAGATGCAGAAGGGCGACCCGTTCACCCGCGACCTCCTGCCCAAGCGGGTGACGGCACTGGCGGGCCAACGCGTCCGCATCCGCGGCTACATCCTGCCCAGCTTCCAGCAGGCCGGGCTGACGCAGTTCGTCCTGGTGCGGGACAACCAGGAGTGCTGCTTCGGCCCCGGGGCCGCGCTCCACGACTGCGTCGTGGTGCGGATGCTGCCCGGGCGGGCGGCCAATTTCTCGATCCGGCCGGTCGCCGTGACGGGGGGCTTCCGCGTCGAGGAGCTCCGCGGCCCGGACGGCCGCCACCTGGCGATCTACGGCCTCGACGGCGAAAACGTGCAGTAGCCCCGACCCGGTGCTACCATCCGCTCGGCCGTGGCGGATACCGCGGCGTCAGGCCGGTCGCACTCGATCTCCTTGGACACGCCCCCGCTCTCCGCCGCTCCCCAGGACTGGTACTGGCTCTACGACATCCCCACGCTGCGGCTGGCGATGTTCTTCGTCGCCGCGTTCGTGGGCTTCTACTGGGCCGGCTGCATCTTCCTGCGGCCCGTGCTGCGGCAGTTCGTCAAGTACACGACCGGCGCCAACGACATCGTCGGCTACGTGCTCTCCTGCTTCGGCGTCTTCTACGGCCTGCTGCTCGGCCTGATCGCCGTCACCGCCTACCAGAACGTGGCCGACGCCGGCGGCAACGTCACCCGCGAGGCGGCGGCCCTTTCGGCCCTCTACGAGGACGTCTCCAACTACCCCGCCCCCCACGGGCAGAACCTCCGCTGGCTGCTTCGCGACTACACGCGGTACGTGATCCGGTACGCCTGGCCCCTGCAGCGGCGGGGCATCGTTCCCGAGGAGGGCACGATCCGGGTCGAGGCCGTCCAGGAGGAGTTGCTCGCCTTCCAGCCCACCACGCCGGCCGAGGAGATCCTCCACGCCGAGGCGCTGCGGCAGTTCAACCATTTCCTCGAAGCCCGGCGGCTGCGGCTCTTCTCCGTGACGTCGGGCCTGCCGCCCATGATGTGGTACGTGATGATCCTGGGGGCGGCGCTCAATCTCGCGATCTGCTGGCTGTTCGACATGCGTTTCATCACGCAGCTCGTGCTGGGAGGCATCCTGGCGGCCTACCTGGGGACGATGATGTTTCTGATCTTCGACATGAACCAGCCGTTCCGCGGCGAAGTGAGCATTTCGGCCGAGCCCTTCGAGGCCATCTACGGTCGCATGAACGAGGACTAAGCGATGCCGGGCACGACGCCTGCCGACCCCGCCCCCCGCCTCTCCCGCCGGGCCGTGTTCGCCGCCGCCCGGGCCCTGGGGCCCGCGCTGTTCGTCGGCTGCTCGCTCGGGCTACCGCCCCGGGCGCGGAAGGTCGTCGTCGGCACGCTCCACTCCCAGACCGGCACCACCGGCGTCGGCGGCCGCTCGCTCCGCGACGTGGAGCTCCACGCCTTCGAGCAGATCAACAAGGCCGGCGGAATCCTCGGCCACGAGGTGGCAATGCGGGCCCCCAACCCGGGCTCGCGGCCCGACCGGCGGCTCAAGCTCGTCCGCCGGATGCTCGACGAAGGGGCCGTGGCGATCTTCGGCTGCTGGACGAGCGCCAGCCGCAAGCTGGTGCTCCCGGTCGTCGAGGAGGCCCGACGGCTCCTCTGCTATTCCGTCCAGTACGAGGGCAACGAGTCGTCGCCATACTGCGTCTACGGCGGGATGGTGCCCAACCAGCAGATCGTGCCGGCCCTCGACTGGCTCGAGTCGCCCGCCGGCGGCTCGCGGCGGCGGATCCTGCTCGTCGGCTCCGATTACGTCTATCCGCGGACCGCCCACTACGTCGCCCGCAAGTACCTCGCCGACCGCGACCTCCGGGTGGTGGGGGAGTTCTACCGCCCGCTCGGCGACCAGGACTTCGGCCTCGTCGCCCGGATGATCCGCGAGTTCGACGCCGACTGTGTCCTGAACACCGTCAACGGCGATTCGAACGAGGGTTTCTTCCAGGGGCTCACCGAGGCCGGCATCGATCCCGAAAAGACGCCCGTCATGTCGACGAGCATCGGCGAGGACGAGCTCCGCAGCCTCCCGCCGGCCCGGATGCAGGGACACTACGCCGTCTCCTGCTATTTCCAGAGCCTTCCGCAGGCGGCCAACCGGAAGTGGGTCGCCGGCTTCCAGGAGGAGTTCGGCCATGATCGGGTCACCGACGACCCGATGGAGCCGGATTGGTGCCTCGTCCACCTCTGGAAGCAGGCCGTCGAGAAGGCGGGCAGCTTCGACACCGAGGCGGTGCGGCAGGCCTTCCGTGCCGGGCTGGAGTTCGCCGGCCCGGGCGGCCCGGTGCGGCTCGATCCCAAGACCCAGCACACCACGAAGTTCTGCCGGATCGGTCGGATCCGCCCCGATCGGCAGTTCGACATGGTCTGGGAATCCAGCGAGCCGATCCATCCCGACCCCTACCCGCAGTTCGCGTTCCCCGGGTGGAGCGTCGACTGGACGCAGGACGGGATCACGCGTGGACCGGAGGTCGACATCGATGGCGACGTTTGAGGTCGAGTCGACCGAGGGGATGCGGTGGGTCCGCATCGACCTCGAGGACGACGACTGCCGCACGGAGCGGGGCGCGCTGAACCACATGCAGGGCGCGATCACGATGGACGTGCCCCTGCCGTCGTTCAAGGCCTGGTGGGTGTCGCTGTTTTCCGACGAGTCGCTGCTCCGGCCCCGCTACGTGGGCACGGGGAGCGTCTTCCTCGACAGCACGCTCGGCGGTTACCACGTGATGGAGATCCAGCCGCCCGAGCGGTGGATCCTCGACACCAGGTGCTTCTGGGCGAGCGACGGCGAGGTGGATCTGACGGTCCATCGCGAGCCGCTGTGGACGAGCTACTGGGCCGACCAGGGACTGCTCTGGTACAAGACCGCGCTGAAGGGCGAGGGGCGGGTGGTGCTGGCGGTCGACGGGCCGGTGCAGGAGGTGCAACTGGTCGACGATCGGCTGGTCGCGGACGGCCCGTTCGTCATCGCCCGCACGGCCGGCATCCGCCTCTCGGTGCAGCGGCCCGCCCGGTCGCTCCTCAGCTTCTGGATGTCCGGGCAGAAGCGGGCGTACGTCTACGAGGGGACCGGCAAGCTCCTGCTCTGCACGACGCCCTACTGGCGGCAGCGGATGCACCGCGAACGCGTGGACGCGGCGGCCTACGGCTGACGGCTTGCGGCGGCGGCGATTCCTGGGATATTTGCCGCGGTTCGGCAGCCTGACCCCCCAGCGAGGCCGTCATGAAGATTCACGAGTTCCAAGCGAAGGATCTCCTCCGGGCAGCCGGGGTGCCGGTGCTGGCGGGGCGGGTCGCCCGCACGGCCGACGAGGCGGCGACGGCCTTCGGCGAACTCGGCACGCCGGTCTGCGCCGTCAAGGCGCAGATCCATGCCGGCGGCCGCGGCAAGGGGCAGGTCAAGGGCTCGACCCAGCGGGGCGTGGAGCTCGCGAAGTCTGCCGCCGATGCCCGGCGGATCGCCGAGGGCCTGCTCGGCAAGACGCTCGTCACGATCCAGACCGGTCCCGAGGGGCAGGTCGTGCGGCAGGTGTTCGTCGAGAGCGGCTGTGCGATCGACCGCGAGCTCTACTGCGCCGTGCTCGTCGACCGCCGCGTCGGATCGCCCGTGCTCATCGCGAGCACCGCCGGAGGCATGGACATCGAGGAGGTGGCGGCGAAGACCCCCGAGCTGATCCTCAGCGAACCCTTCGATCCCGACCGTGGCCTCGGGGCCTGGCAGGCCCGGCTGCTCGCCTCGAAGCTCGGCCTCCCCACCCCCTCCTGGCGGCATGCCGAGACCTTCTTCCGCAGGCTCTGCCGGGCCTTCGTCGATCTCGACGCGTCGCTCCTGGAGGTCAACCCGCTCGTGCTGACCAAGGACGGCACGCTCGTGGCGCTCGACGCCAAGATGACGTTCGACGACAACGCTCTCTTCCGCCACAAGGACATCGCCACTCTCCGCGACGAGGCCGAGGAGGAGCCGGCGGAGATCCGGGCGGCCGCCGCGGGCCTCTCCTATGTGAAGCTCTCCGGCACGATCGGCTGCCTCGTCAACGGCGCCGGCCTGGCGATGAGCACGATGGACCTCGTGAAGCACCACGGCGGCGAGCCGGCCAACTTCCTCGACGTCGGCGGCGGCGCCGACGTCAAGGCGGTCACCGAGGCCTTCCGGATCATCCTCTCGGATGCCAACGTCAAGGCGATCCTCGTCAACATCTTCGGCGGCATCATGCGGTGCACCACGATCGCCAACGCCCTCGTCGAGGCGTCGAAGACCGTGGGATTCACCGTGCCCCTCGTCGTGCGGCTGGAGGGGACGGAGGTCGAGGAGGGGAAGAAGATCCTCGCGGCCAGCGGCGCCAAGATCATCACCGCCGACGGCCTCACCGACGCCGCCAAGAAAGTCGTCGCCGCCAGCAAGGCCTAGGACACCACCATGAGCATCCTCGTCAACCGCGACACCCGCGTCATCTGCCAGGGCATCACCGGGAAGGTGGGGGAGTTCCACACCCGCGGCTGCCTCGCCTACGGCACCCGGATGGTCGGCGGCGTCACGCCGGGCAAGGGGGGCGAGACGATCGCCGACCTGCCCGTGTTCAACACCGTGGCCGAGGCCCGCGACGCGACGGGGGCCAACGCCACGATGATCTTCGTGCCTCCGGCCTTCGCCGCCGACGCGATCCTGGAGGCCGTCGGCGCGGGGATCGAGCTGGTGATCGCGATCACCGAGGGCATTCCGGTGATGGACATGGCCCGCGTGATGCCGGTCGTGCAGGCCTCGCGGAGCCGGCTCATCGGCCCCAACTGCCCCGGCGTGATCACGCCGGGGGAGTGCAAGATCGGGATCATGCCGGGCTACATCCACACGCCCGGCCACGTCGGTGTGATGAGCCGCTCCGGCACGCTCACCTACGAGGCCGTCTGGCAGCTGACGCAGCTCGGCCACGGCCAGAGCACGTGCGTGGGCCTCGGCGGCGACCCGCTCGTCGGCTCGAGCTTCATCGACATCCTCGAGCTCTTCCAGACCGATCCGGACACCCATGCCATCCTGATGATGGGCGAGATCGGCGGCTCGGCCGAGGAGGAGGCCGCGGCCTACGTGAAGGCCCACGTCACGAAGCCCGTCGCGGCGTTCATCGCCGGCCGCACGGCCCCGCCGGGCAAGCGGATGGGCCATGCCGGCGCCATCATCTCCGGCGGCAAGGGCACCGCCGAGGCGAAACTGGCGGCACTCCAGGACGCGGGCATCGAGATCGCGGAGAGCCCCGCCGACATGGGGCAGGCTCTGGTGCGCGCGATCGCGCGGCGGGCGTGAGGGACGGCCCGAGCCTTGTCGCCGGACTTTCGCTGCGCCCATCCTGGGCTTCGCTCACTCCGTGGCGGCCGCGCTTCGCCATCCTGGCTTCGCTTGCCACCAAGGCCGGCTCTCCGGGCATCGGCCGCCCCTCACGCCCGCCTTCCAGGCCTGTGGGGTGGGGAGGTGATCGAGAGTCCTGCGGCGGGACTACACTCTCGGCATGAAGGTCGACCTCTTCATTCCCTGCTTCGTCGACCAGCTGACGCCGCAGGTCGGCTTGGCGGTGGCCACGGTGCTCGAGCGGCTCGGGCACACGTGTGCCTTCCGCGCCGCCCAGACCTGCTGCGGGCAGCCGAGCTTCAACGCCGGCTACTGGGACGAGGCGCGGGCCGTGGCGATCCGCACCGTCGGCGTGTTCGCCGGCGCCGAGGCGGTCGTGGGACCGAGCGGCTCCTGCGTGGCGATGCTCCGGGTCTTCTACCCGCAGCTGCTCGCCGGCACGCCGCACGAGACCGCGGCGCTCGACCTGGCGGCGCGGACGTTTGAGTTCGGGGAGTTTCTCGTGCGGCAGCTCGGGGTCACCGACGTCGGCGCGCGGTTTCCGCACCGCGTCACCTACCACGACGGCTGCCACGGACTCCGCGAGTTGCGGGTCCGCGACGAGCCGCGACAGCTGCTGAGGGCCGTCCGGGACCTCGAGCTCGTGGAGTGCGACGAGCCCGAGAGCTGCTGCGGTTTCGGCGGGCTCTTCAGCGTGAAGTTCCCGATGATCTCCACGGCCATGGCCGAGGTGAAGGGGGGGTCGCTCGAGCGGACCGGCTGCGACTACGTCGTGTCGAGTGATCCCAGCTGCCAGCTCCAGCTCGACGGCTGGTTCTCGCGGCAGGGCAGGCGGCCGCGGACGATCCACCTCGCCGAGGTGCTCGCCGGAGCCGGCGACTGAAGCCGCGCGGCCGGGCGTCATGGGACCGTCCAGCGCGCTACTCCAGCGGCACGTCCCGCACCCGCACCCGCACCTCCTGCTCGGTGGACAGGCCGCTCCCGTCGGTGGCCACCACGACGAACACGATGTGTTTCTGCTTCTCGAAGTCGGCCGATTCGACGAGCGTGACGTCGCCATTGGCCGCATCGATCTCCACCCGGCCGGCGGCGACGTCCGCAGGCTGCCGGAGGGAGAACCTGACGACATCACCGGCATCGACGTCCGTGACCGTGGCGCGGTAGATCGGCTCGTCGAGCGGGTGCGTCTCCTGGATCTCGGCGGCTTCGGCGGACGTGATCCGCGGGGCGTGCCGCACCCTCACCCGGCGCCACTCGGCGAGCCGGTAGCATTCGCCGAGGCCGATGTTCCGCACGCCGTCGCCGTCGAGGTCCCGCCAGGGCATGTCGGCCGTGAACTCCCCGTCGCCGTCGACGTCGAGATACCGCTCCGCACCGTCTCCCGGCTCGGCCGCCCCGACCGGGCTCCCGTCCCGGACGCCGTTGCCGTTGGTGTCGACGAACGGCTCGCCGGCGCGGATCGTGCCGGAGGGGACGCCCCCCGCCGCGGCCGCGGTCCGAGCCGGCGGGTCGCCGTCGAGCACGGCCTGCCACGCCGCGCCCGGCGGTACCGCCCACCGCGCGAACGTCCAGAGCACCCGCCGGCCGGCGTCCAGCGGCAGGTGGCTGGAGTCGAACCGGCTCCAGGCGGGCATGTCGGCCATCGACCAGCCGACGAGGAGGGCCCCCGCCAGGAGCACGCCCGCCCAGGCCCCGATGCAGGCTCCGATGACGCGATCCGGCATGAGTGGCAACCGGCACACGCCTTCCTTCACCACGGCCCCGACGGCCAGCCGCGTGGCGACCAGCGCGCCGAGGAAGATGAGCAGGTAGGCGGCGACGAGCGCCTGCGGTGCCGGGCACCCCAGCGGCTCGAGGTGGACGGCCAGGGGCGCCGCCCCGGCGGCGGCCGCCAGGAACGACGCCAGCACCTGCAGCCCGGCGATCGTCGCCAGGAACGTGCCGTGCCATGCACCGTGGATCCCCAGGGCCACGACCGGCAGGACGGCCAGCCACCCGGCGCACACCTGCGCGAAGGTCGACGTGGCGAGCAGGGCCATGGCGGCAGTCCCGGCGAGAAGTCTCATCGTACGACCCGCTCCACTTCGGCAAGGCTCGTCTCACCCGCGATCACCTTGTACAGGCCCGACTGCCAGAGCGTCCGCATCCCCGCCTTGCGGGCCGCGTTGCGGATGTCCTCGAGCGAGGGGCGGCCCACCAGCAGGCTGCGGATCGCCGTGTCGAAGACCAGCAGTTCGTACACGCCCGTCCGGCCCCGGTAACCGCTCCCCAGGCAGTGACTGCAGCCGCGGTCGCTCTCCGCGTAGAGCACCTCGACCCTGCCGGCGGGGATGCCGTGCCGGCGGAGGAGCTCAGCGGGCGGGCGGTAGGCCTGCTTGCACTCCGGGCAGAGCAGCCGGATGAGCCGCTGGGCCAGGACGGCCGACACCGCCGACTGGATGAGCGTCGCATCGATGCCGATGTCGAGCAGCCGCGTGACCGTCGTCGCGGTGTCGTTGGCATGGAGCGTCGTGAACACGAAGTGGCCGGTGAGCGCCGCCTGCATGGCGATCTCAGCCGTCTCCCGATCGCGGATCTCGCCGACGAGGATCACGTCGGGGTCCTGCCGCAGGACCGAGCGCAGGATCTTGGCGAACGTGAGGTCGGCCGCGTTGTTGACGGCGGTCTGGGAGATGTTCTCCAGGCGATACTCCACCGGATCCTCGATCGTCACCACGTTGCGGGTGAGCACGTCGATCTCGGCGAGGGAGGCGTAGACGCTCGTGGTCTTGCCGGAGCCCGTCGGGCCCGTGACGACGAGCATGCCGTGCGAGCGTTGGATGATGCCGTGCAGTGCGGTCGCCATCGAGTCCCGCATGCCCAGGCCCTTGAGCCCCCGCTTGACGAGGCCGCCTTCCGCGTCGAGCAGCCGCAGCGCCATCTTCTCGCCGAAATTCGTCGGCCCCGAGGCGGCGCGGACGTCGAACCTCCGCTCGGCGGCGAGCACCGCGAACGTGCCGTCCTGGGGCCGCCGACGTTCGGCGATGTCCATGTCGGCGAGCACCTTCAGGGCCGAGACGACCGCCCGCCCCTCGGCTCCCGAGAGCGTGCGATGGGTCCGCAGCATCCCGTCGACGCGGTACCGCAGCTGGCACTCCTGGCTGGACTTGGGCTCGAAATGGATGTCGGTCGCCCGCGCCGCGATGCCCTCGCCGAGGATCCGCTGGGTCGTGCGAATGGCCGCCGCGATCTCCCGATCCGTCCCCCCTTCGGAGCCGCTGTACTCGCTGCCGTCCTTCTTGAGCAGAATGACCGACCGGTCCGCCGCGACGGCGAGGGCCGGCCCCGAGCCCCGCAGCTGCTCCAGCCAGCGATCGAGGCCGATGGTGCGCACCACCCTGGCGATCCCGTCGATGAGCCACGGCACCTGCACCAACCGCCTGTCGGGTGGGGCGGCGAGATCCCGGGCCACGACGTAGGCGGCCATGCAGACCGCCACCAGCGCGGCCGCCGCCGGCACGAACGATCTTCCCGCCAGGCACGCACCCGCCAGGAGGAGCGGACCGAGGGCGAGGATCCGCGTCTTCCAGGGCCGCGACCGGCCGAACACGGCGTGGGCGTCCCGCTCCACCCAGAGGGCGCCCGCCACCCAGCCAACGGCCACCAGCAGACCGACGACCGCAGGGACGGCGAAACCGGCAGGATGGATCGCCTCGAGTGGCTGCATGCGCACGTGTCCGGGCAGCCGCGATGATCCACGCTCCCGCCACCCGGCAGCGACACGTCGGCCCTGATCCCAGACTGTACACCGCCCGGCGATTGTCCGCCACGGGAGGGGGGTGGCCCGGGCGCCGTCCGCGGCGAGTCCCGGGCCCGCCGCCGCCGCGGACCGGGTATCGTACGGGCATGAACCCGGGTGGCACTGCCTCACATCCCGCTGCGGACTCCGGCCGGGGGCGGACCGCGGCGCCGGCGCGCCGCTTCCTCGAGGATGCCGCGGCGCACGTCCGCGACACCGCGCACCGGGACTTCGTCCGCCGGGCGCTCGGCGGCTACTATGCCAGCCGCGATCTCCAGCAGTCCCGCTACCGCGACTGGGAGCACGCCCGGGACGCGGCCAGCCTCGCCAAGTGGTCCGCGGTCAACCGCCTCGACGAGCTCCTGCCGCGGTTCGCGGCCGCCTTCGAGCGGAACGGCGGCACGGTCCACTGGGCCCGCGACGCCGACGAGGCCCGGCGGATCATCCTCGACCTGCTGCACGCGGCCCGGGCGAAGGCCGTCGTCAAGAGCAAGTGCATGACGAGCGAGGAGATCGGGCTCAACGCCGCCATGGAGCGCGAGGGCTACGGCGTCGTGGAGAGCGACCTGGGGGAATTCATCCAGCAGCTCCGCGGCGAGCCTCCCTACCACTTCGTGTTCCCCTGCATGCACGTCCGCCGCGAAGAGATCAGCGGCCTGTTCCAGCGGCACCTGGGCACCCCGGCGACCGACAGCCCCGAGGAGCTGACGATGATCGCCCGGCGGTACATGCGCCG
>JBIIUP010000251.1:0-4037 GCA_044339885.1 Pirellulales bacterium | reverse complement strand
CCCTCGGTCCCGCCGTATTCGTCGAGCACGATGGCCAGCTGGTTCTTCTCCTTCTGGAAGAGCTCGAGCAGCCGGTCCAGCGGCATCGTCTCCGGCACGAACAGGGCCCGGTGCATCATCTTCCGCAGCTCGATCGGCCAGCCCATCCAGTGGCTGCGGAGCACGTCCTTGATCGACACGTAGCCGAGGATGTGGTCGAGGGAGCCCTCGTAGACGGGCAGCCGCGAGTAGCCGGCCATGGCGACCGAGCCGACGACCTCGGTCGAGGGCGTGTCGATGTCCAGGGCGTCGAGGTCGATCCGTGGCCGCATGATGTCGCGGACCGTCCGCTCGCCCAGCCGCAGGGCCTCGACGGCCACCGCCTGCTCGACCGGCTGGAGGACGCCCTCGGCGCGGCCCGTCTCGAGGAGGTGCTCGATGTCGTCCACCGACACGCTCGGCCCCTCCTGGCGATGGGCGCCGAGCAGGAAGAGCAGCGCCGAGGTGGCCGTGCCCATGCCCCAGACGAGCGGGCGGGCGACGAGCGAGAACAGCTGCATGACGGGGGCGGCGATCCGGGCGAAGGCCTCCGCCCGTCGCAGCGCCAGCCGCTTGGGGACGAGCTCCCCGAGCAGCAGCGTGACGAACGAGAGCAGCATCACGAAGACCACCAGCGCGATCGTGCGGGACGCCGCGGCCAGCGGCGCCGGAGCGTGGGCCGCGAGCCACGCGGCGAACTCGCCGACCAGCCGGTCGCCGCCGTAGGCTGCGGCGAGCGTGCCGACGAGCGTGATGCCGATCTGCACCGTGGGCAGGAAGCGGTCGGGGTTCGCCGCCAGTTCCAGGGCGGTCGCCGCCCGGGCGTCGCCCTGGTCGGCCATCTGCCGCAGCCGGCCGCGGCGGCTGGCCACGATCGCCATCTCGGCGCCGGAGAAGAACCCGTTCGCGAGGATGAGCGCCAGGACGATCAGCAGTTCCTGCACCATGCGCCGGCCCTTCCTGGGTCACCCCGCCTCGGCCGACCGGTCGCGGGCGATGACGGCGAGGTTGTCCCGGTGGACGATCTCCTCGTAGGGGACGGAGCCGAGCACCTCGGCGATCCGTTCGGTCCGCAGGCCCGCGATGCGCCGCAGGTCCACCAGGGCGTAGTTGACCAGCCCCCGCGCGAAGACGGTCCCGTCAGTCCCGGCCAGGGCGACGACGTCGCCGGCCGCGAACTCGCCGCCGACGTCCGTGACGCCGGCCGCCAGCAGGCTGCGGCCGCCCTCCACGAGCGCCCGTCGCGCCCCGGCGTCGACCGTCACGGTCCCGCGGGGGGAGGCCGACCAGGCGAGCCACCGCTTCCAGGCCGGCATCGCCGCGGGGCGGCCGGTGAACAGCGTGCCGACGGGCTCCCCGGCGCAGATGTGCTCGAGCACCCGGTCGTCGCGGCCGGAGGCGATGATGCAGCTCCCGCCCGCCTCGGTCACGATCCGGGCGGCGGCGATCTTGCTCGCCATGCCCCCCTTGGAAAGGCCCCCGGGACGGTCGCAGGCCAGCGCCTCGATGCCGGCGTCGATCCGCGGCACGTGCCGCAGCACCGCGGCGCCGGCCTCCAGGGGATGGCGGTCGTAGAGCCCCTCGACGTCGGACAGGAGCACCAGCAGGGGAGCGCCCAGGAGAGAGGACACGAGTGCCGCCAGGCGGTCGTTGTCGCCGAACGACGTGCGGAGCTCGTCCACGCTCACGGTGTCGTTCTCGTTGATCACCGGAATCGCCCCGTAGTCGAGCAGGGCCCGCAGCGTGTTGCGGATGTTGAGGTAGCGGGTCCGGTCCTGGAGGTCCTCGGCGACGAGGAGCACCTGGGCGGCGTGCCGCCCGTGGCCGCGGAACGCCCGCTCGTAGGCCTCGATGAGGCAGCTCTGGCCGATCGCGGCCACTGCCTGGAGCCGGGCGAGCTCCTGCGGCCGCCGGTCGAGGCCCATCCGGCCCATGCCGGCGCCGACGGCGCCGGAGCTCACGAGCACGACCTGCCGGCCGCCGCCGAGGATGGCGTCGAACTGGCGGCCCAGAGCCTCGATCCGGCCGCCGTCGAGCAGGCCGTCGGGACCGGTGAGCACGCGGGTGCCGACCTTCACCACGAGCAGCCGTGCGGCGGTGACGAGGGCGAGGCGGTCGGGATCGGTCATGGCGGCTCGGGTTGCGGGGCGGCTGCGGGCAGGCGCGCCGGACGATCATGGTACCCATGCCTGCCGCAGCCCGCCCACGGGCGTCGCGGAAACGCCCCGGCGCCGCGAGGCCCGTTGAGCCGCCGCCACCGCGGCCCGTATAGTGCGCCGGTGGGCGCCGGCCCGGGTCACGTGCCCCGCCCGGGCCCCGCATCCCCGGGGCCCCGGCGTTCATGAGCGACCTCCACCACGAATGCGGCCTGGCGGCGATCTACCACCTCCCCGTGCCCCCGGGGAAGGAGAGTCCGCTCTGCCCGGCCCAGGGCCAGGACGAGGTGTCGCGGCTCCTGCCGCGGATGCTGCTCGACATCCAGAACCGTGGTCAGCTCTCGGCCGGCATCACCTCCTGGAACCCCGACCGCACCCAGCTGCTCTCCACGTCGAAGGACGTGGGCACCGTGAGCGAGGTGTTCCGGATGAGCCACCGGGGGAAGTACGAGAGCCTCATGGAGCAGCTCGCGGGCCGGGCTGCGATCGGCCATGTCCGCTACGCCACCTGCGGCGGCGACGACCGCGGCTACGCCCAGCCGCTCGAGCGGCCGCACATCCAGAAGCGGAAGTGGTTCGCCTTCGGCTTCAACGGCCAGCTCGCCAACTACGGCGAGCTGCGGGCCGAGATCCTCGCCTGCGCCGACAGCCACCTCGCCCGGGACAACGACACCGAGGTGCTCATGCACGCCATCGGCCGCGAGCTGTCCGGCGCCACCGATCCCGAGCCGGCCGCGATGCTCGCGGCGATCGCGCGGCGGTTCGACGGCGCCTGGAACATCGCCATGCTCGATGCCCGCGGCCGGCTCATCGTGGCCCGCGACGCGCTGGGGATCCGTCCCCTGGAGTATGCGGTGCTCGGGCC
This sequence comes from Pirellulales bacterium, assembly GCA_044339885.1. Taxonomy (GTDB): domain Bacteria; phylum Planctomycetota; class Planctomycetia; order Pirellulales; family UBA1268; genus QWPN01. Next base: position 998 of record JBIIUP010000251.1, on the reverse strand, counting down.
GCTGGTGGCCGCCGCCAGCGAGAGCGTGGCCCTGCTGAACATCGGGTTCCCCGCGGAGTCGATCCACTCGCTCGAGCCCGGTACGGCGCTCGTCGTGGACGGCGGGGAGGTCCGCGTGGAGCGGTTCGCCGAGAGTCCGCGGCGGGCCCACTGCTTCTTCGAGTGGATTTACTTCGCCAACGTCGCCAGCACCATGGACGACCGCAGCGTGTACCTCACCCGGAAGCGGCTCGGCGAGGAGCTGGCGAACCTGGAGACCGTGCCGCTCGACGACGACACGGTCGTGGTGCCGGTGCCCGACACGAGCAAGGCCGCGGCCGACGCCATGGCCTATCGCCTCAAGATCCCGGCGGTCGAGGGGCTGATCCGCAACCGCTACACGGGCCGGACGTTCATCGACGGTGCCGCCAGCCGGCGCCAGAAGGCGGAGACGAAATACACCCCGCTCCGCGAGGTGCTCGAGGGGAAGCGGGTGATCCTCGTCGAGGACTCGATCGTCCGGTCGACGACGATGAAGGTGCTCCTGGGACGGATGCGGTCGCTGGGCGGGGCCCGGGAGATCCACGTGCGGGTCGCCTGCCCGCCGATCGTGGCCCCCTGCTTCTACGGCATCGACATGTCGACGATCGACGAGCTCTTCGCGCCGGAGTTCCTCCGCGGGGGGCAGCTCACGGAGGCGGTCCAGGCGGAGATGGCCGCCCGGCTCGGCGCCGACTCGCTCCGCTACCTGCCGCTGGAGGCGATCTCCCGGTCGATCGGCCTGCCCGCGGACGACCTCTGCCAGGCCTGCCTCACCGGCCGCTATCCGACGCCCGCGGGCACGAAGCTCTACGACATCGCCGCCAGCGCGGCCTCCCGGGGACGCCCCGGGAGGATCTACGAGCCGGCCGTCGGCTGACGCCCGCCCAATACTTCGAGCCGTGCCCGCCACACCGGCGCCCCGGCGAGCCGGGTCCGCCGCTCGAAGTGGGTGCGGTAGTCGAGGTCGTGCTCCGGAG
>JBIIUP010000059.1:0-14530 GCA_044339885.1 Pirellulales bacterium | reverse complement strand
CGGCCCTGCCCGGCGGCGGATCTGCGGCCCGATTCGGCGTCGTCACCCGTCCTTCTTCCCAACCCTTCTTCACACCGTTCTTCACACCCTCTGGAGCGCACGAGGAAACCTCATGGAGTCGTCGAACTGTCTGCGGACCGCCGCACGCATGGCCGCCCTCGAACCTTCCGCGACCCTGGCGATGGCCGCACGGGCCGCGGCCCTGAAGGCCGCCGGGCAGGACGTGATCGATCTCTCCGTCGGCGAGCCCGACTTCCCCACGCCCGAGCACGTCTGCCGGGCCGCCGAGGCCGCCATCCGCGCCGGCAAGACGAAGTACACGCCCGCCGCCGGCATCCCCGAGCTCCGCAAGGCGGTGGCGGAGGACTACTCCCGGCGATCCGGCCTGGCCGCCACGGCCGCCCAGGTCGTCGTCTCCAGCGGCGCCAAGCACGCGCTGCACAACGTGTTCACCGCGACGCTCGACCCGGGCGACGAGGTGGTCGTCCCCACCCCCTACTGGGTCAGCTACGCGGAGCTCATCAAGCTCACGGGTGCCAAGCCGGTCCTCATCGAGACCCGGATCGAGGAGGACTTCAAGCTCTCGGAGTCGGCCCTGCGGGCCGCCCTCACGCCGCGGACCCGCATGCTCCTGCTCTGCTCCCCGAGCAACCCCACCGGGGTCGTCTACTCACCCGAGGAGCTCGGCCGCCTCGCCGACGTGGTCCTCGAGGCGAACCTCTCCGTGGTCTCCGACGAGATCTACGACCAGCTCGTGTTCGACGGCCGCCGCGCCGTCTCGTTCCCCACGGTGCGGCCCGGCCTGCAGGACCGCACCGTCGTGGTGGCGGGCGTGAGCAAGACCTATTCCATGACCGGCTGGCGGATCGGCTGGACGATCGCGCCGGAGCCGCTCTCCAAGGCGATCGCAAACCTCCAGAGCCAGGAGACGAGCAATCCCTCGAGCATCGGCCAGCACGCGGCCGTGGAGGCCCTCCGCGGGCCGCAGGACTGCGTGGCCGCGATGTGCCGTGAGTTCCAGAAGCGGCGCGACCTGGTGGTCGGCGAACTGGCGTCCCTGCCGGGCGCCCGGCTGCCGGAGATCGGCGGGGCGTTCTACGCGTTCCTCGACATCCGCGCGGCCCTGGCCCGCTCGCGGGACCGCGGCATCGCCACGAGCGCCGCCTGGTGCGAGGCGCTCCTCGAGCGGGAGCAGGTGGCCTGCGTGGCCGGCAGCGCCTTCGGCGCCGAAGGGCACGTCCGCATGTCGTTCGCGGCCGCCGAGGAGAAGCTCCGCCAGGGGCTCGAGCGCATCGCCCGGTTCTGGAACGCCTGACGGCCGGACGGGGCGGCGGCCCGGGCGACGGGGGCCCGCCGGTCCCCGCCCCGCGGTTCTTCCCACGCGCCGTCATCCCGGCCTCCACGGCCCGGCCTGCCGAGGCCTCGAGACGAGGCCTGCATACATAATGGAGGGCATGGGTCCGTCCTCCTCTCCCCCGCAGCCCGGCTCGGTGTACCTCGACCACGCGGCGGCGACGCCGGTGGCCGACGAGGTCGCCGCCGCCATGGAGGCCGTCCGGCGCGAGGGTTTCGGCAACCCGTCGAGCCCCCACGGCCCGGGCCGCCTGGCCCGAAAAATCCTCGAGGAGGCGCGGGAGCGGATCGTGCCCCTCCTGGGCGGCCGCCGGGGTGACCGCCTGGTCTTCACCAGCGGCGCCACCGAGGCGAACTTCCTGGGCATCCTCGGCCTGGCCGGGGCGGCGGGAGGACCTGGGCGGTGCCGGTTTTCCGCGCGGGACCATTCCAGTGCCGGCGCCGCTGCGGCCGCCCTGACGGCCCGCGGCTGGCAGGTGGCGCGGCTGCCGCTGCTGGGCGACGGCACGCTCGCTCCCGACCCCGACCCCGAGCCGCCGGCCGTGACGATCCTCTGCGCGACCCTCGTCTGCGGGCAGTCCGGTGGCGTCGAGGACGTGGGACGATTGGCGACCTGGGCGGGCGGCGCGGGGAGGTTCCTGCACGTCGACGCGACGCAGGCGGTGGTCTGCGGCCCGGGCGCCGAGGCCGCGGTGGCGGCGGGTGCCGCGACCGTCGTCGTCGCCCCGCACAAGTTCGGCGGTCCGCGGGGCATCGGCGGGCTGCTGGTGCGCGGCGGCGTCGACCTGCGGCCGCTCGTTCCGGGCCCGCAGGAACGGGGCCTGCGGGGAGGCACGGAGCCGGTGGCGCTCGCGGTGGGCTTCGCGCGGGCGCTCGAACTGGCGACCGCGGCCCGCGGGGAGCTCGCAACCCGTCTGGATGCGGTCCGCGCGGGGTTCGAGGCGGCCCTCTGCGCCGCCGCCCGGGAGGCGTCCATCGAGCCGGTCGTCATCGCCGCGACGGCCCGCCGGGCCCCGCACATCTCGACGATCGCGTTCCCCGGACTCGATCGCGAGGCCGTGGTGATGGCCGCGGACCTCGCGGGCGTCGCCGCCGCGACGGGCACCGCGTGCGCCAGCGGAGCCAGCGACCCGGCGCCGGCGCTGGTCGCCATGGGCCTGCCGGATGACGTCGTGAGGTCCGCCGTGCGGTTCAGCTTTGGCCACGGGACCACCGAAGCCCTCGTCGCCACCGCCCTGGAGCGGCTGCGGACGGTGCTCGGGCGGATGCCCGGCGGTGGCCGCCCGAAACCGTCGGCCCTTCACGACCCGAGGGTTCAGGGATAGTCTCTGATCGTTCGTCGGATCGCTCCGGCAGGGATGCCTCGGCCAGGATCATTCTTGGGGGGACGCCATCGTGGCCGTCCGCGAGGCAGACCGCATCGCCGCCGTGACCGCTCCGGGCCCCGCCCGCCGGGCCGCTGCCTCGCAGGGGCTGGCCGCACTCGCGGTGCAACTGCTCCTGGAGCCTCCGGCCGCGGTCGATCCGGCGGCCTTCCCCCCGCGGTTCAGCCCGGTGGTGGTCGTGTCCACGGCCGCGGCCGGCGCCTCCCGGTGCCTCGAGTCGTGTGCCGGGATCGCGGCGGGCCTCGCCGCTTGGTGCGGCATCTGGGACGGCCCCGCCCTCGGGCGGGAGATCTCCGCCGCGGCCGCGGCGGATCAGGGAGCTCGCCTGCTCCGCCGGATGACGGAACACCGGCTCGTCGTCGTGGACGACGTCGACCAACTCGGCAGCGCGGAGCGGGAGCGGAGCTTCGCGCAGCTGTTCGACGCAGCCACCGGCTGCGGCACGGCCTTCTGCCTGTCGCTGACCAGTCACCCCGCCCGCGCCGCCATCGATCCAGGCCTGGCCACGAGGCTCGCCGCAGGCCTGGTGGTCTCGCTCCCCGCCCCGGTGCCTGCCACGCCGGCGCCGGTCCGGCAGGCACCGGCGGTGCGGAGGGTGTTCCGGATCGTCGCCCGCCACTACGGGCTGCCGCTGGAAGACCTGCTCGGCCCGTCCCGCCGCCGCGTCCTGGCCGAGGCCCGCGGCGTGGGCATGTATCTCGCCCGCAGTCTCACGGCGGAGAGCTTCGGGTCGATCGGCGCCGACTGCGGCGGCCGCGACCACACCACCGTCATGCACGCGGCGCGGCTGGTGGCGGCCCGCCTGGCGAGCGAACCCGGCTTCGCCGCGGACCTGGAGGTGCTGACGGCCGCGATCACCGGAGACACCCCGGCTCCACGTGCTGGTCGTCGTCGGCGCCGTGTCGGTTCGCCGTCCGGACGCCGCGTCCCGCCATCTCGACACCGCTGACGACGCGCCGCCACCACGGCAGCGACCTCGGGGCACCACCCGCCGGACCGCCTGAACACACGTTCGCGGCAGCCCGGCGACGTTCGGCCGCCCACGTCGCCAACACGCCACCGACACCGACACGACGAATTATCCACGGGCGCGTCCGGCGGCACCGGGAGTGCGACCTGGCTGTTTTCAGGGCTCTCCACGCTGCCACCCTTCATGGCACCCGTCACCTGATCCTCCCTCGGCCTGTTCGGTCCTACTGATCCTGCGAGCACTGCAACTCTTCTCTGTCATTTCCAAAACTTGAAGGAAGAACAGGAGTGGATCTCCGGAGCGGCGGCGCGAGGGCCGGCCGTCGGCCGGTGCCGTCACGGACCCGCTCGCCAGCGGCGCGACGGCCGGCGAAACCGGGGCATTTCAGGCGGTCTTTTCTCGGGTACAGTAGGGGGCATCCGGGGGCCCCGAGCCCGCCATCCGCGGCATGTCGCCGCCCTTCGAGCCCTCGCAGAGAACGAGCCGTCCCCATGAAAGTTCGGTGCCCGAGAGAACCGTTGCTGGCCGCCCTGCAGGCGGCGGCCGCGGTCGTGCCGGCGCGGTCTCCCAAGCCCGTGCTGTCCAACGTCAAGCTCGAGGCCGGCCGCGACGGGACGGTGCTGTCCGCGACCGACCTGGAGATCGGCATCCGCATCGAGATCGAGGGGGTGGAGACCGAAGCCCCCGGGGCCGTGCTCCTGCCGAGCGGCCGGGTCGCGGCCATCGTCCGGGAGAGCAGCCCCGGCACGCAGTTCGAGATTCATACCGACGGCACGGCCGCGGTGGTCAAGGCTCCCCGCAGCGAGTTCCGCCTGCCCGCCGAGGACCCGCTGGAGTTTCCCGCGGTGGCCGCGTTTCCGCCGGCCCCCGGCTTCGAGATCTCCTCGCCGCTGATGCGGGAACTGGTGCGCCGGACCGTCTTCGCGACCGACAACGAGTCGAGCCGCTACGCGTTGGGAGGCGTGCTCGTCGAGCTCTCCCCGGAGGGCGTGATCGCCGTCGGCACCGACGGCCGGCGGCTGGCGAAGATGGAGGGCCCGGCCGGCGGAGCCGCGGGAGCCCCGGCCGAGCAGCCGATCGTGCCGGCGCGGGCCATGCAGCTCATCGAGCGGTGCCTCGGGTCCGCCGACTGTCCGGTCCACGTCGCCGTCCAGCCCAGCGAGATCATCGTCAAAAGCGGCGGCACCACGGTATCGGCCCGCCGCGTCGAGGGCCGCTTCCCCCGGTGGCGCGACGTGTTCCCGGAACGGCCCGATGCGATCCGCGTCCATCTCGTGGCCGGGCCGTTCCTGGCCGCGGTCCGGCAGGCGGCGATCGTCACCAGCGAGCAGTCGAAGGGGGTCGACTTCTCGTTCGAGCCCGGCCAGCTCGTGCTCGCGGGCCGCTCCGCCGAGAGCGGCGAGAGCCGCGTCGAACTGCCCATCGACCACGCCGGCGCCGCGGTGCGTATCAAGCTCGACCCGCGGTTCGTGGGCGACTTCCTCCGCGTGCTCGACGGCGGCACGAGCGTGACGGTGGAGCTCACCGACCCGCAGAGCGCCTGCGTCTGTCGCACCGAAGACGGCTACGGCTACGTGATCATGCCGCTGGCCGCTGACTAGTCCGGCGTCCCCGCCATGCACCACCGCAGCTCCCGCCCCGACTCCGCGGCCGGCCCCCAGCCGATCGGCCGCGTCGTGTCGCGGCTCATGGCCCGGACCGGATACGACCGGGAACACGCGGCCGCGGGGCTCGAGGCGGCCTGGCGGGAGGCCGTGCCGGAGGCCCTCCGCTCCGGATCGCAGCCCGGGACCGTGCGCCGCGGGGTGCTCGAAGTGTTCGTGAGCCACTCGGCCCTCGTCCAGGAACTCGGCTTCCACAAGCGGGCCGTGCTGGCGAGCCTTCAATCCCTCCTGCCCGCCGCGGGCATCACCGACATCCGCTGCCGGCTCCTGGCCGGCGCCGGGGGCGGCTAAAGCGACCCGCGGCCCACCGCATCACCCTCCGAGGAGACCTCCCATGGCGGACGCATCGCAGCAGCCCGACTACACGTCGGCCGATCTCAAGCATCTCTCCGACCGGGAGCACGTGCGGGAGCGGTTCGGCATGTACATCGGCGACAACACGTCCCGCGGCCTCCACCACCTGGTCTACGAGGTGGTCGACAACTCGATCGACGAGTGCATGGCGGGCTACGCCAAGCACGTGAGCGTGACGGTGAACGTCGACGGCAGCGTGACGGTCGAGGACGACGGCCGTGGCATCCCGACCGACCGCCACCTGCAACTCTCCGAGGAGATGGAGCGGGACGTCTCGACCCTCGAGGGGGTGATGACGGTCCTCAAGTTCGGCGGCAAGTTCGAGAAGGGGGCCTACCAGACCTCCGGCGGCCTCCACGGCGTCGGCGTGACGGTCGTCAACTTCCTTTCGGAGTGGTGCGAGGTCGAGGTCTCCCGCGAGGGCCACGTCTGGCAGCAGGAGTATCAGCGGGGCGAGCCGACAGGCCCGGTGCGAAAGATGGGCACCACGACGCGGAACGGCACCAAGACCACCTTCAAACCCGATCCGCAGATCTTCCCGCAGACGAAGTTTTCCTGGGACATCCTCTCGCGGCGGCTCCGCGAACTCGCCTTCCTCAACTCCGGCGTGCGGATCACCTTCACCGACGCCGCCAGCGGCAACACCGAGGAATACTGCTACGAGCGGGGCGTGGAGGAGTTCGTCGAGCACCTCAACAAGGCCAGCGACGCGATCCACGCCGACGTGATCACGATCAAGGGCTCGGGCGAGGGCGTGAGTTGGGACATCGCGCTGCAGTACACCGGCGAATACACCGAGAGCCTGCACAGCTACGTCAACAACATCTCGACGACCGAGGGGGGCACGCACGTCTCGGGCTTCCGCTCGGCCCTCACGCGGGCCCTCAACGCCTACGGCAAGAAGACGGGCGTCTACAAGGATCTCGTGCCCACCGGCGAGGACGTCCGCGAAGGACTCACCGTCGTGATCAGCGTCCGGGTGCCCCACCCGCAGTTCGAGGGCCAGACGAAGACCAAGCTCGGCAACGGCGAGGTCGAAGGGATCATCAACTCCGCGGTCGGGGACTTCCTCGCCAAGTACCTCGAGGAGAATCCCAAGAGCGCCAAGGCGATCGTCCAGAAGGGGGTGCTCGCGGCCGAGGCCCGCGAGGCGGCGAAGAAGGCCAAACAGCTCCTCCGCGAGCGGAAGGGGGCGCTCTCCGGCGGCGGCCTCCCGGGGAAGCTCCGCGACTGCACCAGCCGAGACGTGGAGAAGTGCGAACTCTATCTCGTCGAGGGTGATTCCGCCGGCGGCTCTGCCGAAGGCGGCCGGCACCGTGAGTACCAGGCGATCCTCCCCTTGCGCGGCAAGATCATCAACGCCTACAAGAGCCGCGAGGACAAGGTGCTCGCCAACGAGGAGGTCCGCAGCGTGATCTCCGCGATCGGGGCCGGGATCGGCGAGGAGGCCGACCTGGGGAAACGGCGGTACGACAAGGTCGTGATCATGACCGACGCCGACGTCGACGGCTCCCACATCCGCACGCTCCTGCTCACCTTCTTCTACCGGCAGATGTACCGGCTCGTGGCCGAGGGACACGTCTACGTGGCCCAGCCGCCGCTGTTCCGCGTCCGCTCGAAGAAGAACGTCTACTACGTGCAGACGGAGGAGGAGATGAAGACGCAGCTTCTCGACCAGGGGCTCGGCGAGGGGGTGTTTCTGCCGGGTGGCGGCCGGGAGGTCGCCGGCGACGAGATGCAGAAGCTCTGCCGCACGCTCAACGGGCTGGAGGACGCGCTGGTCGCCCTGGAGAAGCGGGGGGTGAGCCTCCGCGACCACGCGCCCCGGCGGGACCCGAAGACCGGCAAGCTGCCGATGTACCACGTCTACTACGGCGTCGAGGAGCGGTGGTTCACCAGCCGCGACGAGCTGGAGGCCTTCGTGAAGGGCAAGGAGCAGGCCTCCGGCGGCGCGCTGCAGGTGGGCCGGATCGAGGAGGCGGTGGCGGCCGGCGACACCACGCCGGGGACCGCGCCCGGCACCGGCGTCGACCAGCTCGTGGTCGTCGATCTCCACGAGGTCCGCAGCATCAACGCCGGGCTCAAGGAGCTCGAGGCGATGGGCTTCGGCATCGACGCCCTCATGCCGCAGGATCGCACCGGCAGCGAGGCTGCCCGCTACACGCTCCGCCGCGGCGAGAACGAGATCGGCCTGGAGGACCTCCGGGGCCTGCTCACGGCCGTGCGTCGGGCCGGCGAGAAGGGGCTCTCCATCACCCGGTTCAAGGGGCTCGGGGAGATGAACGCCGAGGAGCTCCGCGAGACGACGCTCGATCCGGCCAACCGGACGCTGCTGCGGGTCACCATGTCGGACGCGGCGGCGGCCGACGACCTCTTCCGCGTGCTCATGGGGGAGAAGGTCGAGCCGCGGCGGGAGTTCATCGAGCGTCACGCGCTCGACGTGAAGCACCTCGACGTCTGACGCGGCTGCCGCACGACTCGGGCGTCAGCGTCGGCCGCAGACGGCCCCGGGCGCGGCAATCCCGGCGTGCGACGGACGGATCCGCGGCCTGCGGCCTGCGGTCTGGGCGGGTCGCGGTCGGTGGCTACTTCGATTCGGCCGCCACGGGGAGCCCCGGCTGGGGACGGATCGTGACCTCGACCTCGATCCGCCTGGCCCGCGGGACCGTGCAGAAGAGGATCCGGAAACCGTCGTTCTGCATTTCGCGGAGCGTCGGCGGCCGCGCATCCTCGACGGCCCACGCCACCGGTGCAGCGGCCGGCGGGTCGCACGTGGCCGCCACGTCGAGCGCGACGGCCAAGCCGTCCTTGCGGAGCACGACGCGGCTCCCGTCGAGTTCGGCGTCCGCGTCGATCACCGCCTGCCAGCGGACGTCGCCCGCCGGAGCGACGACGGTGTCGTGGATCCTCGTGAGCCGCGGCTCGCGGTCGAGCGTCACGCGGCGGGTGACGCTCTCGGCGAGCGGCCCCGACGCCAGTCGGTAGGCGGGCCCGAGGTCGATGGTCGCGGCCGCCGCATCGGCCGACGCGACCACGTCCCCGATCGGGCACGGGTCGCAGGTCGGCTCCTGCAGTCCGCCGTCGATGATGAGCGCGTTGTGCGACCGAGCGGAGAGCCGGAAATAGGAGAAACGTTTCGCGTCGAAGTAGCCCGGCAGGATGTAGTCGTCAGGGCCGAGGTCGTGGATCCAGCGGCGGCCGAGGGCGTCGTAGACGAAACCGCCCACGTCCATGTGGCCGTGGCTGGCCCCCGGCGTGCCCCCCTTCACGGCCACGAACACCGCGTCGTCGTCGGCCGTGCCCGACCGCATCATCGCCACCGGCTGCTGGCCGCCGGTGAACGCCACCGGAGCCAGGCCGGGGTCGTGCCCGGGCTGCTCCGGCAGCCAGAGCAGGTGCAGCGGAAAGAAGCGGTCGTTGCCGCCGGTGCGCCGCAGCTCCGGCTCGAGCGCCGCCAGGCCGCGCCGCAGGTCACCCGCCAGGGCGGCGGCCGAGTCACCGGGCTCGGCAGTGACCGGGAGTTCCCGGATGAGCCAGCCGCGGGCCGGAACGAACGCGTCGCGACCCGGCTGCGCGTCGGCGAAATTGAAGAGCAGGCCGCTGGGGCCACGGCCGTGGGCCATGAAACCCACGCTCCGCGCCAGCTCCGGCGGCACGGCATCGGGCGCGCCGAGGCCGGCAGCCACCGCGAGGCCGAGGACGTGGTAGCTCGTGCCGTAATCCCAGTAGCCCGGGCCTTCGGGGTAGCCTCCGCCGGCGTAGAAGACCTCGCAGTCGTGCATCAGCTCGAGGCACCGCGCGAACGGCGAGGCATCGAGCGCCGCCCGGTCCTCCGCGACGGCGGCACACGCCACCGCGATCCCCGCCCCGCAGACCTGTGACCAGTTGTTGCTGGCCTTCGCCCACGACTTCCCCCCGGTGAGCACCTCCTCGGCGGGCCGGATCGCCTTGGCGAGCAGTGCGGCGCGGTAGCGGTCGCGGGCGTCCGGATCGAGGTCGGCATGGAGCCAATCGAGGCCGAGCGCCACGGCTGTGGCCATCTCCGCCGTGTCGAGAAAATGTCCCGGGTTCCAGTCGGGCAGCCCGCAGGCGGCGTCGAGCTCCCGCACGCAGCGGTCGAGGTAGTCGCGCTGGCCGGTGAGCCGCCAGGCCATCGCGGTATGGAGCACGACGTGAATCGCGGCCCGCGACTCGCCGAGGAGCCGCTTGCCGTCGGGGATGCGGTATTCGCAGGTCCGGCGCACGCGGGCCTGCTCGGCCGACACGATCGTCGCGTCGCGGACGAGGGCCACGAGCGGGTCCGCCGCGACGCGGTCCGCGATCCGTTCCACCGCGGCCGGCGTGAGCAGAAGCCGGGGGTGCGGCGGCAGGTCAGCGGCCCGCGCGCCGGCCGCGAGGCTGGCGGCGATCGCCGCGACGACCCAGGGTCTGGCGGGGCCGACGGTCATGCGCGTGGGGGCTCCAGGGGGCGACGGGAGCGATTGTGGCGCGTTCGTGCCGACGCGGCCACCGCAGGCTAACGCGACCGCCGGTCCGCCGGCCAGACGGTCCGTTCGACAGCGCGGGCCGCCGCGAATCGTGCTCGTCGAGGCCGTGCCCCGGGGTCGAGCCGGGAGCATGCCGACGCCCGAAGCATCCGCTTGGCTGACGGCGCCGCCGCGCTACTCGCGCATCGCCGTCATGGCGACGTCGTGGAGATCCTTGCGGATGGTGAGAAAGTAGGGTGTCGACTCCGGCCGCGTCAGGTACGACGGCAGCCTGAGCTTCGAGCCGGCGCGGCTGTGGACGGTCACCTTGTAGACGCCCGGGGTCAGGGCAGCGAGCTGAAACGAACCGGTGTCCGACGTCGTCGTTTCGCGCACGGCCTGGCCCGACGTGAGGGTGTGGAAGACCACCTTGGCGTTGGCGATCGCCCGCTTCTCGAACGTGAGGGTTCCGGCCACGGAGTGCGACCGGCTCAACCCGCCACGGAGAGCGAAGCCGACGCCCACCAGCGTCCCGCAGACGACCACGGCGAGGGCCGCCCAGCGAATCATCGGAGGAAGCCCCGCCACGCCAGTGCTCGCGGGAGGCGGACGGTTCCCGGACCGCTCGGCCCGGCAGAGCCGGGCGTAGGCCTGGTCGACGTCGCCGCCGTGGCTGCGGACCTTGTCGATCGTCTTCATGTTGGCCAGGGCGAGCTGCGCCATCTTGGCCGAATCGCTCGTGGCGGCCGACGGCGGCTTCACCTCCTTCATCCGCGGGGCCCATGGGGCAGCCGGAGTGCCTGACCTTTTCGGCGTGGTACCCATGGGCCTTCGTCCTCCGTGTGGTCATGCTGTCGCGAACCGGTCGACCGCAGTCCAAGGCTAGCGGGGAAATCGGCCCCCGACCCATGAGTTTCGCGCAAGTTTTTCGCGAGCGGCGGAGGAAAAGGTGCTCGCTCACAGAAATCTCACAGACGTCTCACGGGCGGCTCATCCCCCGGGCCTACACCAACGCCTGTCGGTGGTCGATCGGAATCCATCCCCGCCGTGCGGCGGGGGATCATTCTTTCCAGCAAGGGACATCTCTCATGCGTTCTTTCTCTCCCACACGGTCGGATCGGACCGCGGGGTTCACGCTCGTCGAACTCCTCGTGGTCATCGCCATCATCGGGCTCCTGGTCGGCTTGCTCCTGCCCGCCCTGTCGTCCGCCCGTCAGGCGGCGATCGCGGCCGGCTCTAACATGGCCCTCGGTTCGTTCGGCCGTGGCTTCGTCATCTACTCCGACCAGGACAAGGCCGAGCGCGGCAACCTGTCGTCGGGCGCCTTCGACCACCTCCGGGACGGCGATTCCCGCCGGATCGGCTGGGTCGCGGACGTCATCAAGCTCAAGGTGACCAACCCCGGCAAGGCCCTCGACCAGTCGAACATCTCCAAGATCAACGAGAAGGTCGCCGACTACACCGGGGCGACGAATGCCACCAAGACGTCGAACCACAACGTCACCCGCTGGGGCGGCAAGAACACCAACGTGTACTTCGGCGGCTCCAATGGCCCGAAGGACCTGGCGTCGGAGACGGCGGGTTCGGCCAAGCTCCGCAAGATCTGGACGGACGGGCACAACTCGAACTTCGCCACGACCTGGCACTTCAGCCGCGGCGACGTGCGGCCCGGTGACGACGGCTACGGCGGCTCGGACGGCAAGATGAACCCGGTCACGACCGACGGCGGCAAGATGCCGCTCGACGGCGACGGGCCCTTGAGCGAGAAGAAGCTGACCAACTGCGGTGCCAACCGCGACGTGATCGCCCTGATGGGGAATTCCCGCAACGGCGACGGTGGCGACGCCCTCGTGACCTCGGCGATCGCTACCACGATGAACGGCTTCCTGGTCAACGAGGCCGGCGGCGAGTCGCCGGTCGTCAAGGCGGGCGACATCCTGGTGGAGTCGTTCACCGACGGCATGAACTGCCCGCTGACGACGGCGCTGGGCGGGGAGGCGGGTGAGAAGATCCACGAAATCAACGACATCGTGCCGATCGTCGGGGCCCGGAAGAACGGCGACGGCCTGTTCGTCGGCGGCTCGGCCCAGATGCTGTTCGCGGACTTCCACGTGGCCAAGGTCCAGGACGTCGGCGGCTACAATGATTCGCCGGACGGCTGGATCGGCCCCTACAAGGCCGGTGGTGTGCCGACCGCCGCGACGTTCGAGACCAACCAGTCGGCACTCAACGAGTGCAACAACCTCGTCTGGCTGAAGCACCTCGGCGACGGCGAGAGCGCCGGCGTCGGCGGTGGTGCCGTCGAGTGATCCGTCGGGCCTCGGCCCGACCCATGTCGTGCAGGCTGCGGCCGCCTTCGGGCGGCCGCAGCTTTTTGCCGTGCTATCATCGGCTTGACCCTCGATCGCCTCCCGGAGTCCTCCGTCCGTGGTCACCGCCCTCGCCCCGGAACCCGTCGCCGTCGTCGATGCACGCGTGCAGGCCGCCGTGCCGACTGCGGCGACGGTACCCCGGCTGGGCCGGGGACTGGAGGTGCAGATTCTCGCCACGCTCGTCGGCGGCACGCTCCTGGTCTGTTCGCTCGTCGCCGGCTGGCTCTGGAAGCAGCCTTTCTACGCCGCGCTGCCGGCGGCGGTGGCGGTTTGCCTGCTGGCGGCGCCCTTGGTGGCCGCGGCGGCGCGAGACCTCTGGTCGGGCAAGGCGGGCATGAACGCGCTGGTGGCCCTGGCCGTCATCGGGGCGGTCTCCAGCGGGAAGTACCAGGAGGCGGCGGCGGTCGCCTTCTTCATGGTCGTCTCGTCGCTCATCGAGCGCCGCACGGCGATCGGCGCCGAGGCGAGCATCGAGTCGCTCATCCGCCTGGCCCCCACGAAGGCCAGCCGGCTCGTCGCGGGCACCATGGGGGGCGAGCGGGCCGCGTCAGCGGAGGAGTCGGTGGAGGCCACGGCGCTGCGGCCGGGGGACGTCGTCCGCGTCCGGCCCGGCGACACGGTGCCGGCCGACGGGCGGGTCGTCGTCGGCGCCAGCACGGTGAACCAGGCGAGCGTCACCGGCGAGTCGATCCCGGCGGAAAAGACGGGGGGCGACGAGGTCTTCGGCGGCACCATCAACCTCACCGGGGTGCTCGACATCGAGGTCACGAAGGCGGGGGCCGACACGCTCCTCGGCCGGGTCAAGGAGCTCATCCTCGAGGCGGAGCGGACCCGGACCCCGATCATGCGGCTCATCGACCAGTACGCCGCCTGGTACACGCCCACGATCCTCATGCTCGTCGGGGTCGTGCTCTTCTTCGCCCTGAAGAACAACCCCGAAACCGCCTTCAATCGGGCGATCGCGATGCTCGTGATCGCCTGCCCCAGCGCCCTGATCCTGGCCACGCCGACGGCGATGGTCGCGGCCCTGTCGGCCGCGGCCCGGCTCGGCGTGCTCATCAAGAGCGTGGCGACGCTCGAAGTGGCGCGGAGCATCACCGCCATCGTCTTCGACAAGACCGGCACGCTCACCACCGGCGTGCTCACCGTGTCGCGGCTGACGCCGGCCGACGGTGTCGAGGCCGCCGACCTGCTGGCCGCGGCGGCCTCGGCCGAGCAGGGGAGCCGGCATCCCGTGGCCCGCGCGGTCGTCGAGATGGCCCGCCGCGCACGGGTGCCCTTGGCCCAGCCGGAGCGGTTCACCGAGACCGCCGGCCGGGGCGTGGAGGCCGTGCTGGCCGGGGGCGAGGTCGTGCTGGTCGGTCGGGGGGCGTGGGTCGCGGAGATGGCCGGCGGCGACGCGGCGGCCCTGGCCGACGCCGGAACGGCGAGCGACGCCGACGGGCTCTCGGTGCTCCACGTCGTCCGTGGCGGGCGGCACCTGGGATGGATCGGGCTGGAGGACAACGCCCGGCCCGAGGCCGCCGGCGCAGTCGACCGGCTGCGGTCGATGGGCATCTCCCGGCTGGTGCTCCTGACCGGCGACCGGACGAGCGTCGCGCGGCGGGTCGCCGGGCAGATGCATTTCGACGAGTACAAGGCGGAGGTGCTGCCGCACGAGAAGCTGGAGATGGTCGACGCCCTCAAGGCCGCGGGTCATCGGGTGGCGGTGATCGGCGACGGCGTCAACGACGCGCCGGCACTGGCGGCGGGCGACGTGTCGATCGCGATGGGGGCCGCCGGGAGCGACGTCGCCATCCACTCCGCCAGCATCGCCCTGCTCAACAGCAACCTCGATCGGGTCCCGTTCCTCGTGGAGCTCTCCCGGCGCACGATCGCGGTGATCCGCCAGAACATGCTCATCGGCGGGCTGTTCATCCTGGCGTTCGTGTCGCTGGCGGCCGCGGGCTACGTGTCGCCGGTGCTG